>JAFAAS010000103.1 GCA_023426435.1 Verrucomicrobiota bacterium | reverse complement strand
CGCTCAGAGAGCGCGCCCTACCGGTGCTGCCGCGCCAAATCAGAGGAAGTGTTGCTGCTTCCAGCCGAGGAGTTTTTTGCAACGGTCGTTGGCGAGGAGCGGGGCGCGGTCGTCGAACGGGCGGCGGAGGTCGGTGACGGTGGGTAGGTATTTCTTGATGAGGTCGAGCGTGGGGCGGTCGGACGACGTGTCGTCGGCGCTGGCGATCAAGGGCTGGCAACCGAGGTTGTCTTTTTCGATGCAGAGCCGGCAGATGACGGCGAGGTCGCGCGCGTCGATGTAGGACCAGAGATTGCGGAGGCGGTGTTCAGGATTTGAATACGTGGCGCGGACGGGCGCGTGGTCTTCGGGGCTGAGGACGTTGCCGATGCGGAGGGAAATAATCTGCATGCCGGTGCGGCGATGAAAGGCGTCGGCGGTGACCTCGTTGACGATTTTGCTGAGCCCGTAGGTGTCCTCGGGGAGTTGAGGGTGAGCTTCGTCGACGGGCAGATATTTCGGCGGGAAGAATTCGGAAGCGAAGCAGAGGCCGTAGGAGGATTCGCTGGAGGCGATGGCGGCTTTCTGGAGGCCGAGGAGGGCGGCGGCTTCGAGGACGTTGTAGGTGCTGAGCGCGTTGACGCGGAAAATTTCGTCGTTGGGCGATTCGTGAGCGCGCGGGATGGCGGCCATGTGGATGACGCCGACGTAAGGCGTGCGATCGCCGGTGCCGAAGGGCGAGAAGGCGGTGACGACCTGGCCGAGCTGCGTGAGGTCGGCGACGATGGTGCGGCACTGCGCGATGGCGGGGCGGCGGGTGTCGACATTGACCACCTCGTAGCCGGATTCGAGGAGGTGTTTGATGAGCCAGTGGCCGACTTTGCCGGAGCCGCCGGTGACAAGGATGCGTTTCGTGGGCATGAGAGGAGGGTGGTGAGGGGTTGTCGGAGAGGGGAGAGGAAAGTTGCGAATGGCAGGTGTCGTGGCGAGAAGACCAAAGCGCGAGCGAGCGCGCGGCCTACATGGGGTTTGTTTTTGGGGCGGCGGTGGGTTTGGTGGACGTTATGGCCAATGCGCTCGCGAAGGAGAAGTCGCCTTATTTGCTGCAGCACGCGGACAATCCGGTGGAGTGGATGCCGTGGGGCGAGGCGGCGTTTGCGCGCGCGCGGGCGGAGCAGAAGCCGATTTTTTTGAGCATCGGTTATGCGACGTGCCATTGGTGTCATGTGATGGCGCATGAGTCCTTCGAGAACGAAGACGTGGCGGCGGTGCTGAATGCGTCGTTCGTGTCGATCAAGGTGGATCGCGAAGAGCGGCCGGACGTGGACAAGGTTTACATGACGTATGTGCAGGCGATGACGGGGCATGGCGGGTGGCCGTTGAGCGCGTGGCTGACGCCGGAGTTGAAGCCCTTTTTTGGCGGGACGTATTTTCCGTTGGAGGATCGCGGAGGACGGGCGGGGTTCGTGTCGATTTTGCGCGCGATTGCGAAAGGCTGGGCGGAGGAGCGGGAGAAATTGGTGGCGGAAGGGGAGCGGGTGATTGGGACGTTGCGGGAGCACTTGGCGGAAAGCGCGCAGCAGGGGTCAGGGGGCAAGGAACAGGATGCAGGCAAGGCGCTGCTCGAGGCGGGGAGCGCGGCGTTCGAGAAGTGCTTTCAGTATTTTTATGAGGCGTTCGATCCGACCTTTGGCGGGTTTGGCGGGGCGCCGAAGTTTCCGCGGGCGGGCAATTTGAGTTTTCTGTTTCGCGCGGCGGCGTTGCAGGGACTCGGGAGCGAGTCGGGGAAGGAGGCGGTGCAGCTGGCGACGGCGACCCTGCAGGCGATGGCGCGCGGCGGGATTCACGACCACGTCGGCGGCGGGTATCACCGGTATTCGGTCGATGAGCGGTGGTTCGTGCCGCACTTCGAGAAGATGCTCTACGATCAGGCGCAGATCGCGGTCAATGCGCTCGAGGCGAGGCAGGCGACGGGGGACGAGCGTTATGCGTGGATGGCGCGCGATGTATTCGAGTATGTGTTACGCGATCTGGCGCATCCGGCGGGAGGATTTTATTCGGCGGAGGATGCGGATTCGCTGCCGCCGGAAGCGGGGGGCGGCGGGAAGGAAGCGCGGGCGGTGGAAGGAGCGTTCTATGTTTGGACGCAGGCGGAGATCGCGGACGTGTTGGGCGACGATGCGCCCTTGTTTTCGGCGCATTATGGGGTGGCGGAGAATGGGAATGTGCCGGCGGAGCTGGATCCGCAAGGGGAGTTGAAGGGGAAGAATGTATTGATGCAGCGGCAGTCGATCGGGCAGACGGCGAAGGCGTATGGGTTGGAGGTGGTGGAGGCGAACGACCGGGTGTTGGCGGCGTTGGAGACGTTGCGCGCGCGGAGGAATGAGCGGCCGCGGCCCTTGCGCGACGAGAAGATCATCACGGCGTGGAACGGATTGATGATTTCGGCGCTGGCGAAAGGAGCGCAGGTCTTGCGGGCAGGCGGTGAGGAACCGCCTGCAAGCAGGCTCCTGCAAGCGGCGACGAAGGCGGCGGAGTTTTTGGAGCGGGAATTGCATGATGCGGAGCGCGGGGTGTTGTATCGAAATTGGTGTGACGGACGCGGAACGACGGAAGGATTTGCGGAGGATTACGCGTTCCTCGTGCAGGGCTTGCTCGATTTGTATGAAGCGGGATTCGAGGAACGCTGGCTCGGGTGGGCGCGACGGCTGCAGCGCACGATGGATGGGAAATTTTGGGACGAGGCGAACGGCGGGTATTTCAATTCGCAGGAAGGCGATGCGGCGATCGTGTTGCGGTTGAAGGAAGATTATGACGGAGCGGAGCCTGCGGCGAGTTCGGTGGCGGCGATGAATCTGTTGCGATTGGCGGCGATGCGGGGCGAAGGCGGCCGGGGCGAGCGCGAGCGGGCGGTGAGGTGTTTGCTGGCGTTTCGCGCGCAATGGGAGCGGGCGCCGCAAGCGTTGCCGCAGATGCTGTGTGCGCTGGAACTGGCGCTCGACGCGCCGCGGCACGTGGTGATTGCGGGAGATCCGGCGACGAAGGAGTTTCGCGCGCTGGCGGACGTGGTGAACGAGCGATTGGGGCCGCGGCGGGTGGTGATGGCGGCGACGGAAGCGGTTGCGAAAGAAGCGCCGTGGGTGGCCGCGATGAAACCGATCGACGGGCGAGCGACGGCGTATGTCTGCGAGGAGTATGCGTGTCAGGCGCCGGTGACGGACGTCGCGGAGTTGAGGAAAATGCTGTGGGGAAATTGAGCGCGGGTTTATGATTGCTCCCGGCACTGGGCGGGGTGCGACGCATCGGGTGAAGTCCCGAAAGGCGTTCGCGCGTGCCGGGTTGGAGGAACAACCGGGCGCATCGCGGGACCATCGCGGGCATGGCTGGCGAAGATCTACCCATTCTCTACATCAAGCCCGGCTGCCCGTGGTGTCATGAAGTGATCGAGTTTTTGCGCGAGAAAGGCGTGAGCTATCGCGAGCAGAACGTGAGTGCGGACGCGAATGCGATGCGCGAGATGATGAAGAAATCGGGGCAGTCGAAAGCGCCGACGCTGGACTGGCATGGCACGATCCTGGCGGATTTTGGCGTGGATGAACTGGTGCCGTTTTTGCGGAAGCAGAATGTGAAGCTGGAGGACAGTTGAGCGGACTGCGCTGCGTGAGTTTCGAGCTTAACCTCAACCCGGACGAATCATGCTAAAGTGGGCGCTTATCTTTTTCATCATCGCGATCGTCGCGGGAATCTTTGGCTTCACGGGGATCGCGGGCGCGTCGGCGGACATCGCGAAGATTTTGTTCTTCGTGTTTTTGGTGCTGCTGGTGATTGCGGCGCTGGTGGGGGCGTTTCGCGGGAAGCCGCCGGTGTGAAGTGATGAAGTTGCGCGGGGCGGGCGCGCACGGGGTGGCTTGAGTTCCGAAGCGGGCGGGCCACTTTGGCGGGATGATGCGTGGATTTGCGGTGGGGATGGCGTTGTGGGTGGCGGCGAGTGCGACGGAGCCGGACGCGACGTATGTGGCGCAGATCGAGAAGAATCGCGCGGCGCGGGTGGAGCGGTTGTTGCGGGATGAAGGATGGCTGACCCTGGTGGGACTGCATTTCCTCGAACGGGGATCGAACTCGGTCGGGTCGGCGCCCGGCAGCGCGGTTGTGTTGAAGAATGTGCCGGCGCACGTGGGGACGATCGTGTTGAACGAGCGAGGCGTCGCGACGATCACTTTGAATCCGGCGGAGGACGTGCGGGTGGAGGGAGAGCAGGTGTTGACGGCGACCTTGCGGGAGGCGGGCGTGCTGCCCGCGACGCGAGTGACGGTGGGCACGGTGAGTTTTTTCGTGATCGATCGTGGCGGACGGAAGGCGTTGCGCGTGCGCGACACGGCGTCGGAGCGGCGGGCGAATTTTGCGGGGATCGACTATTTTCCGATCGATCCGACGTGGCGCATCGAGGCGGACTGGGTGTGGTTCGACCGGTCGCGTCGGGTGATGATCAAAAACATCCTTGGGCAGGAGATGCCGGCGTTGGTGCCGGGGAAGGCGGTGTTTGAGCGAGAAGGAAAAACGTTCGAGCTTTTGCCGCTGGTGGAAGGAGGCGATCAGCCGATGATGTTTGTGATCTCGGATCTGACGAGCGGCGTGGAAACGTATGGCGCGGCGCGATTCGTTTATGCGGAGCCGCCGCGCGACGGGAAGGTGGTGCTGGATTTCAACGAAGCGATCAACCCGCCGTGCGCGTTCACGCCGTTTGCGACGTGTCCCTTACCGCCGGAGGAGAATCGGATGACGATCGCGGTGACGGCGGGGGAGAAGGACTACCGAGGCGAGCGCGAGTGATGATGCGCGCGAAAAGCGCGGCGGGGGCACCGCGTCTCCATGGGCGGAGAATCAATAAAGAGGAGCGAGGGGACCGTAGCGGCGGTAGTGATACGGATCGCCGTAGTAGCGCCAGGGGCTTCCGCCTTTGCTGTGGACTTCGGAGTAGGCGAGCGTGACGGCCATCTTGCTTGCGGGATCGTCGAGCGTCACCGCGATGCCGCCACCGTAGGCGGTGTAGTCGTCGCTGCCGGCGGCGACCATGAGTGTCAGTTCTCCATGGATACGCGGGCCGCGGTCGATTTTGACGGAAGGCGTGGTGTAGCGCGAGTTGGAGGTGAAACGCGCGCCGTTGGCCGGAGCCGGGGGAGCGGCGAGAGGCGCGATGTGGGCGTCGAGCGCGGCGATTTCGGGGACGCTCAAAAGTGAAACGCCGGCGTTGTCGCGTTCGGCGGCGGTGAGGCGTTCCGAGAAGTCGGCTGGACGTGGTTCTTTGGATACAAAGCGCGATTGCGCGATATCGCGGCGGATCAAGGCGTCGAGAATGGCGATTTGATCGGAGGAGAGACGCTCGAGTCCGGTGGCGGCCAAGTCTTCCGTGGAGAGGGTTTTGGAGAAACGAACATCGCTGGCGTGAGCGGTGGCGAAGGGCGAGGCGAGGAGGGCGAGAGCGAACGAGAGGCGAAAGACTTTCATGGCTGGTGGAAGGTGGAGACGACCGCGGTGGTGGTGCGGTTCCAAGAATCTGCGGATGGAGCGATTTGGCGCGGAGAATGGTCCGACGGAACGGCGGCGCGGTCGGGGCGGCGGAGTTTGCGGCAGGTTTACTGCGGCGGTTTGCCGTGGTGGACGGCGTGCGAGGCGTAGGCGGCGGTGTCGGCGAGCATCGCGTCGATCGTGGCGACGAGCGGTTCGAGGCGGACGAGTCCGGAAAACACGGCTTTGTCGCCGATGGCGTCTTCGAGAATGAACGCGGGGCGTTGGGTGACCTGATGGGCGAAAAATTCCTTCGTGCTCGCATCGACGCGGGCACGCACCTCGGGCGACTCGGCTCGGGCGCGGAGTTGAGCGGCGTCGATTTTGCAGGCGTTGGCGGCGGCGGCGACGGCAACGGCGATATCGCCGACCTTGTGGCCCTCGCGAACGCCGGCGTGGGCGATGGCGAGACGAAGTTCGTCGCCGTTGAAGCCGAAATCCTTGCCGGCTTCGGCGACGAGATTGGGCGCGGTGTAGTTGCCCTTGCGCTCGGCCTCGAACCAACCGGAGTTGAGCATGAATGGCGAACGCATGACGGTGGCGCCGCTGCGGCGGTAGAACCAATCGCATTGTTCGCGGGAAACGGGGAAGTCCTGCGGGTTCATGAGCGCGATTTTCCATTCGAACTCAGCGCGGCCGGCGTAGCGGTTTTTCAATTCGGCCCAGACCGGTTCGACCCACGTGCACCAGGAGGAGAGGACTTCGAGGTAGTAAGTGATTTTCACGGGGAGGAGCGAAGAGGGAGGAGAAGGTGGGTCAACGGGGCGGGCGAACAAAGGGTGCACAGCGGCTGTGCGCGTGCGGCGATACAGGTGAAGGGCGACACGCGCACGCGTCCCGCACTGAGGGCGGACTATTTTTTCTCTTTTTCGCCGCCGAAGAGTTTTTTGAGGTTCTCGCCGGTTTTCTTGAGTTGCTCGGTGGCGCCGGCGCCGAGGGTGCCGCCGGACTTCAGGGCGGCGCCGGTGGTGGCGGTAACGACGTTGCCGAGAACCTGGCGCAGGACGGCGACGGAAAGCTGGCCGGCGGTGAGGCCGCCTTCCTGAACGCCGAGATCGTTGAGCTCGAGGGAAGGAAGCGGAACGGGGAGGGCGGCGGGACCGACGCCGATGGTGACTTTGCCGTCGGTCAGACGAAAATGTTTCACGATGAACTTTTTCGGCGGGGTGTTGGGATCCTCGGGCTTGGGAGCGGACGGGCCGAGGCTGGCTTCGATGTTTTTGAGGAGATCGGCGATGTTGCTGTTAACGAGCCGGGTTTCGTAGGTGAGCTCGGGTTGGTCGATGATGAGCGAGTTGATGACGATCGTGTCGCTCATGACGGAGGTTGGCGCGACGTCGAACTGGATGCGTCCGAGGTAAAGGGCGTTGGTGTCGGTCCAGCCGGTGGGATTCGCGACGGCGAGACCGGTGAGCGTGCCGGAGCCGGTGGGCGAGAGCGAGGCGTCGGCGAGTTGGACGTTGGTTTGGGTGACGCGCGGGCCGACGTTGTTGACGCCGGTTTTCACGATCGATCCGAGGAAAAAATGCGCGGCGATGTAGCCGACGATGACGAGCGCGAGCAGGCCGATGACGAGCGAGAGGAGGAGTTTCTTCATGGCGGGGATGGAGTGAGGAGAGTTGGAGGTGAAGGTGATGGACCTTGTTCAGCTCCAAATCGCCTGCAAGCAGGCTCCTACATGGCGGCGGAGACGGCGTTGGGGAGGCGGGCGCGAGGCGAGGGGCGAAATGCGCTTGTCAGCGCGCGTGGCGGCTCGTGTGTTCAGCGCAACTTTTACCCATGGCCAAAGCTTACACGGAAGCGTCGATCAAAACCCTGTCGTCCCTCGAGCACATCCGGCTTCGTCCCGGCATGTATATCGGCCGGCTCGGCAATGGGTCGCATGCGGAGGACGGCATTTATGTGCTGTTGAAGGAGACGATCGATAATTCGATCGACGAGTTCACGATGGGTTATGGGAAGAAGATCGAAATCCAGCTGAACGAGCGGACGCTGAGCGTGCGCGATTACGGGCGAGGCATCCCACTGGGAAAGCTCATCGATTGCGTGTCGATCATCAACACGGGGGCGAAATACGACAGCGAGACCTTCCAGAAATCGGTCGGGTTGAATGGCGTGGGCCAGAAGGCGGTGAACGCACTCGCGCTCAACTATCGCGCGCAGGCGTTTCGCGACGGGCAGACGAAAGTCGTCGAGTTCGAGAAAGGGAAGCTGAAGAAGGATTCGAAGGTGGCGAAGACGGATGAGCGCAACGGCACGCTGATCGAATTCACGCCGGACGAGGAATTGTTCGGGAAGGATTTCAAGTTTCGCACGGAGTTCATCGAGGACATGTTGTGGAACTACGCGTTCTTGAATCGCGGGCTCACGCTGACGTTCAACGGCAAGTCGTTCAAATCGGAGCATGGCTTGCGCGATCTGTTGCAGAAGAATCTCAGCGGCGAGCCGCTGTATCCGATCGTGCACCTCGAAGGGGAGGACATCGAGGTGGCGTTCACGCATGGCGCGCATTACGGCGAGGAGTATTTCTCGTTCGTGAACGGCCAGCACACGACGATGGGCGGGACGCACCTGTCGGCGTTTCGTGAGGCTTTGGTGGATACGGTGCGCAACTTCTTCAAGCGCGACTACGATGCGGCGGACGTGCGGCAGTCGATCGATGCGGCGATCGCGGTGCGGGTGATGGAGCCGGTGTTCGAATCGCAGACGAAGACGAAACTCGGTTCGACGAGCGTGGGGCCGAACGGGCCGACGTTGAAGGAGTTTGTCGGGAAGTTCATGCAGCAGTCGCTCGACGTTTACCTGCACAAGAACCGGGAGACGGCGGAGCGGATCAAATCGAAGATCGAGGAGAACGAGCGCGAGCGGAAGGAACTTGCGGGCATTCGCAATCTGGCGCGGGAGCGCGCGAAGAAGGCGTCGCTGCACAACAAGAAGCTGCGCGATTGCCGGCTGCACCTCGGCGACCGCAACGAGCGGGCGGAGGAAAGCACGCTGTTCATCGTCGAAGGCGATTCGGCGGCGGGATCGTTGACGGCGACGCGCGACGTGCAGACGCAGGCGGTGTTCGCGTTGAAAGGAAAGCCGCTCAACACCTATGGCCTGTCGAAAAAGGTGATCTACGAGAACGAGGAGTTTCACCTGTTGCAGTCGGCGTTGAACGTCGAAGACGGGATGGACGGGCTGCGCTACAACCGGATCGTGATCGCGACGGATGCGGACGTGGACGGCATGCACATCCGGCTGCTGTTGATTTCGTTTTTCCTGCAGTTCTTCCCGGACCTGATCCGCAACGGGCATGTATTCATTTTGGAAACACCGCTCTTCCGCGTGCGGAACAAGAAGGAGACGATTTACTGCTACACCGAAGAGGAGAAGCAGGCGGCGGTGAAGAAGCTCGGGGCGAGCCACGAGATCACGCGCTTCAAAGGTCTCGGCGAGATTTCGGCGAACGAGTTCAAGGACTTCATCGGCGAGAACATCCGCCTGGAGCCGGTGACGCTGGCGCATCTGCATGACAGCGGAGAGCTGTTGAGCTTCTTCATGGGCAAGAACACGCCGGAGCGGCAGGACTTCATCATCGGCAATCTGAAGGTGGAAAAAGATCTGGTGGAAGTGTGAGCGGCGCTGGTGGCGAAGCGCGCGTCCCGATGAAATCACGAGCGAAAATCGCATCCGTGCTCTACGTGATCCTGGCGCTCGTGTGCATCGGAGTGCTGGTGTTGGAATTCAATCGGTCGGCGAAAGCGCGCCGCACGAGCAGCGTGGCGAGCGGCGGCGGCGCAGCGGCGTGACGCATGAACCAATCCGCTGAGGTGATCGACGAGGAGGGCGGGCGCAAAGCGAGTGCGGGCGGCTGGCGGGATGTCGGCCACGTGCTGGCGCTGTTTCTCGCGTCGAAGGCGTTCATCATCGTCGTCGCGCTCCTTGCGACCTTGCTGTTTGCGCCGGGGAATTACTTCAAAGGCCGCGCGACCGACATTGGCTGGCTGGAGTATGCGAGCCGTTGGGACACGGGTTGGTATATTCAGATCGCGACCGAGGGCTATCGGTTCGATGTGGAAACGGGGAAGGGCAACGTCGCGTTCTTTCCGCTGTTTCCCCTCTTGATGCGCGCGGTCATCGCGTGCGGCGCGAGTCCGATCGCGGCCGGCCTGTTGATTGCGAACGTGTGCTTCTTCGTCGCGCTCGTGCTCTTCTTTCGCTTTGTCGCCGCGGAGTTTGGGCGGCGGCCGCTGGCGCAGCATGCGACGGCGTTGCTGGCATTCAGCCCGGGACTCGCGTGGTTTTCGATTGGATACACGGAGTCGCTCTTTCTGGCGCTGACGCTCGGCTTGATTCTCGCGTTGCGGAGCGGGCGGTGGGCGCTGGCGATTGCGTTAGGCGTGCTGGCGGGGCTTTCGCGACCGAACGCGGTGGTGTTGATCGCGCCGATGTTGTTTCTCGGCTGGCCGCGGTGGTGGGAGGCTTGGCAGCAGCGGAAATGGGGCCGGCTCTCGGCGATCTTGGGCGGGGTGGCTTCGCCGGTGATTGGGCACGCGTTGTATCTCGGTTTCCTGCAATTCAAGTTCGGCGACTGGCAGGCGAATCACGTGGTGGAGCTGAAAGGCTGGAGCGCGCAGATCAAAATCACCTGGGAGGTGATCCAGCAGAAGATTCCCGGCGTGGGGCTGCATCTGTTCAACAATCCGGAAATTTTTCGGGAGCATGTTTCCTGGACGTGGTTCGTGCTGGTGTTTGTGACGGTGTTTTCGCTGATCGTGTTTTGGGAGCACCGGGCTCGCGCGTGGCTCTCGATTTTCATCCTCGGTTTTGTGGGCCTGTATGTGTCGATCGAGCAACTCGGCGGGCCGGTGTATTCGGTTGGCCGATTCGCGGCGCAGATTTTCCCCTTTTATCTGGCGATGGCGTTGTTTGCGGAGAAGCGCGCGTGGGCGCAGTCGGCGACGCTCGCGGCCTCGGTGATGTGGGCGACGATCACCGGACTGATGTTATTCGGCGGGTATCACTTGAACTAGCGAGGGGCGGCGGCGGAAGCGATTTTCGCGCGCGAGGCGCCACACAAGGGCGATCGCTTCGAAGACGATGGCGCGCGACATTTTGGAGCGGCCTTCCTTGCGTTCGGTGAAGACGATCGGCACCTCGACGATCCGTCCGCCGCGACGCCAGATGCGGTGGTTGACCTCGATCTGGAAACCGTAGCCGTTGGAGCGGATCGACGGGAGATCGAGCGTGGCGAGCGTGCGGCGCGGGAAACATTTGAAGCCGCCGGTGGGGTCGGCGAGCGGCATGCCGGTGACCCAATGAACGTAGCGAGCGGCGCCGGTGCTGAGCAGCAGGCGATGCAGCGGCCAGTTGATCACGCGAATCCCGCCCGCGTAACGCGAGCCGATGGCGAGGTCGGCGGACCTGGCTGCGGCGATGAGTTGAGGCAGATCGGCGGGATCGTGGGACAGATCGCCGTCCATTTCGCAGATGAACTCGTAGCCGCGCTCCAACGCCCAGGCAAAGCCGGCGCAATACGCGCGGCCGAGCCCCTCGCGTCCGGCGCGGTGCAGGACGTGAATCCAGCGATGTTGCGCGGCGAACTGGTCGGCCAGCTCACCGGTGCCGTCGGGCGAACGGTCGTCGACGATCAGCAGATCGAGGGTGGGACGCACCGGCGCGAGACGATCGATCAGCGCAGGCAGGTTGGCCCGTTCGTTGTAGGTGGGCACCACCACGAGAGCTGGAGGCATGGCGGATCTGGATGAAACACGAAGGCGACCGACTCAAGGGACAAAGCGACGGTTGGGCGGGCGTTCTTGGGCCGGACGTTGTGCGCGGGCGCGCGGGGTCGGCGGGAGTCGGGCGCCGGCGCACTTGCGGGTTGGGGCGGGTCGCGCACGCTGGCGCGATGATTTTCTTCGCTCGCCGCCTCGCGAGACGCTTCAACCGGACCATTCTCCCTCCCGGTGCGCTGGTCGTGGCCTTGTTGCTGGGCGGATGCGTGTCTCCACCGTCTGAATACCGCGAGCCGCCGGCGTTGGCGGC
Source organism: Verrucomicrobiota bacterium (assembly GCA_023426435.1). Lineage (GTDB taxonomy): Bacteria > Verrucomicrobiota > Verrucomicrobiia > Opitutales > Opitutaceae > Opitutus. The sequence goes on along the minus strand of JAFAAS010000103.1, from coordinate 117,404 downwards.
GGAGGAGCGGACGGCGCACAACCTGCGGGTATTCGACCGCGTGTGGGAGCTGGTGAACGAGAAATATTTCGATGCGAGCTTTCGCGGCGTGGATTGGACGGCGATGCGCGAGCGTTATCGGCCGCAGGCGCGGGGCGCGAAGGACGAAGAGGAGTTATACGATGCGATCAACCGGATGTGTGCGGAATTGAAGGAGTCGCATCTCGTGGCGCTGACGCCTCGGCGCGCGCATGAGAAACGGGTGGAGCACCGGCCCGCGATCGGATTGCGCTGGACGGAAGTGGAAGGCGCGCGGGTGGTGACCGACGTGCTGCCGAATGGACCGGCCGCGATGGCCGGCGTGGAGCGCGGCTGGCTGATTGTGTCGCGCAATGGCGAACCGTTGCGCGTCGATGACCGGTTCGTGATGCGGCTTGGGCAGCCGGTGGTGTTCGAGTTTCTGGATCGCGACAACGAGACGCGGCGATTGTCAATGTTGCCGGCGCTGGTGAATTTTGAACGCGCGGAAGCGCTGACGCTGGAAAACGGCGCGCGTTATTTGCGGTTCGATCATTTCGCGGCGGACACGGTGTTTTGGATGCGGCGGCAATTGCGGACGCATCGGGACGCGCCGGCGGTGATTTTGGATCTGCGAGAGAATCGCGGCGGCGACACCTTTGCGTTGCGCGTGGCGCTGGCGGATTTTTTTGCGGAGCAGGTGGCGGAAGGCCGGATCGTGAGCCGCGGCGGAAAAACGAAGGAATCGCGGAGCTTTGGCTGGGGTGCGATCCGTTACGGCGGGCGCGTGATCGTGCTGATTGGGCCCGGGACGGGGAGCGCGGCGGAGATTTTTTCGCACGTGCTGCAACATCACGGCCGCGCGACGATTGTCGGTCGAAGGACAGCGGGGGCGGTGATTTATTCGCGGTCGTATCGGTTGCCTGGCGGCGGAGAGCTGCAGGTGCCGGTGAGCGATTACATCGGGTTGGACGGCCAGCGGTTGGAAGGGCGCGGGGTTTCGCCGGATATCGAAGTGCCGATGCCGACGCTCGAGGATCGCCGCGCCGTGCGGGACCTGGAGATGGCGAAAGCGTTGCAGATTCTGGCGGACGAGGCGCGCCGGTAGATTGCGAGCGGAGTTGCACGACTGCCGCTTGACGCGCGCGGCGGCCCACCCCAAACCTGCGCGCTGTTTCGCTCTCGATGGCCCGAAAGAAATCCTCGAAAAACTCCGATCAGCCTGAACTCCCGCTCGACGCCAGCGTCGAGAGCGGCGTGCCCGAGAAAAAAGGCGCGAAGGCGGAGGCGAAGGCCACGGCGCCGGAGATGGCGCAACGCTCGGGCGCGGGGGCGGACTCGCCGCCGGACGAGCCGAAAGGCGACCAAGTCGTGACGGTGTCGTCCGCGCCCATACCGCCGCCGCCGCGGCGGGGAGGAGCGAAGGTGCAGGACGAGGATTCGCCGCTGGCGCTGAGTTACCGCAATTGGTTTCTCGATTACGCGAGTTATGTGATTCTCGACCGCGCGGTGCCGCATATCGATGACGGCTTGAAGCCGGTGCAACGGCGAATCCTGCACACCTTGTGGGACATGGACGACGGCCGCTTTCACAAAGTGGCCAACATCGTCGGTCGCACGATGTCGTTGCATCCCCACGGCGATGCGTCGATCGGCGCGGCGTTGGTGGCGATCGGGCAGCGCGCGTTCCTCGTCGAGCCACAGGGCAATTTCGGCAATCTGTTGACGGGCGACGATGCGGCGGCGCCGCGTTACATCGAGGCGCGCCTGACGAATTTCGCGAAGGACGTGCTCTTCAATCCGAAGACCACGACCTGGCAGCTGAGCTACGATGGACGCGCGAAAGAGCCGGTGACGCTGCCGGCGAAGTTTCCGATCGTATTGCTCGAAGGCGCGGAAGGCATCGCGGTCGGTCTCGCGACGAAGATCCTTCCGCACAATTTCAACGACCTCTGCCGCGCCGCGATCAATCACCTGCAAGGAAAGTCGTTCCGCATCTTTCCTGATTTCCCGACCGGTGGCATCGCGGATTTTTCGGAATACAACGACGGCGAGCGCGGCGGGAAAGTGAAGGTTCGCGCGAAGATCGAAGTTCGCAGCAAGTATCTGCTCGCGATCACCGAGCTGCCCTATGGCGCGACGACGGAATCGCTGATCGAGTCGATCCTCGCGGCGAATGCGAAAGGGAAGATCAAGATCCGGCACGTCGACGACAATACGGCGGACGCGGTCGAGATCCTCGTTCATCTTCCGCAGGGCAGCGATCCCGAGAAGGTGATCCAGCAGCTCTACGTGTTCACGAATTGCCAGTCGAATTTGTCGCCGGCGGCGTGCGTGATCGTGACCGATGAGACGACCGGGCAGGACCGGCCGGAGTTTCTCGGCGTGCGCGAAATCCTGAAGCGCGCGGTCGACAAGACGAAGGCGCTCCTGAAGCAGGAGCTCGAGATCAAACTCGAGGAATTGGAGCAGCAGTGGCACTGGGATTCGCTCGAACGGATCTTCATCGAGGAGCGAATCTACCGGCGGATCGAGAAATCCAGGACGTGGGAAAGCGTGCTGGAGGAGATTCGCGAAGGATTGAAGCCGTTCGTGAAAAACCTGCGCCGGGAGGTGACGGACGACGACATCACGCGTCTGACGGAAATCCGCATCAAGCGGATCTCGGCTTACAACCGTTTCCAGGCGGACGAAGCGATCGCGAAGATCGAAGCGGGAATCAAGGAGACGAAGAACAATCTGAAGAACCTCACGGCCTATACCGTGGCGTGGTTCGAGATGTTGCAGGAGAAATATGGCAAAGGCCTGAAGCGCCGCACGAGCTACGACGAGATCGAGCAGATCAACGCGGCGGAAGTCGTATCCGCAAATCAACGACTCTATGTGAATCGCGACGACGGCTTTATCGGGCTGAACTGGCGGCAGCACGAATTCGTGCAGGAATGCACGATTCTCGACAGCGTGCTGACGATCATGCGCGACGGCTCGCTCAAAGTCGCGAAAGTGGCGGACAAGGTCTTCATGGGCCGCGACATCATCCACATCGGGATCTTCCCGAAGGAAGGCGACACGAACTTCTACACGATGGTGTATCAGGACAAGGAGAGCGGGAAGGCGTTTGCGAAACGCTTCCAGATCGGCGGACTCTCGCGCGACAAATTGTATCCGCTCGTGAAGTCGGAAGGGTCGAAGGTCGTTTATCTCGACGTCGCCAAGTCGGAGAAGGAGATGCCGAAAAAACTGCAGATCTTCATCGATGGCCGCAGCGGCGCGCGGGTGCGCGAGTTCGAATTCGATCTCAGCACCGTGCCGGTGAGTTCGCGGAGCGCGAAAGGCCTGACCGTGACGAAGTGGCCGGTGAAGGACGTGAAGCGGCTCGACCTGGCGCTGCGTTGATCGAAATCATGTTGCGCTTGCGAGCCGGCGTTCGGGCCGGGATGAGTCTGGCGGTGGTGGCTTGGGCGTTCGCGCTGACGGCCAACGTGAGCGTGGCCGAGCCGCGCAATCTCGACGTGTTGAAGCGCGAGATCCGCGCGTATGTAAAATCTGGAGACTACGAACGGGAGATCGTTCGCGTGGCGGCCAGGGCGCGGAGTTGGATCGAGGAACGCGCGGCGGTCGACGCGCGCGGCGTGGCGGAACCGCGGAAACTCGCGGTCGTGATGGATCTGGATGAAACGTTACTCTCGAACTGGCCCGCGATGAACGACGCGGATTTCGCCTACGTGCCGGCGGCGTGGGAGGCGTGGGTGGATCGCGGCGAAGCGCCGGCGATCGAAGCGGTGCGAGAGGTTTATCGCGCAGCGCGCGACGCGGGCGTGGCGGTGATCTTTCTCACGGGGAGAACCGAGCGCGATCGCGCGGGCACCGAGAGAAATCTGCGCGCGATCGATTGTGCGGATTACGAGGCATTGATCTGCCGCGCGATGGAGGCGAGCGGGACAAATGCGGATTACAAAACCGCGGAGCGCAGGCGCCTCGTCGAGCAGGGGTATTCGATCGTGGCGAACATCGGCGATCAGGAGAGCGACCTCGCCGGCGGTTTCGCGGGACGGATCTTCAAGCTGCCGAATCCGTTTTATTTCACGGAGTGAGGCGCTCGTGCGCGAGTCAGTTCGCCGCTTGGGCGATGACCTGCACGGTCTCAGGTGCGACGACGCGATCGATATCGAGCAGCGTCTTCACCTGGCCTTTCACCTTGGCCATGCCGAGCAGGTAAGTCGTGTCGATCTTGGTGCCGAAGTCGGGCGTCGGCTCGATCTCCTGGTCGGTCAGCGTCACGACCTCTTCGACGCTGTCGACGATGAGGCCCATTTGAACGGTTTGTTCGGACGGGAGCGTGACTTGAACGACGACGATGCACGTGCGCTCGGCGAACTCGGCTTTGAGGCCGAATTTGACGCGCAGATCGACCACGGGGATGACGCGGCCGCGCAGGTTGATCACGCCCTTCACGAAGGCCGGCATTTGCGGCACGGGCGTGATCTTCTGCATGCGGATGATCTCGCGAACCTTCAGGACGGCGATGCCGTAGGCTTCGTTCTCGAGAACGACGGTCAGGTATTTGCCGGCGAGCTTGGAGACGGCGGGAGCGGGCGCGTTGGACATGGTGAAAAGGGCCAGCGCACGGGCGCGACTGGCGCTGATTACGTTTCGGTTCGATCGGGTGAGAGGTTTAGCTAAATCGGTTGGCGCCGATCGACGGTGTGGTAGGCGTCCGATTCGAGATCGGCGAAATGCAGATCGCTGGACGCGCGTGTGGCAGCGGCGATCCTCGGGGCGGCGAAATGCGACCGGTGGCGAAGGAACGCAGGCTTTGCGTTCAAGATTGGTGGGCGCGCGCCGAAGAAGGGCGGACAGCTGTTTTTGCTCCATGCCCATTTCCCCGGAGTCCTTCAAGGCGCTGGACGACGCCGCCAATCGTCTCGCTGCCGAATCCATCCTCGCGCAAGCGGGTCGCGATGACGGATTGGTGCCGTCGTATAGCTTGTTGAGCGATCTGCGGGATCTCGCGGAGAGCGAGCCTGCGTTGCATGGACCGATCGTGGCGACGCATGCGGTGCTCGAGCAGTTGCTCGACAACGCGAAACCTTTCGACGACACGACGCTGGGTAAACTCCGGCAACTGGTCGAATGGCTGCCGGCGGCGATCGACGCGGTGGAGTCGGGAGGGACGCCCCCGGTGTTGGGCGAAGCGGCGGCGACGAGTGCGCCGGCGGCGACGTCCGGTTCAGCCGCGGCGGGCGAGGAGAGCGAGTCGCCTGACGTGCTGATGACGCTGCACCTCGAGGAGAATCGGGAGCTTCTCGGCGAGTTCTACAACGAGGCGGTCGATCATCTGCAGCAGATCGAGGCGGCGCTGCTGGCGCTCGATCAGGAGCCGGATAATCCGGAAGCGCTCAACTCGATCTTCCGCTCGTTTCATACGATCAAGGGCAACGCGGGTTTTCTCGGGCTGATGCCGATGCATACGCTCGCGCACGAAGTCGAATCGTTGCTCGATCTCGCGCGAAATCGGCAGCTGCGCCTCAATGCCGCGATCATCACGGAGATTCTGCGGAGCCGGGACGCGCTCGTGGCGCTCACGCAGCAGGTGGCGCTCGCTCTCGAGAAGGGCCAGTTGCCCGACCAGATCATTCCCGTCGGCCATCTGATTCGCGCAGTCAAACGCCTCGCGTCCAATCCCGCGGCCGCCGGGGTGGAGCCGGTGGCGACAACTCGGGCGGCGGCTCCGCGGGTCGAACCCACTGCGGTTGAAGTTGATGGTTCGCTACCGGCGTCCCCGACCGGCGAAACGCAGATCCCTTTCGTCACGGCGCCGCCGACCGAGGCGCCGGGTTCGGGCGCGGCGAGTGGAAAGTTGTCCGCTGCCCCGGTGAAAGTGGCGTCGGGCGGCACCGTCCGGGTGAACACCGAGAAGCTCGACTCGTTGATGGATGTCGTGGGCGAGCTCGTGATCGTGCAAAGCCAGCTGCTCGAAACGGCGCGGCAGCACGGGGAGAACAACGGTTCGCCGTTGCAACGGAATGTCGCGCAGCTCTCGCGCATCACGAAGGAACTGCAGCACACGGCGATGTCGTTGCGCATGATTCCGATCAAGCAGAGCTTCCAAAAAATGGAACGGCTCGCGCGCGATCTCGCCCGCGACTTCGGCAAGAAAGTGCATTTCGTCACGAGCGGCGAAGACACGGAGCTCGATCGCACGGTGGTCGAGGAAATCGGCGATCCGCTCGTGCACATGGTGCGGAACGCGCTCGATCACGGTTTGGAGCCGACGGCCGCGCGCCTCGCCGCGGGCAAGCCGGAGACGGGCACGTTGCACCTCAAGGCGTATCATCAAGGCAGCAACATCGTGATCGAACTGCAGGATGACGGCCGCGGCATCGATCCGGCAAAGATCTTCAAGAAAGCGCTCGAGAAAGGAATCGTTTCGCCGGGCGAGGAGTTGAGCCGGGAAGAAACGCTGGCGTTGATTTTTGCGCCGGGCTTTTCGACGGCGGAAAAAGTCACCGCGGTGTCCGGCCGCGGCGTCGGCATGGATGTCGTGAAGCGCAACATCGAGAAGCTGCGCGGCAAAATCGAGATCACTTCCGAAGTGGGGAAGGGCTCGACCTTCAAGATCAAGTTGCCGCTGACGATGGCGATCATCGACGGCCTCGTGGTGCGAGTGGGTGACGACCGCTTCATTCTGCCGAGCACGTCGGTGCAACGCGCGCTCCGGCCGAGCCGCGAACATATTTCGACGGTGCATGGACAGGGCGAGGTGCTCGATTTGCGCGGACGACTGGTGCCGATCCATCGGCTGCACCGCCGCTTCGGCATTCCGCACCACGCGGAGAATCCGTGGGACGGCATCGTGGTCATCGTCGAACATTCCGGGAAGGTTTCGGCGCTGCTGGTCGATGAGATGGTGAGCAAGCAGGAGGTCGTGATCAAAAATCTCGGCGCTTTCATGCAAAGCCTGCCGGGGGTGGCGGGCGGTGCGATTCTTGGCGACGGCAACATCGCGCTCATCCTCGACCCGGCGACGCTGTTGCAGGCGGCGTAAGCCGATGACGTTTTCGCATCCGTTTCTCATTCGCACGTGAACGCATCCAATCCCCCTTCCATCGAGCAGGTTTGCGAACGCGCGCTGCGCCTGCCGTGCTCGCCGGCGCTTCTGCCGCGCCTGATCGCGGCGCTTCAATCGCCCAACAGCAGCGCGGACGATATTGCGGGCATTATCACCGTCGATCCCGGTCTGGCTTCGTCGACCCTTCGTCTGGCGAATTCGGCGTTCTTCGCCGGCTCGGCGCCGGTGGAAAGCGTGAGCGAAGCGGTGATGAGGCTGGGGCAACAGGAGCTGTATCGCCTCGCAGCGCTGGCGCTCGTGAGTCGCTGGGAGTCCGGCGTGGGCCATGGAGAGGCCGGCGATTTCTGCCGCCACGCGCTTTGCACCGCGATCGCCGCGGAAGTGCTCGCGGAAACGACGGAGCGAGTTTCGCCGGAGACGGCTTACACGGCCGGTTTGGTGTGCGATCTCGGAAAACTCGCGCTCACGCATGCCTGCGAAGCGTTTTATCCCGCGATCCGCGCGCACTGCGCAGCGCAGCAATGCGCGTGGACGGACGCCGAAACGGCGGTGCTGGGTTTTCATCACATTCAAGTGGGCGCGCGATTGCTGCGGGCGTGGAATTTTCCGCCGGTGCTCGTTGCGGTCGCGGAGCATTATCTGCGCCCCGCGCAAGCGCCCGCCGAAGCATTGGCGCTCATCGCTCACCTCCACGCCGCCAAGTATATTGCGACGTCGTTCGGGCCGGGCGTGGGCGAGGACGGTTTTCTGTTTTCGTTGAACGAGTCGTTTCTGCTCGAGTGGGGTTTCACGCCCGAGCTCCTGCAGGAAACGATGCCGGTCGTGCACCAGCGCGCGGTGGCGCGGCTGAAGGACAAGCTCTCGCAAGGCACGGTGTCGCTTTGACGATGTTGACGCGATCGATGTTCGAATTTCGCGCGCTCCGCTCAAGTTGCCGGAGGCTCGGCCGTATAAGACAGCGCCCGCCGATGCCGCTTCGGGTTCTGCTCATGTTTTCTCCTTTTAATCTTTTTGCGGAGGCGCGATCGACGCCTTCGTGCCGCGACGCATGGGTTCTCCGAGCATAGCCTCCATCTTTGCGCAGCGCGTCGTGGTTGGAGTGGGCGACATGGCGGTGTCGAACAACAATCTGGTGACGCTCAGCACCTACGCTCTCGGTTCGTGCATCGGCGTCGTGGCCTACGATCCTATGGTGAAGGTCGGCGGGATTTTGCACATGATGCTGCCGGACTCGTCGATCTCGCCGGAGAAGGCGGTGACGCAACCGGCGATGTTTGCCGATACCGGACTGCCGCTGTTTTTCCGTTCGTTGATCGGGTTGAAGGCGGATCGGAGCCGTCTCCGGATTTTCGTTACAGGCGGCGCGTGCGTGCTCGCGAGTCACGATAATTTCAAGATCGGCGAGCGAAACACGAAAGCGACCCTCGATTATCTTGCCGCGAACGGCTTCCGCGTTCGTCAACAAGCGACCGGTGGCACCACGAATCGCACCGTGCATCTGGAGATTGCGTCAGGCGACATGATGTTGAAGACGCCGGAAGCGAACGAAGGAATTTCGCTGGCGGCGTGAGCGGGCGGTCGGCGGAGGACGTGCTTTCCGTTCGTGAAAACCGTGAAAGCGCGACGAGGGCAGCGCGGCCCATGTGGTTGAAAGTGGGCCGGTGCTCGGTGTAGCGGCGGGCGGCGCCTTTGTTGGAACGACTCAGATCCGCACGAGCAATCGCTGGCTGATGGGCGTGACCTGGTTGTGGCTGCGGATCTTGGCGATGGTGGCGGGGCTCAACTCCTGGCCCTCGCCGATCAGCAGGAGCCCGTGCGGACTGTAGATCCCGTTGGCGAGAATCATGCCCGGTTCGAGCTCGTGCAGCGTGATCTCGCGGACTTGACGAGGCAGTTGCGCGAGATTGGTGACCTTGAGGAAGAGCCGCACGGCTTCCGGATCGTAGGCCGTGCCGGACTGCGAAAGAATGAGATCGATCGCGGCGGATTTCGGGAGGCCGGATTCGACGTAGCCGACGGCGACAGCGAGACAGCGCGCGGGCCATGGAATGGCGTCGCCGGCGAGGCCGTCGGGATAGCCGCGTCCGTCGAAGCGCTCGTGATGCGCGCGAATCACTTCGCCGACCCCATTGCTGTCGTCGACGAGCGCCGCGAGCGTCTGCGAATAGACGGGGTGGTTGTGAAGCATCGAACGCTCGCGCTCGCTGAGGTCTTCGGGATTCGAGCGAAATGCGCGCAACATTTCGCGCGGCACGCCGATGAGACCCATGTCGCACAACCACGCGGCGGTGCGCAGCGCGTGGCGTTGTCCTTCGTCGAGCAGATCGCTCGTGGCCATGTGGCCGGCCAGTTCGACGAGCGTCTTGGCCTGGCCGCCGAGAATGGGATCGTAGGTGGTGAGGATGCGCCGGCAGAGTTCGAGCGAGTGTTCGTAGCTGGCGGCGAGCTCGCGATTCGCGGCGTCGAGCCGCTGCCGCTGTTGCTCGAGATCGTGAACCTGCTGGGCGAGCGCGGCGTTGGCCTGCGTGAGTTGGGCGTTGAGGTTCTGCGTTTCCGCCTGGAGCACCGCGTTGTGCGTGACGAGCTCGTGCCGGTGCACGGCGTTGCGCACGGTGGCGATGAGCTCTTCGCGCAACCACGGTTTCGCGACGAAGCGGAATATTTCGCCCTTGTTGATCGCATCGACGATGGTGGGCAGCGAGAGGACCGCGGTGATGAGGATGCGCGAGGCGTGCGGGCGGATGCGGCGGCTCTCGATGAGGAAGTCGAGACCGAGCATCTCGGGCATTTTCTGATCCGAAATAATGACGGCGAAGTCGCGTTCCTGCAGGATCGCGAGCGCCTTGGTCGGGCTCGAGCAGGCGACGACGTGGAAGCGTTCGCGTTCGAGCGTTTGCTGCAGGGCGGCGAGCACCACCGGCTCGTCATCGACGATCAAAATGGTGGACGGCGGAGGAATCGATGGTGACGCGGACATGATCAGGCGGACGCGAGAGCGGGAGAGTCGTGCGGGTGGTGCTGCGGATGAACGAGGAAATCGGCAATGCGGTTGAGCGCAATCTGCCGCTCGGCGGCGCCATTTTCCCATGCTGCGCGGGGCATGCCGTAAACGACGCAGCTGGCTTCGTCCTGGGCGAACGTGATCGCGCCGAGTTCGCGCAACCGCAGCAAACCTTCCGCGCCGTCCTTGCCCATGCCGGTGAGCACGCCGGCGACGGCGTGAGGCGCGGCGCCGCAATCCGCAGCCGACTTGAACAGCACGTCGACGGCGGGCCGCTGATGCCACACTTGCGGACCGCTTGCGACGCGAGCGCGGTAGTGATCGGCCTGCCACTGCAGCATCAGGTGAAAATTGCCCGGGGCGATGAGGGCGAGGCCCGGCTCGAGTCGATCGCCGTCGGCCGCTTCGCGGACCTCGAACGCGCATTGCTCGCTCAAGCGGTCGGCGAACGCTTTCGAAAAGACCGGCGGGATGTGTTGCACGATCGCGATGGGCGGAAGGCCGGCGGGCAAACGCGTGAGCACGGCGCGCAACGCCTCCGTGCCGCCGGTCGACGCGCCGAGCAGAATGATTTGTCGCGAACTGGGCGCGACGCTGCGCGGTGCGGTGCGGGCGAGCGAGGCGAGGGAAGATTCGGGGGCGTTCGTCGCGGCAGCCCGCGATCCGAGCCGCGCGCCGGCGGCGGCTTTCACGCGGGCGATCAGTTGCGCGCCGAGGTCGCCGAAGGAATACGAGCCCGCCGGTTTTCCGAGCACGTCGCAGGCGCCCAGCCGCAACGCCTCGAGCGCGTAAGCGGAACCGCGTTGCGAGAGTGAACTCATGATCACGACGGGCATCGGGTGTTGCTCCATCAGAATCCGCAGGAACGTGAGTCCGTCCATGCGTGGCATTTCGAGATCGAGCGTGAGCACGTCCGGTTTCAGCTGCTTGATCTTATCGCGCGCGACGTAGGGATCGCCGGCCGTGCCGACGACCTCGATTTCCGGGTCGGCGCCCAAGGCGTCGGAGGCGAGTTTACGGACGACGGCGGAGTCGTCGACGATCAGCACGCGAATGCGTTTCATGGGTCGGAGTGCGGCCGGCGATAGACCGCGGGACGAACGGATTGGAGCGGGTGACGAATCGCCGTGAGACTCTCGGCGTGTCCAACAAACAGATACCCGCCCGGCACGAGGTGCCGCGTGAGTTTGTTGACCAGCTCCTCCTGCGTGGGCCGATCGAAGTAGATCATGACGTTGCGGCAGAAGATCACGTGAAACGGCTCGCGGAAGGGCGGCTCGCCTTCGAGCAGGTTGAGCTGATGAAAGGTCACCCGGTCGCGCAGTGCGGCTTTCACGCGGAAGTTTCCATCCTGCGGGCCGAAGCCGCGTTGAAAATGATTCTGGATCGTCGCTTTCGGCAGACGATTCACGCACTCGTCGCGGTAGATCGCCGCGCGCGCTTTATCGAGGACGCGATGCGAAATGTCGGTCGCCTCGATGTGCCAGGGCCAGCCGTTGAGCGCATCGGCGAGCGTGATCGCAATGGAGTAGGGTTCCTCGCCCGACGAGCAGGCGGCGCTCCACACATGGAAGCGCGACCATTTTTCCTTCGCGGAGCGCGCGCGCATCTCGGGGATGACCGTCTGCCGAAGGAAATCGAAGTGAGCGTTCTCGCGGAAGAAGAACGTGTGATTCGTCGAGATCGCATCGATGAGGTTCGACAACTCCGCTTCCGCTCCGGGCGACTGCAGGAAGCGGCAATAGTCGCCGACGGTCGGCAGATTCGTTGCGCGTAGCCGCTTGCCCAGCCGGGCGGAGACAAGCTCGCGCTTGTCCGGGCTCAGGCTGATGCGGCTGCGCTCGTAAACGAGGCTGCGAATGAAATCGAACTCACTTTCCCTCATGAGGACTTAGCCCTATATCGACGCGCCATTGCGGGAATGAAGCGGGTGTTCGCGGAAACTTGTTCACGGACTGGCGGCAAAATTTTCCGGCGAAACGAATGTAAACCGCGACGTATGCGCGGAACCGGTTTCTTGGAATTATATTTGTTCGTTAACCAACGACTTGCGCGTGTATCCATTTTGCTGGCACCTGCTCTGCTAAAGCCGCGCAGGATGATTGCGCCGATCTTCAACTCCGACAACTACCAGCTCGCTCGGAAGCTGCTCGATGCAACGGTGCTGCGCGAAGAGGCGATCGCCTCGAACATCGCGAATTCCGAGACGCCCGGTTATCAGCGGCTCGATGTGGCGCCTGATTTTGCGGCGCAACTGAAGGCTCAAATCGCCTCGGGCGACTTCGCCGCCAACGCCGATCGCATTCGCCCGCAACTCGCCGCCGACCTCACGGCGCGCAGCCTGCGGCCCGATGGCAACACGGTTGAGATCGAGCGCGAGTTGCTCGCGATGAATCACAACGCCGTGCAGCACGAGTTCCTCACGGAAATCGTCTCCGGAAATCTCAAGCAGCTGAAGGTCGCGATCACCGGCAAGACGTTGTAATCCTCATGAATCTCATCTCCGGCATCGACATCATCGGCGGCGCATTGAACGCGCAGAAGAGCCGTCTCGACATCGTCGCCCAAAACATCGCCAACGCCCAAACGACGCGCACACCGAGCGGCGGTCCTTATCAGCGTCAGGTCGTCACGTTCGAGACGGAGCTCATCCGCCGCACGGCCGCCGCGGGGGCGTCGTTGCAAAGTGTGAAGATCGCGCAGATCGCCACCGACCGCACGGCGGGCCAACAGGTTTACAATCCGCAGCATCCCGACGCCGGCCAGGACGGCATGGTGACGATGCCCAACGTCAATCTCTCCTACGAGATGGTTGACCTCATCACTGCGTCGCGCGCCTACGAGGCCAACCTCGCGGTGGCAAAAAATTCCCGGCAGATGGCGCTGCGCACCATCGGCATGATGAAGTAACCGCGCCGCGTCTCTCATGTCACCCGTCGGCTTCGTCTCTCCTCTCGCTTCCAGCGCGCTGACGCGCATCGACGCTCCGTTGCCGCAAACGCCGCTGACGCCGTCGGGACCGCTGACGACCGCGCCGACGCAGGGATTCGACCAGATGCTCGACGGCATCGTGTCGACGGTGACCGAAAAGCAGGCGACCGCGCAGGAGCTCACGCGCAAGGTCCTCCTCGGCGAGTCCGATCAGCTGCATCAAAGCGTGATCGCGATGCAGGAGGCGTCGGTCGCGTTTTCCCTCATGGTCGAAGTGCGCAACAAGCTCGTGGAATCCTACCAGGAGCTCATGCGCATGCAGGTGTGAGTTCACCGCGCCCCCTTTTCTCACTCTCTCCTCCGCTAGATGAAAAACTTCACGCAGTCCCTGCTCGATCTCTGGAAGCAACTCGGCCTCAACCAGCGGGTCTCGCTGGTCGTCGCCGCACTCGCTGTCCTCGGCGGTTTGATCGGCGTCGCGATCTGGTCGCAGCGTCCCGATTACCAGCTGCTGTATGCGCGTTTGAGCGAGAAGGACGCGGCGGCGATCATCGGCCAACTTCAGACCCAGAACATTCCGCACATCGTGACGGCCGGTGGCACGGCCGTGCAGGTGCCGTCCGACCAGGTTTACAAGCTCCGCATGGACCTCGCTTCGAAAGGTCTGCCGAGTGGCGACGGGGTGGGCTTCGAGATTTTCGACAAGGGTCAGTTCGGTCTCTCCGACTTCGTCCAACGCACCAATTATCTCCGCGCGATCCAGGGTGAACTCGCTCGCACGATCATGCAGCTGCAAGGCGTGCGCGCCGCGCGCGTGATGATCGTTCAACCGGAAAACCGCCTGCTCCTCACCGACCAAGGCGTGAAGTCCACCGCGTCCGTTTTCGTCGATGTCGGCGGCGGCCGGCTCGATCTCGATCAGGTCAACTCGATCCGCCATCTCGTCGCCAACGCCGTGCAGGGCCTCGCGCCCGATCAAGTCGCGGTCGTCGACAATCGCGGGCGCGTCCTCTCCGAGGATCTCAAACAGGATCCGACGCTCGGCACCGCGTCGTCGCAGATGCGTTATCGCCAGCAGGTCGAAGATTACTTCGCCAAGAAAGTGGAATCGATGCTCGCCGCGGTGATCGGGCCGGGCAACGCGGTCGTGCGCGTTTCCGCAGAAATCGAAACCGAGGCAACCACGCTTTCTGAAGAACGCTTCGATCCCGAAGGTCAGGTGGTTCGTTCGCAGACGGTCGTCGAAGATTCCTCCTCGAGCGCCGAGTCGCGTTCCTCCGGAGGCGTCGTCGGCGTGAGCGCCAACGTCCCGGAACGTCAGCCTGGCACGGATACATCGCGGCCGGTTTCGAACAGCGAGCAAACGCGCAAGAATCGCACAACCACCTACGAGATCAATCGCACCACGCTCAACACCACGCGGAATCCGGGTGCGGTGAAAAACCTCACCGCGGCCGTCTTCATCGCTCCGCCACCGGCGCCCGCGCCCGTTGTCGCCGCGGACGGCACCGTTACTCCCGTCGAAGCGCCGCGCCGCACGCCGCAGGAACTCGACGCCTTGCGTCAGATCGTCGTCAACGCGCTGGGTCTTAAGATTCCCGCGGGGCAGCCGCTCGACGCCTTCGTGTCGTTGCAGGAAATGCCGTTCCAGTCCGTCGATCGCATCCCGGAACAGTTCGCGGCGATTCAGAACGAGAGCCGCTGGCAGAGCTGGATCGAAGCCGGCAGCCGCTGGGCGGCCGTGATCGGCGCCGCGATCGTGCTGATGATTTTCCTCCGCATGCTCGCGCGGCAGAAGCCGGAGCCGGTGCCGGTCGAGGTGCTTTCGATGACGCCCGACGCGGCCGCGCGCGCATTGCCGTCGAGCACGGTCACGCCCGATTTGTTGAACGAGTTGATTCGCCAAAAACCCGCCAACATCGGCGTCGCACTGCGCGACTGGGTCTCCGCCGGCGCGAGCAAGAACTAAGCGCGTATCCGCAGTTCCATGACCGAAATCGATTTTCCCAAGCTGACGCGCCAGCAGAAGCTCGCGACGTTTCTCGTGGTGATCGGCCCCGAGGCGGCGGCGGCCGTGCTCAAGCAATTCGATGAGGCCGAGGTCGAGCTGCTTTGCCGCGAGATGTCCAACATCAGCATCGTTTCCGAGACGGTGCAGAAGCAGGCGATCGAGGAATTCGCCGGCGTGGTGGCGCAAAGCGCGAACGCCGCGCTCGGTGGCATCGCTTACGCGCAACGCACGCTCGAGATCGCGAAGGGCGATTACAAAGCCTCCGCCATCATCGGCCGCGTGGGACCGGTCGGCACGTCCGTCGAGGTCATCAAGGAAATCTCCGAGATGGAGGGCCGGCAGATTTTCAACCTGATCAAGCACGAGCAGCCGCAGACCATCTCGTTTGTCTTGTCGTATCTCGACGGCGCAAAAGCCGCGGAAGTATTCGGCCTGCTCGGACCCGACCTCCGCGAAGAAGTGATCGAACGGCTGGGCACGATCGAATCCACCTCACTCGAATTGGTGGGCAAGATCGCGCGCAGTCTCGGGAAGCATTTCGATAGCAAAGTCCGTCCGGCCTTTCATCGCAGCGGCGGAGTTCGCGCCGTGGCCGACCTGCTGAATCAGCTCGAGAAGGACATGAGCAAGAACCTCCTGGCCCGCCTCGAAGAGCGCAACGCCCAGCTCGGCGCCGCGATTCGCAAGAAGCTGTTCAGCTTCGAAGACCTCGGTCGCCTGCAACCGGGAGATTTGCAGCGCGTGCTCCGCGAAGTCGATTCGTCGAGCCTCGCGATCTCGATGAAGTCCGCGAGCGAATCGCTCCGCGACAAGTTCTACGCCGCGATCTCGAAGCGCGCGGCCGAAAGCCTCCGCGAAGAAATCGAACTGCTCGGCCCGGTGCGTCTCAAGGACGTCGAAGCCGCGCAGGATTCGATCATCCAGGTCGTTCGCCGCCTCGAAGAGGAAGGCCAGATCACGCTCGAAGCCGACGGCAACGAGAGCCTCGTCGCCTGACGCACAGCAACGCTTCAACGAAATGGCTTTCGCAAAACTCATCGCCTTCGACCGACCGCTGATCGGCATCTCTGCGCCGGGACAACTTGGTCGCACCTACACGGAGGCGGAGCTGGCGAAGGCCACGCAAGAGGCGTATCAGCGGGGGATCGACGATGCGCGCGGCGCCGCCGACCAGCAGATGGTGGAATTCCGGGCCGATGTTGAACAGCTTCGCGATGGCGTGTTGAAAAAACTTTCGGGAGTCGAAGGCGCCCTGCTCGCGCAGCTGCGCGACGCGTTGCCCGAGCTCGCCGTGGAAATTGCGCGCCGGCTTCTCGCCGGTTACGAACCGCCCGCGGAGATCGTGTCGCGGCTTTGCGAGGAAGCGCTCGCGGAGTTGTTTCCCGAACGGGAAAACCTCGAACTCGTCGTCGGGCCGCGCGACGCCGCGTTTCTCGAACAACTCAATCCCGCTTGGAAGGCGCGCTATCCCGGCTTGCGTATCCAAATCGAAAACACGCTTGGCCCCGGCGATTGCCAGGTGCGCAGCCGCTTCGGGCTCACCGACGCCCGCCAGTCGACCAAACTCACCGCGCTTTCGCACAGCCTTACCCCCGCATGATCTCCCTGCTTCCGCCGCGCGACACCGAGCCGGTTAGTCATACATTATATTACAATCTGCCTGAGGGGGCCGACGTCCTCTCGCTGACCCTTGCGCGCTGGGCTTCTGGGCTCTCTGCGCCGGTGTGTCGGGAGGAAAACGGAGAGGCGACTTGTAATATATTGTATTACAAACCCGAAGGGCAGGTTCACCGCTGGAGTGGCGCGAAAGGTGAGTGCGAACCCGAGGCGGGCGGGGAGGGCGCAGATGTGGCGGGTGCGAGGTGCACCCGGCGCGCGGAGTGTGACTGCGGTGACGGGTTTCCGCCGGATGCAGCTTGAGTTGAATTAACCATGTCCGCTGTCGCGCCACTCGTCGAAACGCTCCGCACGCAGATCCGGCATCTGCCGTCGGTTCAGCGCGTCGGCACGGTGACGGGTGTGGCGGGACTCGTGATCGAATCGGACGGGCCGAATGTCGGGTTGGGCGAGTTGTGCGTGGTCCGTTCGACGCGTTTCGATTTCAGCGTGCGCGCGGAGGTTGTCGGCTTCCGCGAGCATCGCGTGCTGCTGATGCCGCTCGGCGATACGGCGGGGCTGCATGTCGGATGTGAAGTGGCCGCGTGCGATCGGCCCGCGCTGCCGCGTCCGGGACCTGAAATGCTGGGCCGCGTGGTCGACGCGCTGGGGCGGCCGTTCGATGGGTTGGGACTCATGCCCGTCGATCGGACGGTCGGCCAGAATGCGATACCTCCGCACCCGCTGCGGCGCCAGCGGATCAAGCATGTTTTCCAAACGGGCGTGCGCGCGCTCGATGCGTTCACGCCGTTCGGGCGCGGGCAGCGTCTCGGCCTTTTCGCCGGCTCGGGCGTCGGCAAGTCGACGCTGATGGGGATGATCGCCCGCGGATCGGAAGCGGATGTGGTGGTCGTTGCGCTGGTCGGTGAACGCGGACGCGAAGTGCGCGAATTCATCGAGAAAGATCTCGGACCCGAAGGGATGAAGCGGGCGATCGTGGTCGTCGCGACGTCCGACACGCCGGCGCCTTTGCGTCTGCGCGCGGCGTTCACCGCGACGGCGATTGCGGAAGCGTGGCGCGACGCCGGCAAGAATGTCTTGTTGATGATGGACTCGGTCACGCGTTTCGCGATGGCGCAGCGCGAGATCGGGCTCGCGATCGGCGAACCGCCGGCGACGCGCGGTTACACGCCGTCGGTCTTCGCGATGTTGCCGCGTTTGCTCGAACGCGCCGGGGCAGGGGAGCAGGGCGCGATCACCGCGCTCTACACCGTGCTCGTCGAAGGCGACGATATGAACGAGCCCGTGGCGGATGCGGTTCGAGGCATTCTCGACGGGCATATCGTGCTCTCGCGGCATCTCGCGCATTTCAATCATTACCCCGCGATCGACGTGCTCGAGAGCGTGAGCCGTTTGACTCGCGATGTCTGCACGCCCGACGAAGTCGTGCTCGCCGGCAAGGCTCGTGAACAACTCGCGTTGTATCGAAAAAACGAGGACTTGGTTTCGATTGGCGCTTACCAGAAGGGCGCGAATCCGGCGCTCGATCGGGCGATTTCGCTGCACGAGCCGTTGCGCAATTTCCTGCGCCAGTCGGTGCATGAGCACACGCCGAGAGCCCAGAGCTTTCTCAACCTCAAACAAATCCTCGCATGAAGCGCTTCCGATTCCCCCTCCGTCCGGTGGCCGTTCTGCGTGCCCATCAGGAAACTCGCGCGCGCGAAGCGTTCGCGTCCGCGGTTCATCGCTACATTCAGGCCGAAGAAGAACTTGCCCGCACCCGCGTGCGCATGCGCGCGCTTGAAGCGGAGTTGTTTTCCGGCCGCGAAAAGAGCTTTCGCGCCGACCAGGCGGCTCTCCTGCTTGCCGACTACCGGCGCGAGTGCGCGAGCGAGGCCGAGGTCGAGCGACAGACGATCGCTGCCCGCGAGCAGGTGCAGCAGCGGCGCAACGACTACCTGGAAGCGCATCGCAAGCTCGAGGTGGTGAACCGCCTCGAGAGCAAGGCTCGCGCAACTCATCGCCACGAACTCGATCGCGAAGAACAGGCCGAGTTCGACGACTTCGCCGGCCGCCGGCGCATCAAGCCCTTTTTCGCTTCGCCATGACCGCTGTGCTGCGCAACTCGATCGTCACCTCGGCCGCCGGCCTCGTTTTGTCCGTCGCAGTGGGTGTATTCACTTTTTGGAGCGCGGCCGAGCCCCTCGTCGCGGGCATCGTGGCGCTCCGCGCCGAGGCCGCTGCGGCGGCTCCGAAGAAGGAGAAGGGCTGGGATTTCTGGACGATCGAAATCGAGAATCTCTCCAACGAGCTGAAAGAAGAGCGCGCGCGGCTGCGAAAGCGGGCGGAGCTTTTCGAACAGCGCGAAGCCCGCATCGCCGCCGAGCAACAGGAACTCGCCGCGATGCGCCGCGAGATCGAAGGTTTGCGGCAGGAAATCGCCGAGAAGGTGATCGAGATCCGCGCGGACGAGGCGAAGAATATCCGTTCGCTCGCGCAGAGTTACGCGAATCTCACGCCTCGCGCCGCGGTGGCGATCCTCCGCGAGCTCGATGACGTCACCGCCGTCAAAATTCTTTTTCTCATGAAGCCCGACATCGTCGGCCCGATCTTCGAGGAAATGAGCCGCACGAATGGGAGCGACGGCACGCCGCTCGCCCGCCGCGCGGCGATCCTTTCCGAAAAGCTGCGGCTGATGAAATCCACGAAGCAGTCGAGCTGATCACTTCAACCACTCCCGTGCCAAGGAAGGCGCGGTTTCGCACCAAGGAGGGCCCGTTCATGCATGCAACTCTCCACGTCCCTTCTTCCTCTCGATCTACCCGCTGCCAACGCCGGCGGCGCTCCGGTCGGCACCTCGATGCCGATCCCCGGCGAAGCGCCGGCTGATTTCAGCGCGTTGCTTCAAGCGGAGTCGACACCCCTCGCAACGACTCCGCGCGCGTCCGATCCGATCTTCGCGACGCCCATGCCGGTCGCGCTCGACGATCCGAGCGAGTTTCCGCTGACCGACGAACAGCCACAGCAACAACAAACCGACGACAAAACTCCGGACGCGATGCCCGAGGTTGCGCCCGATCTACACGCTCAACCTCTCCCTCGAGCGATCATTGCCTCTCCTGGCATCAAGCCGGACGCCGGTGATACGCGTGATGCCGCTGGAGCCGATTCAGAACCTAACATGGCCAGCGGCGGCGCGGCCGAAATGGGGAGAACCTTCAGCCCACAAATAGTGCCCCACACACCGCGCGGGGATGCTGTTCATCCTCGGCAAGGAGGACGCGCGGTCGTCGAGGCTGCGAACGACGCGGCACGACCCATCCGAGCGGACCTTGCTTCGCCGCGGGAAAATCCTTCACGCGCCACCTCCCGTCGCGCTCCCTCCTCCGACAGCGTGCCGACCGTCGCGGTTGAAACGCCGCTCCCACGCTTCCCAGTCGCTGGTCGCGAGATTGTTTCTCGCGAAACCGCACATGCTCCGGCGGCGAATCCGAACATTTCGCTCGCGATCGATCGGAAGTCGGGCGTCGCGGAGGAGGGCGATGTTAAGCGGGCGAGCGAGGTCACGCCCGCTTCGACGCCTTCGCGCCAGAACGATTCCGACGCTCTCACGGCGCGGACTCAGGTTCCCGAGCAGGCAACACACGGATCGGCCGAAGCGCGGACGAGCGCGTCGAAGATCTCCACACCCATTCTTGCCGCTGACCATCCGCGCACCGCGCCGATGTCGGCAAACTCAGCCCAAGTAGAGTCGCGCGCTTCACGCGGCGCGTCGGAAGCGTCGCAGTCGCCTGCTTCGCCGACTGCGGCGACGTCTGACGTCGAGTCGCTAGCTCGTATTGAAAAATTGGAGACCGCCGCCGCAACGGGTGCGACGCAAGCGACAGCCGTTCCGAGCAACCGCGCGCGCGTGCTTGAGGCAAAATTTGCCGTTGGTTCGCCGCGGCCGATGCAATCGCCGGCGAGCGCCTATAAGTTCCCGGAAAAAATGACGCAAACAACGGATCTGGAGAGGATTAACGATGAGCCCTCTTCCTTTGGCACCAACGTTGCTAAACCCGAGGCTCACATGCCCGCCGCCGTGTCACTTCCTCCTTCCGCGCCCAGCGCTGTCGAGCGTTTGTCGCAGGCGGTGGCGCCGTTGTCGTTCGAGTTTAGCCCAGGCGAAGAGCCCTCCGAACATGTCGAACTCGCCCAAGCGGCGCGTCGCGCGGTGAATGCCGCCGTGGCGGTGACGGAGCAATTCGCCGCCGATCGCAAACCGGCGGTGACGCTGAAGTTCACGGTGTCCGGCGTGGATCTTGGTGTGCACGTCGAGCTGCGCGGCGAAAATGTTCACACGACGTTCCGCACCGATTCGCCTGAGCTGCGCGCGGCGCTGGCCCAGGAGTGGAATCAAGTGGCGGCCGCGCAGGCGGGCGATCGCGCTTCGCGTTTGGCCGAGCCGGTTTTCACCTCCAATCACAACGCGTCCTCCGTGTCGTCGCAGTCAAACGGCTCGTCGCAGCCGGATTTTGGCGCCGCGGATCAACGCAGTTTCCAACAACGCCAGGAACACGCCGCCGCGTCCGAGTGGGCGCGGTTTCGCGCCGCATCGCGCGCATCGGATGCGAGCTCGACTCCCGCCGCGGTCGTTGCGCCCGCAGCGCGTGCAACCGTTTCCGAATCGTCCAGCCGCCTCCGCACCTTCGCCTGAATATGCAAGTCAACTCCGTCACCTCCACCACCCGCGCCGCGAACACCGCGGCGGACGAGCAAGCCCCGCTCGCCAACAAGAAGCAGGCTCTCGGTCAGGAAGATTTCCTGAAGCTGCTCGCGGTTCAGTTTCAATCGCAGGACCCGATGAAGCCGATGGAAGACACGGCGTTCATCGCGCAGATGGCGCAGTTCAGCGCGCTCGATCAGTCGAGCACGCTGGTGCAGCAGATGACGCAGCTGCGCGCGAATCAGGACATCGCGACGGCCAACAGCTACATCGGCCGCCAGGTGACGCTCGATGCCGGCGACGATCAGCTCGTTTCGGGCGAAGTCACTGGCGTCGATCTCAGCAGCGGCACCGCGCGCCTGATCGTCGGCGATTACACGTATCCGATTTCGTCGGTGCTCCTCGTCGAACCGGTTCCGCCCCCGGCTCCGACGGCACCTTAACATTCCCCAAGACAAAACCTAAACCCAGCTCCACATGGCACTCATCGGCACCCTCACTTCCGGCGTCAGCGCTCTTCGCACCTTCAGCAAGGGCCTCGAAGTTATCGGCAACAACATCTCGAACGTGAACACCACCGGCTACAAAAGCGCGGCCGCGAGCTACGGCGATACGTTCAGCAACACCTTGCGCGCCGCGACCTCGGCTTCGGGCGATTCCGCGATTCAGGTGGGCACAGGCGTTCAGATCACCGGCATCTCGACCAACTTCACGCAAGGCTCGCTCGCGAGCACCGGCAGCGGCACCGATCTCGCCGTCTCGGGTGAAGGTTATTTCGTGGTGCAGGATTCGACCGGTCGTAATTACGCGACGCGCGACGGCGCTTTCCGCTTCGACAACGACGGCTACCTCGTCAACTCGCTGGGTTATCGCGTGCTCGGGAGCGATGGAAATGCGGTGCAGGTCACCAACTACAGTCAGAAGGCTTCCGTCACGATTGGCAGCAATGGCGCGATTACCGTCTTCGAGGCGGATGGCACGTCCGCGACGGAAGGAACCATCGGGCTCCTGAAAATCGGCGACCAAAACAAGCTGATGAAGAGCGGCAACAATCTCTACGACTTCGGCAGCACCGGCGCGGCCGTCGCGGACATGGTGGCACCGGGCAGCAGCGGCACGGGCACGATCCAGACGGGGCGTCTCGAAATGTCCAACGTCGACCTCACCGAGCAGTTCTCCGAACTCATCACCACGCAACGCAGCTTCCAGGCTGGTTCGCGATTGATCACCGTCTCCGACTCGGTGCTCGAGGACATCGTCAATCTGAAGCGCTAAACCAGCTCACGTTCGCATCTGAGGCTCGCGAGGCCTCGCGCTCCCACCCTCGTCGTCTCCGACGCTCGTTTTTCGGTTTTCTTCTTTTGTCATGGCCAAAGCCGCACCCGCTTCAGCAACCGCCGCGCCTGGCGGCACCAATCCGCCGATGGCGCCGGCGGAAAAATCTTCCGCGTCCGCTGCGTCCGGTGGTTTCAAAGCTTGGCTGCCGGCGCTGTCGGTGATCCTGCTCGCGCCGGTTTGCACCTGGGCGGTCGGCCAGTATGTCCTGATTCCACAACTACAGAAGAAGCTCGCCGAGGCTCCCGCGGAAGCGCACGCGGGTGCCGCCGGAACTCAGGGCGCCGCCGGCGCGAAGTCCGCGGAAGGCGGCGCCACTTACGAATTCCAAAACGTGGTGGTGAACCTCGTCGGCACCATGGGCACGCGGTATCTGAAAACCAGCTTCCTCGTCACGGGCGCGGAGGCGGACATCAAGTCGGTCTTCGAAGCCAACAAACCGCGGCTCACCGACGTCACGTTGAACGTCCTCTCGTCGCTCTCGCTCGCCGATCTCGAAGAGCCCGGCGCGAAAAACGTTCTGCGCGAAAAACTCGTCGCAGCCTACAACCAGGCCCTCGGCCGCAAGGTCGCGGAACAGGTTTATTTCTCGGACTTCGTCGTGCAGTGATCGCGCGAAGCGGCCGCCACTTCGACTCTCTCGACGCGAACTTCGATCTTCATGGCTGACGATCCCAACAACGGCGGCAGCAACACGCTCGATCAATCCGAGATCGACAAACTGCTCGCGCAGGAGATCGCGGCGGCGCCGCCGAAGCAGTTTCTCATCCGGCCGGACGGCTCCAAGAGCGGTTCGGCGGCGGCGCTGAAAGTCGAAGCCTACGATTTTCGCAATCCCGTCTTCCTGTCCGAAATCGAACTGCGCCGGCTCCGCCTGCTGCACGAGGATTTCATCCGCTATCTTTCGGCGCGGCTGTCGCTCTATCTGCGCATGGAGCTCGGCTTGAAGATGGCGCGACTCACGACGGCGACCTACGCGAAGTTCACCGATTCCCTTCCCAACCCCACCCATCTATGCCTCTTCAAAGTCGATCCACTCGTCGGCGTCGGCATCTTAGACGTCAACCCGCGCCTCGCGCTCACGATCGCCGACCGGCTCCTGGGCGGCCGTGGTCATTCGGTCAAAGCGGAGCGTTATCTTACCGAAATTGAAATCGCGCTGCTCGAGGACGTGATCAACATCGTCCTCGAGGAGTGGTGCGGCCAGTGGAAGACGGAGCAGGAGCTGCATCCGATCATCATCGGACACGAGAACAACGGCCGCTTCCTGCAAACGTCGCCGAAGGACGCGATCGTGCTGGTGCTCACGCTCGAGGCCAATTTCGGCGATTGCTCCGAGCAGCTCCAGATCGGCGTGCCGTATTACACGATCGAGCCGCTCGTGAAAAAAATGCAGGCGCGGCGGCAGAAGGACACCGCCGTGTCCACGTCGGAGAAGAAGGCCGAGTGGCACTCCGCCTACGAGCGCATCAACATCCCGGTGCGCGCCGAGTGGTCGGCGTTGGAAGTGAATCTCCGTGAGGTCACGAGCCTTCGCGTCGGCGACGTGCTCGAGCTGCCCGCTTCGATTTTTCATGAGACGCGCGTGCTGCTGAACGGCGCGCCCAAGTTCGTCGGCACCGTCGGACTCGATGGCGACCGCGTCGCCGTGCAACTCACCCGCAAACTCCCTCCCGCGACTCCGCTCGCGCCCAAAACCGATGGAAGAAAAAACCCTTGATATCGTTCTCGACGTAAAGGTGAAGGTCACCGTGCAGCTCGGCTCGATCCAGCTGCCGATGCGTGAAGTGCTCGAACTCGCGCCCGGCTCGGTCGTGCAACTCACGCAACACGCCAGCGATCCGGTCGGACTCTTCGTCAACGATCAACTCGTCGCGTATGGCGAAGTCGTCGTCGTGGAAGACAACTTCGGGATCAAGATCACCGAGCTCGTCGGCGCGGCGAAACCATGACCGTGCCGTTTTCAACGTTCCGCGTTTCCCTGTTTCGCGCGACGCTTTTTCTCGTTGGGCTGGCGTTCGCGTCCTTCGCTTTTGGTGCGCCGACGGATGGCGACGAAGTGATTGTGCCGAACGGCTCCGCGGAGCGCGGCGCGCCGCCTGCCGACGCGGGACCGGGCGCGGGTGCGCTGACGTTTGTTGCGGTGCTGCTGCTCGGCGGCGCGGGGGCGTGGATTCTTTGGCGCGGTCGCAATGGCGGACTCGCCTCGCTCAAGCGCGATGGGCGTCAACTGGTGATCGACGAGACGCGTTCGCTCGGCAACCGGCAGTTCCTCGTCGTCGCTTCGTATCGCGACCGGAAATTTCTGCTCGGCGTTTGCCCGGGCCGCATCGACCTGCTCTCGCCGCTGCACGACGACGAGCTGGTTTTCGACAAAACGCCCGAATGAACGTCTCGTTTCCCACTCGTCGGAGCACGCTGTTCGTGCGCGCGATCGCGATCGGATTGATCCTGCTCCTGCTCGGCGCGTTGACCTCGCCCGAGCTGCATGCGCAGGCGGCGGACGCGCCCGACGCTTCGACGCCGCCGTCGACGCAGACGGTGAATGCCGATCCTTTCCGATTGAACATCGGCCTCGAAGGGACCGGCGACGGCGGGCAGGTGAGCGTCGCCGTGCAGATCTTGCTCGTGATGACGCTGCTGTCGGTCGCGCCGTCGCTCGTGCTGTTGATGACGACGTTCACGCGACTGGTGATCGTGCTCGGATTCGTGCGCACCGCACTCGGCACGCCGTCCGCGCCGTCGAATCAAATCGTGATCGGCCTCTCGTTGTTTCTGACGTTTTTCCTGATGGGTCCGGTGTTCGAGCGGATTCAACGCGAGGCGATCGTGCCTTATCTCGACAAGGAAATCACCGCGGGGCAGGCGCTCGATCAGGCGACGATTCCGTTGAAGGATTTCATGTTGAAGCAAACGCGCACGCGTGACCTCGAGTATTTCCTTCAACTCGGCGGCTTCGGTCCGACCGCGGTGAAGGATCTGCCGATGCGCGTGGTGATTCCCGCGTTCGTGCTCAGCGAACTGCAGACGGCGTTTCAGATGGGATTCCTGCTGTTCCTGCCGTTCCTCGTGATCGATTTTCTGGTGGCGTCCACGCTGATGGCGCTCGGCATGATGATGATGCCGCCGGTCACGGTGGCGTTGCCGCTCAAGCTGCTGCTCTTCGTCCTCGTCGACGGATGGCACCTCGTCGTGAAGTCGTTGGTGCAGAGTTTTGTGGCCTGAGGAAAACGCAGGGCCGATCCATCAACGTAGAACGATTTTCCCGCTCTGCGCTTCTTCGTCATGAATCCCGAACTCGCGATCGATATCTTCAAGACCAGCGTGATGTTCGCGCTCTATGTCGTTGCGCCGTTCTTGATCCTCACGCTCGTGCTCGGGTTGCTGATGAGCTTGTTGCAGTCGGTGACGAGCCTGCAGGAGCAAACGCTGACGTTTGTGCCGAAACTGATCGGTTTGTCGGGATTACTCCTGCTGCTCACGCCCTGGCTGCTCCGCACGCTGTCGGAGTTCACCGTCACCATCATCACCCGCATGGGCACGATCGGCCAGTGAGCGTTTCGAAAGTGTCATAGAATGTATGACACTTTGTAAAAGCCGCGGAGCGGGAAAAAAGCATGTCGTTGGAATACCTCGTCACCTGGATGATGGTGTTGCTGCGCACCGGCGGGATTATTCTGCAGCTCCCGCTGGTGGCGAACCGGCCGATTCCGACGATGGCGAAGGTGGGGATTTGCATGTGCATCGCTTCGCTGCTCGCGGGGGTCGTGCCGGTGTCGGAAGTGCCGGTGACGTTGTGGGCGTTGTTCGTGGCGGCGCTCGGCGAAGTCCTGCTGGGGCTCGCGTTGGGATTCGTGGGACGCCTGACATTTGCCGCGGTGGAGATGGCGGGGCGCATCATTTCGACGGAGGTGGGTCTTACGGCGACTCCGGGCATGGGTGTGCCGGAGCCGAGTTCCGAACCGCTGGCGGCGTTGCTGGCGACCTTCGCGGTGGTGCTGTTTTTCCTTTTCGGCGGGCATCTCATGATGCTCTCGGCGCTCATGCGCAGCTTTTCGATCGTGCATGCGGGGCATCCGGGATTCTCACCCGGCGCGAGCGAGGCGATGATCCGGTCGACGGCAAACATGATTGAGATCGGGATGCGGATCGCGGCGCCGTTCATCGCCATGAACTTTCTGGTGGTGCTGTCGTTTTCAGCGCTGGGCCGGGTCGTGCAAAAGTTGAATCCCTTCATCATGAGCTTCTCGCTCAAGATCATTGCCGGCCTGACCCTGCTCGGCTCCGCGGGCGCGTTGATCGCTCGTTATCTTTACGACGAGTTCAACGACACGCCGCTGCGCATGCTGGAGTTGTTGGTGGGCGGTTGATCAGAACGGCGCTTGCTGCGGAGCGGACGTTGGATTCGTTCGCTTATGTCCTTTTCACCTCGCATCCTGGCCTTCTCCGGCAGCGCTCGTCGCGAATCGCTCAATCGGAAATTTCTCGCGGCTGCCGTCGATGCGGTGCGCGCAGCGGGTGGCGAGGTGACGCTCCTCGACCTCAACGACTACGTGCTGCCGTTGTATCACGGCGATCTCGAGGACGAACAAGGGCTGCCGGAAAACGCGTCGAAGTTGATCGCGTTGATTCAGGATCACACCGGGTTGCTGATCGCATCGCCCGAATACAACTCGATGCTCACGCCGCTGTTGAAGAACACCATCGATTGGTGCACGCGCGGCGACGACAATCCTTTTACCGGCAAAGTGGCGGCGGTCGTGGCGGCTTCGCCGGGCGCATTCGGCGCGGTGCGATCCTTGAAGATGGCACAACATCTCCTGCATCATCTCGGCTGCATCGTCGTGCCCGGGCAGACGGTTCTGGCGCACGCGGACAAAGCCTTCGACGCCGAAGGAAAGTTGACCGAGGCGAGGGCGCTGAAGTCGGTGAAAACGCTGGCGACGTCGCTCGTCGAGATGTCGCGGAAGCTTGCCCGCGCGGAATCGTGAAGAGTGTCGTTCGCGGCAGGCTGCCGCGGACACGACTCATTCGAAACGCACGGTCGCGGTGACGGGGAAGTGATCGCTCGGATATTGGGAACCTTCGCGGTAATCGACGATCGCGGCTGCTTCGACCACGGCGGAATCGCGGGCGAGAACCCAGTCGATGCGAACGGCATCGTGCCGCGGCGATTCGTAGCCGTGGAACGTGTTGAGCGATTCGTTGGTTCGTTTTTTTGCGACGGTCCAAGTGTCCACCAGCCCGGTGTCGCGCGTCAGCGTATCGAATGCGGCGCTGTTGCCCGCGGGACAGTTGAAATCGCCGACGAGCACCAGCGGGATCGTCGGTTCGAGCGCGGCGAGTCGCTCGCGAAGCAGGGTGGCGGCCTTTTGGCGCGCGATCTCCACCTCGTGATCGAAGTGGGTATTCCAAACGTAGAATTCGCGACCGGAGCTGCGTTCGCGCAGCCGGACCCACGTGACCATGCGCCGGTAGCGGTTGCCCCATGTCATGGAGCCGATGACGTCGGGCGTGTCGGACAACCAGAAGTGATCGAACGCCACGGGATCGAAACGGTCGCGGCGGAAAAAGACCGCCATGAATTCTCCGCGGCTGCCGCCTTCCCGCCCCAAGCCGATCCATTCGTAATCGGGCAGATCGGCCGCGATGTCGCGAAGTTGTGAATACACGCCTTCCTGCGTGCCGATGACGTCGGGTTTTTCGCGTTCGATCAACTCGCGCACGATCGGACGCCGGTCGGACCATGCGTTCGGCGGCTGGGGACTGGCGAAGCGGAGATTGAACGTCATCACGCGCAACGTCAGCGCGTGGTTGTCCGATGCGGCTGCCGCGGGAGGAATGACGCTGAACCCGAGCACGAGCGGAAGAAGGCGCAAAAGCAGAGGAGGAGTCATGATCGATCTTTGGCAACGAAACGCGATCGACGCGATTCGCAGGCGTAAAATTCGCGGGGTGCGTCCGGAAACGGGGGTGTCGTTCGTTGCAGGATGACAGCAGGTTGTTCAGTCATTTCTAACCTCCAAACCCAGAATCATGTCTCCTCACACCATTCGCCTCCACCGCGTCGTCCGTGCGACGCCTGAGAAAGTTTACAAAGCGTTCCTGGATGCCGACGCGATGACCAAGTGGCTTCCACCCCATGGCTTCACGGCCAAGATGCATCACTGTGAGCCAAAGGTCGGCGGCACCTTTCGGATGTCGTTCACAAATTTCACGACGGGAAACAGTCATTCCTTCGGCGGCTCTTATCTCGAACTCGTCCCCCACGAGCGGTTGCGCTACACCGACAAGTTCGAGGATCCGAACTTGCCCGGCGAAATCGCGGTGACGGTGAACCTGAAGAAGGTCTTGTGCGGGACTGAATTGAACATCGAGCAGGCGGGGGTGCCCGCCGTGATTCCGGCCGAGATGTGTTATCTCGGATGGCAGGAATCGCTCGAGCAACTCGCGAAGCTCGTCGAGCCGGACATTCCGAACTGATCGAGCCTGGAGTGGAGGTTCACGACCGCCGTGTTGCGACCGGCGCTTGTGTTTCGCGAACGCGGCACCACGACCTGCCGCGGCGGATCTGCGAACGTCCCGCGGAGGCAGCTGTCCACATCGCGATGGCCGCTGCGTCAACGGTGCGATTCACGGATCTGGTGAAAAAAGGCGGAAAGCCCGCCGTGCATCTTTCGTGGGTGGCTCCGGCGAAAGATGCGGAACTGCAGCGCGCGTTGAAACAGCATCGCTTGGTGACGTTGCACCAGCATGCGCGCGGACCGCGGGATTTCGGGGTGGTCGGTTTCGAACCCGGCCGCGACGCGCAGTTCCTGGTGTTCCCGAAGTCGCTGCGTGAGTTCGCGGGGCGAAAAGTCGTCGGCATCAAATATGAGATGCTGGAGGACGCCTCCGCGGAGAAGGCGGCGTCCGCCGGCGCGCGCAAAAAAACGAAACGTGAGAAGTCTCGTTTATCCACGCAGCGCGCCGCTCGCGGTCTTCGCGACGAGCCGGCCCGGCGGGCGGATGACGAGTTTGAACCGGAGCCCGACGCCGACTTCATCACGGACACCGATCCGATCAAACGCGAGGTGCGCAAAGCGCTGATTGCGTTATCGGCGGGGCGAACGGCGGAAGCGAAGCGGTGCTTGCAGGGCATCCTGTCGGCCGGGAGCGACGCATAGCAGGGGCTCGGGCGAAGTGTCGTTACGTAGTGCTGGCAAGTTCCGCTGCGAGGCGTTGGCGCAGGAAATCGGCGAAGGCAGCGAGTTCGCGGTGCGTGCCGTGAATGTCGGAACGAACGGACGGCGCAGCCGCTTCGATGAGTGCAAGCGTCGTGCTGTTCGTCACGCCGAGTTCCGTCGCGAGCACCTTTTCGATGATCTCGATACGCTGTCGACGGTCCGGCTCGCCGAGACGGTCTTCGGCAAAACGTCGATGCAGATGTGTTAGACGCGTGGTCAATGTGCGAGCGAGATAGTCGGCGCGATCAGCCATGGGGCAGTGTCGGCAAGAACAGGTGGAAAATCAACGGGCGGACACTCTCCTGACGCACGGTTGCCATGGGCGTGAGCCATTTTTTTCGGCGAGGTTATCCCGCATCTCGTGTTCATGGTATCTCCCGTTCGATGCCAGAGTTCTGCGTCGACGCACGGCTTCGGGCCGGGGGCGTTCGCGACTCGAGACGGCGGCCGCTGACATAAATTCGATTTTCGGCATAGCCGATCTTTTCGGGCCGCCCGTCTGAGTGTTGCGCCCCTTTGCGCACAACGCCCCAACCCCTTTTCCGCCCGTTCACGTTCCTTTCGGATCGCTCCGAAATCCGCGAATCCGGGTGAAAAACCACACACAACCCCTGCATGAATAACATCACCAAGCACCTCACCGTGCTCGCGTTGCTCGCGAGCGTCGGTTCGCTGTCGGCGCAGACTCCGCCGACCGCTTCGCAAGCCCCCGCGGAAGACGACGAGGTCGTCAAACTCTCGCCGTTCTTGGTCAGCGCGAGCGGCAGTGACATCGGCCGCTACACCTCGCTCGAATCGACGTCGGCGGGTCGCGTGCGCGTCAACATCATGGATTCGTCGCAAAACGTGTCCGTCATCACGAGCGAGATGCTCACCGACGTCGGCGCGGGTCGTATCCTCGATGCGACGAAATACATCGCGGGCATCACCGAATCCACCCTGCCGAACGCGCAGGATCGCACGAACGTCCGCGGCTTCCAAGCCGACGGGCGCACGGTCGATGGTTTCACTTACGGCGGTTTCATGAGCATGGATCCGGCGATCATCGATCGTATCGAGGTCGTGAAAGGCCCGAACTCCATCCTCGCGCCGCAGCCGACTTCGCCCGGCGGCACCGTCAACAACGCCACCAAGAAGCCGCAGTTCCGCGACTTCGGCATGGTCAATGTTCAGGTGGGCGAGTTCGACGCGAACTCCGGTTTCATCGACGTGAACCGCAAGCTGAACGACGACTTCGCCGTCCGGGCGGTCGCGTCCTTCCGCGATTGGGATAACTGGTGGCGCGATTCATCGATCCGTTCGATGACGCTGATGCCGGGCGTCACCTGGCGGATCTCCGACACCACGCAGCTCACCTTCCAATACATTTTCACGCAGTGGCGTTCCTCGCTTTATCTCGGGCTGCCGGTCGATCCCTCTTCCGGCACGAAAACGAAAGCCCACATCCTCGCCGGCGTGCCGAAAGACCTGAGCGTTTACGCGGATGACATCTTCCGCACGGATCAACAGCACGATTGGAAGCTGCTGTTCACGACGAAGCTCTGGAAGGGCATCGATATGCGCTTCTCGGCGCTTTATCACAAAACCTCGCAATACGCTCCGCAGCTCAACACCGGCAACAGCACCGGCGGCGTCGGCGGCAATCGCGATCCGCTCACCGGCAATCACGTCCCGGGCATGCAGTATCTGCAGACGCCTCCTTACACGGGGTCGCCGATCGCGACGCAGCCCACGCGCACTTTCGTGCGTTCCGGCACCGATCCGCGCGCGGATCCGCGGCAGCTGTTTCTCCAAAACGACTACGCTTACTTCTTCCAGAACGACACCGTGAAATCGACGACGCTGCTCGGCTTCGCGTTCACGGAAACGAAGGACTACGGTCAGGAGGCCTACAACATCTCCGCGCCGAACTTCAACATCGACAACTACCAGCACGTGCACTGGACGCGCGGCACGCTCAACTTCCGCAATCGCGTGAGCAACCGCTTCATCCAGGGTTACCTCTCGCAGTCGCTGTCGTTTCTCGACGATCGCGTGATCCTCAACGGCGCGCTCTCGAAAAATTATTATCGGCAGCGCGCGCGCAGCACGATCACGAACATCTTTCACGGCGTCGCGCCCGAAGCGGAACTCCCGTCCTACGGTATCGTGATCAAGCCCTACAAGGACGTCTTCTCGCTCTACTATTCCTATTCGGAGCAATCGACGTCGAACGGTCCTTCGATCAACGGCCCGGTCAACACCGTCCCGCCGCTCACGAGTTCCGAACAGGAGGAATTCGGCCTGCGCACGAAGCTCTGGGACAACAAGCTCTACTTCACCATTTCGCACTTCGACATCATCCAGGATAATTTCTCGGTGCCGAATCCGGCGAACCTCACCACGCCGCCGCCGAACCCGCTGCTGCCGGCGTTGTTCTCGGACCGCACGGCGAAAGGCTGGGAATACGAACTGCGCGCGAATCCGACGAAGAACATTTCGATCATCGCCAATTACACCGATTTCAAGAATCGCGATCCCAACAACGTCGAGTTCCGCGGTGTGGCGGAGAAATCGGGCGCCGTGCTCGTGAGTTACAGTTTCGACGCCGACACGCCGGCGCTTGAGGGCTTCCGCATCGCGGTGGGCGTCGACTACATGGGCGACCGTCCCGGCGATGCGCCCTCCGGTCTCACCGCGGCGAGCACGCCGACGAACGTGATCCCGAATCAGCCGACGTTCTATCTCGGCGCGCGCACGCTCACGCAGTTGATCCTCTCGTATCAGTCGAAGCACAACTGGGGCGTGCAGCTGAACATCGATAATCTGTTCGACGAGTATTATCACATGGCGTCGATCAATCGTTCGATGGTTTACACGGGAACGCCGCGGAACTTCCGCTTCACCGCGAATTACAAGTTCTGATCGGCGCGTCCGATTTCGGATCTTCGAGCCGGCTGCTTCCGCAGCCGGCTTTTCTTTAGGTGCGCTCGTCGCGGCACTCCGGGCGAAACGCCTCCACCTTGACCCAAATCAAGGCACGCGCCGGCCCGTGCGCTAAACTCATCGCATGGGCTCCTACTACGGCATCCTTCTCACGATCCATCTGCTCTGTGCGATCACCTTTGTGGGCGCGGTGTTTTTCGAAGTGCTTGTCATCGAACCGATGGAAAAAGCGCTGCCGCCCGGAACGGCCGAGAAGATTGCGGAGGAAATCCCGCGGCGCGTGCGCAAATTCATGCCGGTCGTCGTGGCGCTGCTGTTTCTAACCGGACTGGCGATGTTCTGGGTGCACTACTCGGCGCGCCCCGATTTCTTTCAGACCCGTTTTGGAATCCTGCTCACCGTCAAGATGGTGCTCGCGTTTGCGGTGCTCGGCGTGTTCGTGACGGCGATTCGCGCTTCGATCAAAGGCACGATGGATCTTTGCCGCTTTCGTTACACGCACCGGATCGTCGCCGGCCTGATGCTCGGGATCGTGCTGTTGGCGAAAGGCATGTTTTATTGGTGAGCGTTCGGGAATAAAACTCTTCGCAGGTGTCCGCTGCAGGCGTGGTCGTTCGTTGGAGAACGAAACCGAATCCTCATGTCGCTTCGACGTTCACCTCAAACTGGCCACGTCGCCCATCACGCTGACGATCGACCGGCCGCGCCGAGTTCCTACCGCTGGGTGATCGTGGCGCTCGGCGGATTGATGGGATGCGTCGCGATCGGGTCGATGTTTTCGCTGGCCGTTTTCCTCGGGCCGATTTCGGCCGCAACGGGCTGGAGTCGAGCGGCGATCTCGGGCGCGATGACGATCGATTTTGTCGTGATGGGAATCGCGGGCTTTGCTTGGGGAGCGATCAGCGACCGTTTCGGCGTGCGCATGGTGGTGCTGGCGGGCGCGGTGTTGCTCGGAGCCGGTTTGCTGATGGCAAGCCGGGCTACCTCGTTGCTGGGTTTTCAGATTGGTTATGGGGTGCTGATCGGGCTTTCCGCCGGCGCGTTCTTCGCGCCGATGATTGCGGCGGTGACAGGATGGTTCGACACGCAACGCGGACTCGCCGTGTCGCTCGTCTCGGCCGGCATGGGCATGGCGCCGCTCACCGTTTCTCCTTTCGCCGGCTGGCTGGTTTCGCATTACGACTGGCGGACCGCGATGGCCGCGATCGGGCTGGCCGCGTGGGGGTTGCTGATTCCCGCCGCGTTGTTCGTCAAAAATCCCCCGGCAAGCGCGCGGGAAAATGTTGTGCCGGCTGCGCGTGACGTGCCGTCGGTCGAGGGCGGGTTGCGGAACGCGCTGCTCTCGCCGCAATTCCTCGCGCTCGGAGGCGTTTACTTCCTCTGCTGCGCCGCGCACTCGGGCCCGATCTTTCACATGATGAGTTACGCGCAACTCTGCGGGCTTTCGACGATGGCGGCGGTGAGCGTTTACAGCGTCGAAGGACTCGCCGGGTTGGGCGGACGTCTGTTGTTTGGCGTTGCGGCGGACCGGCTCGGCGCGAAACGCGTGCTGATCGCCGGTCTGCTCGCGCAAGCGGCCGCGATCGCCACGTTTGTGGCGATCCGTCGCACCGGCGAGTTCTACCTGCTGGCGATTTTCTTCGGTGCGGCTTACGGCGGCGTCATGCCGCTGTATGCCGTTCTCGCGCGCGAGTTTTTCGGGCAACGCATCATGGGCGCTGTGTTTGGCGCGGCCACGATGCTGTCGGCGCTCGGCATGGCGCTCGGGCCGGTGGCGGGCGGATGGATTTTCGACACGTGGCAAACCTATCGCTGGCTTTATCTTGGATCGGCCGCGCTGGGCGTCGGCGCGGCGGCGATTGCGTTCACGTTTCCGCGAATATCGCGTTCGGGACTGCGCGCGGTGCCCGCGTAGATGACGCCCGCGCTCGTATCCGAAAACTCACGACTCGACAAAAGCGTCCGGGTCGGTTCTCTTGGCGTTCTGACATGAGCCACCGTTCGATCATCATCGCCGCGATCATTATGCGCCCCTTCTCAGGGCGGCGGCGTGTGGCTGTGTAATTTCGAACCGATCAACCACTCTCTCCGAAGCCCTGAGCTCACCGCTCAGGGCTTTTTTGTTTTTCCATGAAAACGCCTTCCCTGAAGTTCAACGATGTTCTTGCCGCGCACCGCCTGCTCGCGGGCGGCGTGCGCCGCACGCCCGTGCAGGAATCGTCCTCGCTGTCGCATGCCGCGGGGGCGCAGGTATGGTTCAAACGCGAAGACCTGCAACGCACCGGTTCCTTCAAGGAGCGCGGTGCGCGGCACGCGTTGCTCAGCCTCACGCTCGCGGAACGCGCTCGTGGTGTCGTGGCGGCGTCGGCCGGAAATCATGCGGCCGGGCTCGCGTATCACGGCGCGGGTTTGGGCGTGAATGTGACGGTCGTGATGCCGGTGAACGCCTCGGTCTTGAAGATCGCGCGGTGTCGGGAGCTGGGCGCGCATGTCGTGTTGCACGGAGACGATTTCGACACGGCCGAACGATTTGCGCGCGCGGTCGCCGAAGAGCGAGGCGCGACGTATGTTCATCCCTTCGACGATCTCCGCGTGATCGCCGGGCAGGGAACGGTCGCGTTGGAGTTGCTCGAGCAGGTGCCGAACCTGGACACGGTGGTGGTGCCGGTTGGCGGCGGCGGATTGTTGGCCGGGGTTGTCACGGTCGTGAAATCGCTGCGGCCCGAGGTGCGCGTGGTTGCGGTCGAGCCGCAAAACGCGGCGGGTTTCCTCGCCGCGTGCCTGCGCGGCGGGCCGGGGTCGGCGACGACATTGCCGACGTTAGCGGACGGACTCGCGGTGGCACGCGTGGGAGCGACCGCGTTTGCTCACGCCGCTCCGTTCGTCGACGACGTCGTGACCGTGACCGAGGATGAGATCGCCGCAGCGGTTGCGACATTGGCGCTCG
Organism: Verrucomicrobiota bacterium; assembly: GCA_023426435.1. Taxonomy (GTDB): domain Bacteria; phylum Verrucomicrobiota; class Verrucomicrobiia; order Opitutales; family Opitutaceae; genus Opitutus. The sequence goes on along the minus strand of JAFAAS010000103.1, from coordinate 81,658 downwards.
ATCATGGCATCGTGGCGGAAGGCGCCGGCGCGACGGCGGTGGCCGCATGGTTGAGCGGGAAAGTAGGTTCGGCGAAAAGCGTGGCGCTTCCAATCACGGGTCGGAATGTCGACGCGGATCTGCACGGGAGGATCGTGAGACGTGCGGGGAGCTTTGCGCGCGCCGCGTAGGATTCTGCGCCCCGGTGAATCGTCCCGGGTGAGCCGCGGCGCGACGCCTCCCTACCTGATTTCGCGGCGCTTTGCGGCGCGGCGCGCTTCGCTTTGGCGCACCATTTCGTCGAGATCGGCGGCGGGCCGGATCTCCCATGGACCGTATTTCGCTCCGGGGTGCTTCGAGATCAGATCGACCGCATGATTCAGGTCGCGGGCTTCGAGAATCATGATGCCGCCCAGCTGCTCTTTCGTTTCCGCGAAGGGCCCGTCGGTGACGACGATCTTTCCGTTGGCGTAGCGCAACGTCATCGCCGTGTTGGGAGGCTGCAGGCCTCGCCGCCGACGAAGTGTCCGTTGGCGCGCAGTTCGTCGTCATAGGCGAAGCAGCGGTCGACCATCGAGAGTTGTTCAGCCTCCGACATGGAGGCGAAGACGTTGTGATCGATGTAACCGAGGCAGATGAATTTCATGGCAGGAGGGAGCTATGGGATGTGCACGACTCGTCGAACGGAGCGCGCGACTTTCGACATCGATCGCGAAAAAATCATCCGAGCTTGCGCAGGCGTTTTTCGAGATAGCGGCGTTCCGGTTCTGAACTCGTCAACGTCAACGCCTCTTCATACGCCGCGCGCGCGTCGTCCGAGCGTCCGAGCCGGCGGCAAAGGTCGGCGCGAGCCGCGTGCGCGAGGTGGTATTGCCGTAATTCTCCGCGGGCGAGGAGCCCGTCAACAAGAGCGAGTCCCGCGGCCGGGCCTTCGTGCATCGCCACCGCGGCGGCGCGATTGAGCTCGACGACAGGCGAGGGCTGCATCGCGAGCAGTGCGGCATACAAGGCACAAATTTGCCGCCAGTCTGTTTCGTCCGCCGTCCGTGCTTCGGCGTGAACCGCCGCGATCGCGGCTTGCAGGGTGAAAGGACCGAAGCGACGCGTGCCGAGAGATTTTTCCACCAACACGATGCCTTCGCGAATCAAGGTCTGATTCCAACGCGAACGATCCTGCTGCTCGAGCAGCACCAACTCGCCTTCGGGGTCGACACGCGTCCCGCGTCGCGATTCATGTAGCAACATCAGAGCAAGCAGGCCGAAGACTTCCGGGTTCGGCAGCAGTTCGGCCACGATGCGTCCCAGCCGGATGGCTTCGTCCGACAGTTCGGTGCGCGTGAGCGATGCGCCGGACGACGCGGCGTAGCCTTCGTTGAACAGGAGGTAAATGACGGCGAGCACGGCGTTCATTCTCGGCGGCAGCTCTGCGCCGGATGGCACCTGATAAGGAATGCGCTCGTCGCGGATCTTCGCTTTGGCACGGACGATGCGTTGCGCGATGGTCGGCGCCGACGTGAGAAACGCGCGCGCAATTTCCTCGGTCGTCAAACCGCACACCTCGCGCAACGTCAGAGCGGCGCTGGCCTCCGGCGCGAGCGCGGGATGGCAGCACGTGAAGATGAGCTTGAGACGGTCGTCGGGGAGTTCGTCGTCCGCTTCGAGCGCCGCCGTTTCGCTGCCGTGCAGGGTGTCCGCAATGTCCTCCTGCGCGGCATCGAACCGCACCCGGCGTCGCATCGCATCGATCGCCTTGAAGCGTCCCGCGGAGATCAACCACGCCCGCGGGTTGCGGGGAAATCCTTCCACGGGCCAGCGCTTCAACGCGGCGCTGAACGCGTCCTGCATCGCATCTTCCGCGCGGTCGAAATCGCCGAGCAGTCGGATCAACGTGGCAAGAACGCGTCCGCTCTCCGCGCGATAAAGGGCGTCGAGTTGAGCGCGGATGTCGGCCGGCGGGGTCTCGGGCATGAGACGTAAAAGAGCGGCGGCGGCTCGCGCGCGGCAAGCAGAAGAACGAGAGCGCGCGTGGCGCTGCCGTCACGGATGCCCGCGGCTAATTGTAGCGATAAAGCTTTACGCGCTGGATTTCGAAGCGGCCGGGAGCGATCCGCACGTGGCGACCCTGATTTGTCTGATCGCCATTCAGCCAGCGAATGTGGCGCCATTTGCCATCGACGAAATTTCCTTCTTCGACGCTGAGCAGGCCGATCTGCATTTTCTCTCCAGTGCGCTGGCTGAATGTGGCCGTGATGCCGGTTCCGGCGAACAGGAACTCGTCCGGACCGATCGCGATCACCAGCCCTCCGGCCGGCAACGTCGGCGCGCCGCCCGCGGCTCCCGTCGGATTGATCACGCCATCCGAAAGGGGCGGCGGAGTGCCGCGCTCGAACGCGACGTGAACGACGTATCCGCCGAGCCAGACTTGTTGCGGCTGTCGTTGTTCAGGTCCGGCAGGCAAGAGCCCCGTCATCGTTCCACGTCCCTGATGTTCGGCAATCAGGGGCGAGAGCTGCGCCACGAGGGCGTAGCTGTCCTTCAACAATTTTCCGGCCGGCTCGGCGATCGTCTCGATGCCGAACGGGCAAAACCCGATCGCATCGAGCGCGCCAAACGCATACAGGCAATTCGCGGCCGATTCGGCGCTGCGGAGCGTCTCGGGAATGAACAGCGGATTGCCGTTGCGAGCGTAGCGACGCGCCCAGCCGGAGAAATCCTGGAAGTAAATGTCCGGCGCCAGAAAATCGGTCGAGGGCGACCCGGCGCGCCACACGTCCATCAAATGCGGCAAAGGCCCGGCGCTGGGATACTGGCCTGGCAAGTGACCCGAACGAATCAGCGCAGCGTTCACGAACATCGGTAGCGGATGCTCCTTTTTCCCGGCGGCGGTCACGACTTCGACGTAGCGCGCGAAATGCCACGCCATGAAGATCTCATCGGTCGCGACGGTCGGGCCGAAAATTTCGGTCCAGGTGCCTTGTCGTTTCGCTCCGGCCTTGACCCACGTCTCGCGAAGTTCCGGCGCCAACGTCGCCTCGTTCTTCACCAGATAATCCATGAGTTCGGCCGGGACGGGGCCGGCGAACTGCCGGTCCGCTTCGGGATCGCGGTCGCGCGCCTCGGGAATCATGCCGATCTCGTTCTGGACCTGCACCATCACCACGGTGTTTTGAGTGCCGTCGATCTCGCGAATCCGACGCATCAACGCGGCAAACGAACGCGCGTCGGTGTCGCGATTCGACGCATGGAAGGGCGAAAGAATCTCGATCGCCGCGCCGTCGGACGTGCGACTCCGCGGGAAGCGTTTGAAGTCCTGTTTCACCCACGCGGGTGCGTAGCACGACATGCTGTTCTTCCAGGAACCGAACCACAGCAGGACCAGGCGAAGGTCGTTTTCACGGGCGTCGGCAATCAGCCGATCGACCGTGGAAAAATCGAAACGACCTTCCTCCGGCTCGATCACATCCCAGTAGATCGGCGCGAGGACGGTGTTGAGACCCAGGGCCTGCAATTTCGGCCAGTAGGTTCGAAGATAGTCGGGCTCGCCGGTGGAGTTTCCCAACTCGCCGCCACGAATGAGGAAAGGGCGGCCGTCGACGATCAACTGCTTCGCCGTGCCTTGCTGTTTCAGGTGAGGAAGTTCCGCCATGGCGGTCGACAGCGGGACGACGAGGGCGGCGGAGACCAGGAATCGAGCGAGGAAGTTCATGGGGAGCGTATCGAAAATTCGAGGACACATGATTGTTTCGCCGCACAGAAATGCGCCGTCGCGCGCCGCGTCGACGCCACGATCATTCATACTTCTGCGTAGAGCGGCGGAGGTCGGCGCGAGGGACGGATTTCACGTTCATTTCCCAGCGGCTTCATCACCATTTCACGGGCCCGCGGCAACGTGAGGCATGGCTGACCTACATCATTCCGGATGGATCGAAGAGCAGATTGGAACGTGGCGCAGCTTCCTGCATCGCCGGCGCGGCGTTCCGGCCGTCGATGGCAAGCTGGAGGTTCAATTGCGCAGCGAGATCGCGGATCTCGCGCGCGCGGGGCTGGCCGGCGACGAAGCGTTTTGGGTGGCGGTGAAACGCGTGGGCCGTCGCGACGCGATCGCGGCTGAGTTCGCACGCGATCATGCGGCGCGAGCTTGGAGATTGCCGACGGAGGCGCCCGATCGGTTTTACGAACGCAATCGCTGGGCGTCCAAGGATGCTGCGATCGCGTTAGGATGCGCGGTGCTTGCCGCGGTCAGCATCAAAGTGCCCGCGCTGTTCGAACTCAGCCCGCAGCAGGCTGCGAGCCTCTACTTCCGCAATCTCAGTTTCTTCGTGTTGCCGTGGTTGACGGCATACTTCGTGTGGAAACGCGGATGTGGCGTCGGGACGATTGCGGGATTGGCGGGGGCGTTCGTCGTGGCCGCCGTGTTGGCCAATCTTCCCGGCTTTGGCGGAGCCCGCGAATTCGAAGCGCTCACCGCAGCGCATCTGCCGATCGCGCTTTTCCTGGTGATGGGCGTCGCTTACGCCGGCACGCGATGGCGCGAGGTGGCGGGTCGCATGGACTTCATTCGGTTCTCCGGCGAGCTCTTCATTTACTACGTGTTGATCGCGCTGGGCGGTGGCGTTCTATGCGCGTTCATGGCGCTGACGTTTCACTCGATCGGCGTCGACATCGAGCCGTTCTTCGAAGCGTGGCTCCTGCCGTGTGGCGCCGCAGGCGCGGCCGTCGTCGCGTCGTGGCTGGTGGAGGCGAAACAAAACGTCATCGAGAATATCGCGCCGATGCTCACGCGGCTCTTCACGCCGCTCTTCGCCGCGATGCTGGTGGCGTTTCTCGTGGCGCTCGTGTGGTCCGGCCGAGTGGTATCGATCGAACGCGATCTGCTCATCGGCTTCGATCTGCTGCTCGTGGTCGTGCTGGGCTTGCTGCTTTACTCGATGTCGGCGCGCGATCATCGGGCGCCGCCCGGCGCATTCGATGTGCTGCAACTGATCCTCGTCGTGAGTGCACTGCTGGCGGATGGGGTCGCATTGGCGGCGATCGCGGCGCGCATCGGCGAATTTGGGCTCAGTCCCAATCGCATCGCGGCGCTCGGCGAGAACATCCTCTTGCTGATCAATCTCGGCGGATCGGCGGTGATTTATCTCCGCTTTCTTTTGGGTCGGGGAACGTTCCAGGCGCTCGAGCGATGGCAAACGGGTTATCTGCCCGCGTATGCCATATGGGCGGCGATCGTCGTGGTCGGGTTTCCCTTGGCGTTCCGTTTCGTCTGACCCGCGCATGATTTCGTCGCGTCGCTCTTCGAGTGTGCCGGGGGATTGCCTTTCCCCGCGGCGCGTGCTGATTCCGCGCGGACATGCCGCTTCGTCGAAAAAACATTTTCCGTCCGCCGCCGCCCGAGCCCACGACGATCTACGTGCGCCCCGGCTACAATCGCGTGCTCGCGGAGGAGTTTGAAGCGTTGAAGGTGAAGCGCGTTGCATTGGTCGCGGACAAAGTCGAGGCGCACAGTCAGGGTGACTTGCGTGAGAACTTTGGCTTCAAGGCCGCCAAGGAAGCGATTCGCGCCGTCGATCGGAAGATGACCGCGCTCGATCGCTTCGTGGCCCGCAACACCTTCATCGAAGTCGATCCCGCCACGTGGCTCGCGAAGCCGACGGACACGCTGCAACTCGGACACGTCACGCGAATCGAGAAGGAGGATCTCGCGACGAAGCGGAAGCATCGGTTCACGTTTCTTGTCACGACGTATGGCGAGACGGCGTCCGATCCGGAATCCGGCATCGAGTGCCTCCCGCACAACTCGCCGCTGGCGGCCGCGCTCCTCGGCCTCGCCGCCGGCGAACAAAATCAAGTGCGGCTCCCGGCGGGCGAATCGCTCCTCACGGTCCTCTCGATTCGCAATCCCACGCAGTCCGAACTCGATCGCCTCCTCATGCCGATCAAGCCGCCGGAGATCGAAGATTAGTGTCCTGTCCCGCAGGAAACGTCGATAATTCGGGGCACCTAACAGCGGTTGTCATTCTGAGCGTAGCGAAGAATCCAGGACGCCGATCGGCCGCGGACGCACACGTGGATTCTTCGCTACGCTCAGAATGACAGCCATCATTTGGCATTCGAATTCCTAACGTTACTTGCGGGACAGGACACTAGAGCGTTTTCAGAAAACGATAGCCCTTCAGGTGAACAGAAGCACGGAGGCACGGAGAGATCCCGTCGCCTTCCTCTGTGTGCTCGGTGCCTTCGTGGTTCAAATCGGGTTTTCCGATTCGGCCAACGGCTATGGCACTATTTAATATGCTATACGCCGCCGATGAAGGAGCGTGCGGGCCGGCGATATGAGTCGGCTGTCGCCTTGGGGAATCGCCCGCAAGCGGGCTCCTACATCCGGTGCGGCTCGCTCACTCACGGTTTCCCGCACTGCGACGCCGGACGAAATGCGCGACGATCGCGGCGAGGATCAGACCGCCGGCCGCGAGCAGCCCGGTGTTGCCAGCTTTGTTGTGGATCATGAAGGCGCTCGCCGCCGCGATCACGATCACCGTGACGCCCATCAATGTGTTCCAAGCCACGCGACGGCCGCCGCGCGGCATCGCGTCGCCGAGCAGTCGCTCGTGATTCATCATCAGGAAAAATGTGAAATAAGCGATCGGCAGAAGGATGAAGGCGAAGACCGACGCCGGAATCGCGAGATAGAACGCCGCTTTGCTCCAGAAGAACGGCCCCAGCGCGCCCGCGGCCGCGGCAAGGCTGCCGACGCGAAACAACCAGCCGCCTTCTTCGCGTTTGAAGACCGCGCAAATCACCTGGCCGGTGATCAACATCATCAGCGTGCTCGTCGACAAGGCCATGCCGAGCACGCCGAGTCCGAAGATGATGTGGGCGAGGAAGTGGCCGGTGAGCGGTTCGAGTGCGGCGGCGAGATGATGGGCATCGCGGTTGACGAGCACCGCGGCGAGCTGTTGGTCGGCCGATGAAATGCTTGCGGTTGCGCCGGCGGCGGCGCGCTCGCTTTCCAGCGAGCTGAGCAGGCCGTTGAACTCGCGCAGCTGCAGCGGCGACGCTGGCGCAGTTACCACGACGGCGTCGCTGCCGGGCAGGCCGCCTTGGGGAACGCCGTGGAACTGGGTCGCGGCGGCCATTACCACGAAGCTCGTGGCGAGCGTGAAAGGGATCAGCATGCCCGTCGCGAGGTCGAACTTTAGGAGGCCGCTGAATTCACCACCCCAACGGCGCCGCAGAATGGAATAGGGAAACAGAAACGTCATGTTGATGCCCACCGCCGCGGCGGCGCCGGCGACGATCACATCGCGTTGATTGGCGACGATGAGGTTGGTCCAGAAAGCGTGATGCTCGGGCGCGGTTTGAGCGATCAGCGGCACGAACACGTCGGCCGGCCGGCTCAGATACGAAAAGTCGGGAACGAAACCACGAGCGACGCCGCTCCAGTCGAGGCCCGCGGGCGACAATGCCAGCGCCACGATGACACCGCCGAAGCACAGCACGATGAGGAAGACGGCCGCCTTGAGCGTATTTTCGTAGAGCTTCACGCCGCGACCGCCCCTGCCGTAGTTCCACGTGACGCAGGTGGACAGCGCGAGAATCACGAGCGTCGGCACGAGCTTGCCTCCGAAGGAACCGAACGGACCGTTATCGCCGAGAAGATCCGGCAGGAGATTCTGGCGCAGCACGGCGATCGAGAGCGAATACTGCGGCATTGCCCACACGATACTCGCGAGGAGCGCCGCGGCCGCCCAGGCGTATCCGAGAACCGGATTCACGAATTCGTTGATCGCCTCCAGCGGCCGGCGGCCGGTGGCCATGGTGACGTAGCCCACGGCGCAAAGCATCACGATGCCCATGATCATCGCGAGCGGCTGCAGCCAAAGCAGGCCGAACCCGCCGATGACGCCGAGATAAAGACTGCCGGAAAGCGACGCTCCGCCGAGTGTGATCGCGCTTTGCAACCAGCCTGGGCCGGAGAGCTTGAAGTAGATCGGCAGTCGTTTGCGCAGCGGCTCGTTGGCGATGGACTGCAGCAGGCGGCTATCTTCCGAGAGATCGGCCGCTGCCGTGCGAGGGGAGGGCACGGATGAGGTTTTCAAATGGGGGGGCGGGGTTCACGTTTGCTGACCGCTTGTGCATCGGACGCCAAGCGAAAGCGTCGCGGACAGTTCTCCCTTCCGCCCCCGAAAGCACGCCCGCGGATGTCTGCGGCTTCGAAAACAAACGCGTGGTCGAGCAATGCGAGCTGACGACGTTGCGATCGCGGCGCGGCGAAATACGAACTCGCGGACAGGTTCGTTCGATCGGTTTGGTGTTTGAACCTTCCGTCACTTCCCGACCGCCCGGCGCTGTTCTCGACCACTGCCGACCGTCCCCGCCGGGGGCGGGCGCGCGTTCATAGTCCGGCGATTTTGATGTTCCGGTATTCGCACTCCATCGCGACGTCGGGATGGATCTGGAAGCGGAGTGGCGCGGGATCGGCGAACTTGGGATTGGCGTATTCCGAAGCTTTCACGCCATTGATCCAGCACGTGAACGTGTCGCCCCTGGCCTGGACGCGAAACGTGTTCCACTCGCCTTCGGGTTTCATGAGGTTTTGGGCGTCCTTGGCCTGGCCCTCTTCGGGATAGGCGGGTTTGCCGCCGGTGTAGAACGAGCCGGACATATCCACGCGCAAACTACCCGAGACGCCGAGCTGCAGTTGGATCGGCGGACTCCGCATCTCGACTCCGGTATCGATCCCGCGGGGCGTCGTCGCTTTCCAGCGGACGTCGAATTCGAGGATGAAATCGCGATACGCTTTCTTCGTCGTGAGATAGTTGCCCGTGAGAGCGGCGTCATTCGTGCCGATCAGCACGCCGTCTTCGATCCGCCAGAAACCCCGCGATGCCTCGGCGTCGAAGTGGGAGAGATCGGTGCCATCGAACAGCGACACGAAGCTCGATTTGTCGGTCGCTGCGTGGACTGACGGCGACAGCACGAGAGCGAGCACGAAGACGGCGCCTTTCAGAAAGGAAGGAGTGAACGAACGTTTCATGGGGAATGGGGCGTGGGTGAAGTTACGATTGTTCCGCGAGACGAGTTCGGCAACATCGGTCACGGTCGCCAAACCCGTGTGCGGCCAACCCCGAACCCCCTCGCGCTATGAAGAACAAGCATCGCATCTACACCCTTCCGTTTGCCGATGTTTATACTCTTTACATCACGAAGGCGGAGCGGAAGGGGCGCACGAAGGCGGAGGTTGACGAAATCATCCGCTGGCTGACGGGCTACAGTCAGAGGCAGTTGGACGCGCAGGTCGCGAAGAAAACGGACTTCGAGACCTTCTTCGCGAAAGCTCCGGAGCTGAATCCGGCGCGCGCGTCGATCAAAGGCGTGATCTGCGGAGTTCGCATCGAAGAAATCGAAGAACCTCTCATGCGCGAAATTCGCTATCTCGATAAACTCATCGACGAACTCGCGAAGGGACGAGCGATGGAGAAGATCCTCCGGAGTTGAACTCGGTTCCGCGAAGCGGGAATTGGACCGCGGAGATACCGAGGCCCGGAGAACTGATCTTCTCGGTGGCTTCGCATCTCATCAGGGTTCGGCGGAAGCCTCTTCCGGGGAGCAGCGAAGCCCAATTCGCTTGTCGCCATCGTGGACCGTTTCAGCCTGCGCGCCATGCCAACTCTCTCGTCGCGTGCTCCGCAGGTTTGCATCCTCGGAAGTGCTGAGCCGGGCTCGCGTGCTTACGAACTTGCCGGCGCGGCAGGCGAGTTTCTTGCGCGACGCGGGATCACGGTGGTGAGCGGGTGCGGCGCGCCGGCCACACGTGTGGCGGCGGAACGCGCGCTCGCCGCGGGCGGCACTGTTGTCTCGATCGTTCCGCACGACGACATCGGCGTGAAGGATTGGCCGTGCTCCGTGCTCATTCCCTGCGGCATGGGCGACGCGCGTAATCTCCTCATGGCGCTCGCGGGCGATGCCTGCATCGTCATCGGCGGACGCGCGGGAACGAAATCGGAAGTCTGCCTCGCGTGGCTGCACAAGCGACCGTTGTTGCCGCTCACGGGCTGCGGCGGCTGGTCCGACACGCTCGAGCGCGATCCGCCCGACGAACGGAAAAACTCCGTCATCCTTCCATGGAGTTCGATCGCGGAGCTCGAGACGCAGCTGGCAAACCTTGGACTGCTGGCTCGTTGACGGGGCTCATGCGGAGTGTCCGGATGCGAAGATTTTGAAGCGCGATACGCATTCGGGCTGGTTGCGCGGACCCCATGACCGCTCCGGCCCTGCTCCAAGTTGGCGTTTTTCTCGGACTCAATCTGATCGTCGCGATTCTCACGTGGTGGCATTGCCGTCGCGCGCAACCGCGCGGCTCCGAAGCGCGCGAATACTTCCTCGCCAGCGGTTCGCTCAATTGGGCGTTCATCGCGGGGTCGCTTACGTTGACGAATATCAACACCGACACCCTCGTCGGCTGGAACGGCAATCAGATGCTGCTCGTCGTGTGCTGGGAGCTCGCCGGCGTGCCGGGTCTCATCCTCCTCGCGAAGATCTTCGTGCCGCTCTATTATCACTACAAGTGCACGACCGTCACCGAGCTCCTCGAGCGTCGTTATAACAACAAACACGTCCGCGCGACCGTCGGCTCCATTTTCCTGCTCGGCGACATTTTCATTTTTTTGCCGGTGATGCTCTACACGAGTTCGCTGCTGCTCAAAACGATGTTCGGGCTCGAGCTGCCGCTCATCGCGATCGCGAGTTGCACGGCGGTCGTCGGCGCGGCCTATGCGATCGGTGGCGGGCTGCGCGCGGTGGCGATTTCGGATACTTACAGCGGCGTGATCGTGCTGGGGATGTCGTTGCTCGTGGCGTTCCTCGCGATGCAGGCGGTGAACTGGGATCTTTCCAACGTTCCGCCCGAACGACTCACGTTGATCGGCGGTCCCGACTCGGTGCTGCCGTGGCAAACGCTGCTGACCGGGATGATCTTCACGCAGCTTTATTATTGGAGCACGAACCAGACGATCACGCAGCGCGTGCTCGCGGCGCCTTCGATTCGCGAAGCCCAGAAAGGCGCGTATGCCGCCGCGGTGGTGCGCCTGTTGATCGTGCCGCCGATGGTCGTGCTGCCGGGCCTCGCGGCGTATCAGATGTTTGGGCCGCTCGGTGACGCGACCTATGGCCGGATCGTCGCGGCGGTGTTGCCCTCGTGGCTGTTGGGCGCGTTTGGCGCGGCAATGTTTGCGGCGGTGATGACGAGTTACAACGCGACGTTGAACTCCGCGGCGTCGCTTTACGTCTGCGATCTCCACCAGAACTACATCAATCCCACGGGCAGCATCCGTCGTTTGAGCGTGTGGCTGCAGGTGGGTTTTGCGCTGCTCTCCGTGGCGATGGTCCCGCTCTACATGCGCTCGGAAAGCATCATCCAGCTCATTCAACAACTGCTCGGACTTTTCAGCATGCCGATTCTCGCTGCGTTCATCACGGGACTGCTGTTTCGCAACGTCGATGCGCGCGCGGTGATCGCGACGATTGTTTTCGGCTCCACGTTTTACCCGCTGTTGTCCTTCGGCTGGCCGGAGCTTTATGCGCGGAATCCCTCGTGGCCGAAGCCGTGGCACTTTCTGCACCTGATGGCGCTCACCGTGTGGGCGTGCGTCGGATTTGCGCTCGCGCTGAATCGATTCGTGTTTCGCCGGCGCGCGACGTTTGAGCTCGGCACGCGGCAGGCCTGGCGGAAAATATGGACCGTGTTGCGCGCGTAGGAGTTGAGCGTGGGCGTTTGTCGGGTGCGACGGTCGCTTCGAAGCTCGTCTTGCGCTGGACGACGCGCGTTTGGAGAGTGAGGCCGTGGAACTGGAGGAACAACTTTGCCTTGCCTGCGGGCTGTGCTGCGATGGCACGCTTTTCGATCTCGTGAAGCTCGAAGCGAGCGACGATGCGGCGAAGGTGAAACGCCTGGGACTGCCCGTGAAGATTTCGCGCGGCAAGGTGCCGATTGCGCGTTTTCCGCAGCCCTGTGCGGCGTTGTGCGCGGATCGCACCTGCCGGGTTTACGCGGATCGGCCGTGGCAGTGCCGGGTTTTCGAATGCAAGGTGTTGAAAAATGCCAAAGCAGGTCGGGTCACCCTTGCCGCCGCATTGCGGCAGGTCACGCAGTCTCGCCGGCGAGCGGATAACATTCGCCGGCTGCTGCGCGAGCTTGGCGACAACGACGAGCATCGCGCGCTCGGCGAACGTTTCCATCGCACGTCGGAGCGCATGGAATCCGCGAGCGCGGACGCGACGGCGAAGGCAAAGTATGCGGACCTGAGCCTGGCGGTGCACCATCTCAAGCGGGAGGCGTTCGACCGTTTTTATACGCAGACGGAAACTCCCCAGGCGATGACGTCGGCGGCGGGGCGGGCGTGAGGGATTTGACGACGGCAATCGGCGTCGCTGCGCAGGTGAGCTGGCGGGCGACGCGGGCGATTCGTTTACATCGTAAAGCTGAAGCTGGAGCGGATTGAAAATTGCCCGGTGGACGGGTTACGAGTGAGTTCGTTCAACCTCCTTCCCATGAGAATTCGCGATCGGTTTCGTCTGAGTGGAAGCGTGCGCTTTGTGCTGCTCGCTGTGTGTGCGCTGGGTTCGTCGTCGTGGCTGCTGGCGTTCTCGCCGCAGCACGTCGTGTTCACGTGGCAGGGCGACACGGGGACGACGCTCACGGTGAACTATCAAACGCTGGGCGGCCGCCGCCCGGCGACGCAGGTGTTCTACGACACACAGCCGCGCGATGGCCGGTTGGAAGAATACCGCCATCGAGCGGAAGGCCGGGCGTTTCAAATTCCCGGCGTCGAGGATCGCTGGGTCCATCGCGTCGAGCTCACGGGCCTCGCGCCGGGCAGCACGGTTTACCTGACGGCTGGCGATCCTGGGCTGGGCACGTCGCGAGAGATCAAAGTTCGCACGATCCCGCATGACGATCGTCCGCTGCGCTTCATCGCCGGCGGCGACCTGGATGCGAAACACGACACGAGAGAGATGTTGCGCGTGGCGGCCCGGTTCTCGCCCGACTTTGTGTTGATCGGCGGCGACATCGCGTATGACGACGGGCGCCTGAGTAATCTCGGATTGTGGGATTCGTGGCTGAGTTACTGGGCGGACGAGATGGTCACGCCGGAAGGCTACGCGATTCCGTTCGTCGCGGCGATCGGCAATCATGAAGTGCGCGGCGGCTATGCGGGCTCGATCGAAGATGCGCCGTTTTATTTTTCATTCCTTGGGCAACATCCGGAATCGCGCAGCTATTTCGCGCACCGATTCGGCGCCAACCTGGTCGTGCTCACGCTCGATACGGGCCACGTGGCCGCGCACGAGGGACCACAAACGCAATGGCTCGAGGAAATGTTGGAGCGATTCAAAGACGTTCCGTTTCGGGCGGCGCAGTATCACGTGCCGCTTTATCCCTCGACGCGGAGTTACGACGACCGCTGGGCGATGCTGGGACGGAAGCACTGGCTGCCGTTGTTCGATCGCTATGAGTTGACGGTCGCGTTCGAAAATCACGAGCACACCTTCAAACGCAGTCATTTGCTGCGTAACAACGAAGTCGTGGCGAAAGGCGGCACGCTTTACCTCGGCGATGGGGCGTGGGGGCGCGAGCAGCGGCCGGTGACGAAAGGCGGACGCTGGTATCTCAACAAAGCCGCGCAGATGATGCACTTTTGGGTGGTCGACATCGATCGGGACGGCCTCGTGTATCGCGCGATCGATCGGCACGGGCGGACCTTCGATGTTTATCCCGCCGACGCGCCGGGCGCGGCGGAAGCCGACGCTCTGTATAAAACGATTCGCTCGAATTATATCCTGCCCGCGGGCGTGGCGGCGGGACGCATGGTGGACGAGAGCCGCGAGACGTCCGATTTTGCTACGGTGATCGAACTCCACAACACGTTCGAGACGCCGATGATTGTGTCCATGGCTTATCACAGCGGGCCGCTCGAGGCGCGGGCGGAAGGGCTGCCGGTGGAGATTCGTGTGGCGCCGGGTGAGCGAAAAGAGCATCGCTTCACGCTGCATTTGCCGCGTCCGCAGCATCCGAATGACACGCGATACTGGGTCAGCACGCAGGTCGAAGTCGAATCGGCGGGAAGCGTCTCGGACGTTTACGAAACGACGCTCACGATTCAATCCGCGGCGCGGGCAAGGCGGTGATGTCGGTCGTCTTGAAGCTGAACAGTTTGATCGAGGTGAAAAACCTCGGGGGTTTTGATTCGGGACCTGCGCGCGCTACGCCGCGTTCAGCACGGCCATCAGGCCGAAAATCGCGGCGAAGATGATCGTGAAATACACGGACGCGTAGCTGGGTTTATCCAGAATGAGTGCGCTGCGACGCGGGTCGGTCGGATCGTAGTAGACCCCGACCCGCTGCCCTGGCGAGAAGTCGTATTTTTTGCCGACATCGCCGTAGCTCCAGTTGCCGGAAAACAGACGCAAGGTGCGGCAGACGTAGGTTTTCCCGTGAGCGACGAACTCGACGTTCACGTAGGTGGTGGATTTCACTTGGGCGGCTCGGCGATCTGAAAGGGTGCTGTTCATTTCCCTCACGATTCCGGTGGTCACGATCATCCGTGGCAACGCGCGGTGAGTGCGTCGCGTTTCGAGCCAGAGCAGGAAAGCGCCCACCAATGATCCGGCTGCGACGAGGCTGAAGATCAAGGGCAGGCTCACGGAACTTTACAGAGCGGGAAATTTACCGCGGGTTCCCCGGCGACCGGGTGCTATGTAATTGGCTCGTCGGAGAAAGCGCGGCGAAAGGCCGGTCGTTTGGTGTCGGCTCCCGCGCAGCGAACGCGCGCGCCATGCACGCTTTTGCGCAACGCATCGTGTCGGGTGCGGTCAACGTGGGGCTGGATGCGAGCGTCGCTGCGACGACTTTCACCATTGGATCTTATGAGCGCGTCATCGTCCCAACCCAACCGTCGCGAGTTCGCCCAATCTGCCTTGCTCGCGGGCGCCGCGTGGGCGTTGGGGGCGTTGCCGGCGCGGGCGGCGCCGGCGGAGAGTCGTCGCGTGCGCACGGGTGTGATCGGCTGCGGCAGTGTGTCGGGTTCGTATCTGCCGGTTCTGACCGAGTCGCCTTTCGTCGAGGTGGTGAGCGTGTGCGATATTCGCCCCGAGCGCGCCCGCGACCAAGCCGCGCGTTTTGGAATCGCGCATCATTATCCGCACATCGACGCGATGCTCGCCGGCGAGCCGTTCGATTTTCTCGTCAATCTCACGGACATGCAGGCGCACGAAGACCTGAACCGGCAGGCGTTGGCTGCGGGCAAGCATGTCTGGAGCGAGAAGCCGATCGCGAACACGTTGCGTGGCGGGCAGGAGCTGCTCGCGTTGGCGCGGGAGAAAAACGTGCGGCTGTGGGGCGCGCCCATCACGGTGCAAAGTCCGCAGTTCGCGTTCATGGCGCGAACGCTTGCGCAGGGCACGCTCGGGAAGGTGGCGGCCGCGCATGCGACGTATGGTCACGAAGGGCCGAACTGGGCTTCGTTCTTTTACGAGAAAGGCGGCGGCAGCATGCCCGATCTGATGGTTTACAGCCTGACGTCGCTCACGGGTTTGCTCGGGCCCGCGAAGCGTGTGAGCGCGATGCTCAGCATCGTCACGCCCGAGCGCACGATCGCGGACGAAGGTGTGATCCAAGTTACGGAGGAGGACAACGCGATGGTCCTGCTCGATCACGGCGACGGCGTGATTTCGCATCTCCAATCCGGGTTCAACTATTTCAATCCGCACGGCCACGATGGGAGTCAGGAGCAACGGCACACGCTCTCGGTGGTGGGATCGCGCGGCACGATGGGATTGGTTGGCTACGATTGGGCGCCGCGCGCGGTCGAGCTGGCGACGCACGATCGGCCCCGTCCGCAGCGATATGCGACGGATGCGAAAGGTTATCTCTGGCAGCAAGGAGCGGCGCTGGCGGCGGAGTGCCTCGTCACGGGGAAGGAACTGCTCGCGACCCCGGAGCACGCCCTGCATGTGTTGGAGATCATCACGGCCGCGCGAGAATCGCATCGAACCGGCCGGCGGATGGAACTCGCGTCGACGTTCAAGTGGCCGGTCGTGACGTAGTGATCGTTTCGATACTCCAATGACCTGCGCACGTCGCGCACGCTTGCACTCGCGATCCGGTGCGGAGTGTGCACCGTGGCGAAATCGTCGTCATGAAATCTCGTTCACTCACACCTCGCGTTCGCGCGGCGTTGCGCCGGCTGGCGGCCGGTCCGCAAGACATGCGCGACGAAGCGCTGCTGAAAGAGATCAACGACGAGATGAAAAAGCTGCCGGTCGAGGAGATCGCTTACATCCGCGATCGCGTGCGCTATTCGTGTCCGCCGTGCCCGATGGTGCAGTCGGTCGTGCTGATGTTGAACGGACTGATCGAGGTGAAGAATCTGCAGCTTTGATTGGGACGCGCACCGAACGGAGCGCGCGGCCTCTCGTTCATGGATTCTCTTTCCGCGGAGAAACACGAGGCGGGGCGTCCGGCTGGGGAGGAAGTCCGCCGCCTTCACCTTCCCAGCGTTGGAGGGCGCGCTGTTTCAATTTTTCGTCGAGGGACTTCGGCGTGGTGCGACGCCCTGCTTCGGAGTTGGGCGGTGCGGGTTTTTTGACCTTGGGTTTCATGGCCAAGCGAAGCGTCATTTCCGGTTCCGGCAAATTCGGCCGTCACGCGGGCGAGTGGGGCGTCTTACGGCTTACACCCGCAGAATGCCGCGAAAGCCGCGGCCGCTGTAGTAGGATTCGGCGCCGTTGTGGTAAGTGAAAACGCGGCCGAAACGGCGGTCGCCGAAAATCGCACCGCCCAGCTTTCGGATTTCGTCGGGAGTCTTGAGCCAGCTCGAAGTCTTGGTGTCGAATTCCCCGAGCTTTTGCAGTTCGGCATACTCGTCCTCCGTGAGCAGCTCGATGCCGATTTCTTCGGCGAGGTCGATCGCGCTGTTCTTGGGTTTGAACTTTTTGCGCGAATCGAGCGCGGCGCGATCGTAGCAGAGGCTTTGGCGATCCTTGGGACTTTGCGAGGAGCAATCGACGAAGAGGTAGGCGCCGGTTTTCGCATCGCGACCGATGACATCGGGTTCGCCGCCGGTGCGCTCCATTTCGGCGAGCGACCGGAGTTTGTCGGGATGGGCGTTGAGCCGTTTTTCGACGGCGGTCCAGGTGACTCCGGCGTGACGCGCGGGGTTTTGGTCGAAGCGTTTTCGCAGGGTTTCGAACAGCTGCTCGCGTTGCTCAGAGGAGAGCTTTTGCGACGTGCGCGGGGGATTTTTCATCGGAGGAGGCGGCGCGAAGAATGAAAAACGGGCGAGACCGCACTTGAGCGGCTCGCCCGGGAGGTGGCAATCGTCGATCGGTTGCGTCGCCGCGATCTATGAAGCCATCGCGACGGCGGGAGCGTGCTGGCGGATGTCGTCGGTGGTGCGTCGGCGAAGGGTGTTGGTCCCGCGTTTGCGCAGCAGGCGATCCAGTTTGTCGATGAGAAGGTTGATCGACATGTAAGCGTCTTCGGTGGTCACGGCGGCGGTGAGGTCCGGGCCGGCGATTTCGATGCGGCCCTTGGCGGTGAAGACTCGTGTGCGGCCGCGGAGGTCGCGTTCGACATCGATGCGGAGGCGGACGATACGAGGTTCGTGACGGAAAAGGCGTTCGGCCTTGGTCTCGACAGCGAGTTTCATCGCGTCGGTGAGCCAGAGGTGAATGCCGCGAAGGATGAGCTTGGAACGGAGGTCGCTGTTCATGCCTGTTTTCATGGAATCGTTTGCTGCTTGGAATCCTCAGGCTCGCGCAGGGGCGGGAGTCGGAGGACTCCGAAAATTTGATTGGGGAAAGATCGCGCTGCCTGGTGGCGGGGCGCGGACGAGCTGAGCTTGGACCAGGATGCGAAGGCGCCGCATCCGATGTGGCCACGCGAGCGACGCGCTGGCCTTTATTCGCCGGCGCATGTGCACGGGCGAGCCATCTTGAAAGATCAAGCGGGCTCGTCAGTTCACACCGCCGGCGACGTGGGACAGATGACAAGCGCGCGAGGGTATCGCGTGTAACCTGTGAAAGCGTTCGCCATGGGTGGGGGTTGAACGATCGGACCAGATTGAGGAATGCGGGCGTGTCAAGCGGCCCCGCGCCGCGATTCGCTTACGTCGTATCCACGATCGTGATGCGGGCGGCGGCGGCGGGTTACGACCGGCGCCGGCCGCGACTGCGGTGCTTGATGACGCTGATGCTGCCGTCGCCTTCGACGTAGGCGATTTTCACCTCCGCGACGTCGTCGACGCCGTGTTCGCGCAAGCACGTGCGCAGCTCGTCGCGGGTGAGGAATTCGCGCCGCATGTTGCGCAGGAGTAATTTTCCGTCTTTGACGACGGGAAGCGGCGGAGGGGAGAGCAGTCGTTCGACGGCAGGAAGTCGGAAGCTGAGCGAATTCAGGACGTAGTTCCAACCCATGGTAACCAGAACCATGAACAGCCCGTCGGCGATGGACGTGTAGTCGCCGAGCGAATGGGACACGGCCGAAACCACCAGCAGGGCGAAGATCAAATCCATCAGCGCCATCTCGCCGCCGGTGCGGCGGGGCATGAAGCGCAGGAGCAGGAGGATTCCGGTGTAGAGCAAGGTGCCGCGCGCGACGAGTTCGAGTAGCGGGGTTTCGAGAATGAAAAGGTGCGACCAGCGATCGGGCAGGAGTTTCATCTCCGACGAGACCGCAAGAACCGGTGGTGAGTGCGCCGGCGCGTGCAACCGGAGCGCCGGGATGCGTCGGTGCGATCCAGGAGCTGCTGGCGGGCGAGGTTGCTCGTTCGCCGGCTGGAATCGCCTGCAAGCAGGCTCCTACCACGGAAGGGCGAATCGAACCGGATTTCGGGAGCGCGTCAGCGGTGTTCCTCGTAGGTGATGTCGATTTTGGCGGTGAACGCTTTTTTCTTCGCGTCGCCCTGGAAGCGGATGCTGTGGGAGCGTTCGTCGTAGATCCAGCCGTGGTCAGGATCGGGTTGAACTTCCTCGCCGTCGACGAGCACGCGCAGGCTCTTTTTGTAGAGGGTGGCGCCGGGTGGAACGGGTTCGAGGGCGACGGCGACGGTTTCAGCGATGCGATCGCCGAGCGCGGCGAGCGGGCCGGAGAAATCGCTCTCGATGTTCAGCACGGTTCCGCCGGTGAGTTCGGCGGCGCGCCGATGCGAGATGTTGTCGGGCGAGACGACGGCGTGCATCTCGAGCTTCCCGCGCTTGTTGCCCTTCGCGATGATGAAAGGCCGCAGGACCCAGTAGTTGATGTAGCCGTCGAGGGTCTGGCGTTGTTGCGGGTTGCGGGCGTTGAATTGTTTGAGCAGCTCGGGGAGCGTGCCGTTCTCGATCCATTCGGCCTCGCGCGTGCCGTTTTTCTGCTCCCGCCAGAGCGCCATGCGCGTCTCCTCTTCGTCCATGAAGAAGACGACGATCGTGGTGGCTTCGGGGCGAAGGAAGGTGTGCTGCTTGTTGTAGTAGCCGGCGACGAAGTTGTAGATCGAAGTGAAGGCGGTGCGGTTGCTGTCGCCGTTGGTGCCGACCTTCACGAGTTCTGCGAAAATGCTGTCGGGGGTTTTGGGAGTGACCCACGGCTGCGGCATCACGGGCAGCGTGACCAAGGCGCCATTGCTCGCGACGCGCTTGGTGATTTGTTTGGGGCGGTCGCGGCGGTCGAGGACGACGTTGCCGTTTCGGTCGAGTTCGATGGAGCGGACCTGCTTGAAATACTGGTTGTCGCTGCGGCGACGCGGGTCGGCGTTGACGAAGTCTGTCGTGAGAACGCCGATACGGTAGTCGAGGTCGCGGGTGTGAAAGAGTTCGCGGAAGCGGCTCAGGTTCGCGGCGATGCGCGTCTGGTGCGCGGCCATGGAAGGCGAATTGTTGATGACGAAAACGAGGTCGACCTCGCGACTGCGCGAGCGATCGGCGGTGATGTGCTTCGTTTCGCGGATGGGCTCGACGTTGACGATGACGGTGTTTTCGACGCCGAGGTGCGGGTTGTTTTCGTCGACCGTGTAATAGGAGAATCGATCTTCGCCGATGAAGCCGGGATTCGGCGCGTAGGTGAGTTGGCCGGTGGTGCGATCGAGGCGGGCGGTGCCGTTTTGGGGCTTCGCTCGATCGTCGAGGAGGAACGCGACCTTCGGGTCGGAGATCAGGAGGCGGTCCGCCTGCGGCATGAAGTCTTCGTGACTCGGCAGGTTTTGGGAGACGGGGATGTTGGGACGCGTGGTGAGCGACACGTCGCGAACGTCCATCGTGCGCACGCGCGTGGCGTCGACCTCGAGCTTGTCGAGCATGACGGGCGGCGGCGGCTTGACGGAGATCACGACGGTGTTCTGGAAAACGAGGCCGGAGGTTTCGTTGCGGACGGTGTAGGTGAAGGAGTCTTCGCCGCTGTAGTCGTCGTTGGGACGGTAGGCGAAGTAGCCGAGGCGTGAGGTCTTGTTGCGGAAAAAGTCGGCGTCATCGCCGCCGGCGAGACCGACGCGGCCGAACATCGGTTCGGAGGTGATGGTGTAGATCAGTTCGTTGCGGGAGTCGGACGAGAGAATCTCCGGTGCCACGACGAGCTCTCCGTGCACGCCGGCGTCTTCGGCTTCGAACACCATCGGGTTCGTCGACACGATTGGATCGGCGTCCTCGGCGGCAAACGCCGGCGGGAGCGCGCAGAGGGAAACCAGAAAGAAGATGCGCAACCACGAGCTCGCGATGAGGTTGAGGTTCATAGCCAGGAAAGGGATGCGAAGCATAGGCCTTCCGTCATGTCAGGTTTCGCGGGGTTCCGCCAAGCTTCTGGATGCGTGGCGGAGCCGGCTCGGGCCCCGGCGATGGTCTCGCCGGGCCTGCGGCGGCTGGAAAGTCTCAGAAGATTTCCGGCTGATGGAGCATTAGTCGGCGTCGTAAACTTCGACCAGGACGAGCCCCGTGCTGTTATTGGCGCCTTTCACGATGAAGCTGTAAACGCCCGGTTGGAGCGTCATCAGCAACACGGCGGACTGGGTGTCGTTGGCGCCGAGTGGAGTGGCTCCGATGCGTGCGCCCTCGGTGACGATGGCGGCGCGGAAGACGCCCAGACGGTTTTGGCGGCGGAAGCCGCCCGGCGGGTGGTTGGGCGACGATGCGGTCGCCGTCACGTTTGTGGCTGTCGCCGCTGAAACGTGAGCGGCGAGGCAACGGCAGATCGATCGCTACGCGCTAGGCGCGGACCGGAAACCAGCATTCGCCATTACGGAGGGCGCCCAAGGCGCGCGGGAGTTCCTCGACGCAGCAATATTTGTCGACGAGACCCGCGGCGCCGGCGGCTTGGACTTCCTCGGCGAGCGTGTGGCGCGATTCGGCAGAAAGGATCAACACGCGCGCATCGGGATTCGCTTCTTTGAGACGTCGTGTTGCTTCGATGCCATCGAGGTAGGGCATGTCGACGTCCATGATCACGATGTCCGGCGAGTGTTCGACCGTGAGGTCAATCGCGACGAGGCCGTTCGGCGCTTCGGCGACGACTTCGAAGTCATCCGTGTCGAGCAACAGGCGGACTCCTGTGCGGATCACTTCGTGATCGTCAGCGATTAAAACCTTCGTCGAACCCATCTTTCAAAGTAGCTCGGCCGCGACGGTCTGCCATCGGGCAAAAATCGGGGGCGCGGTCCCGGGCGAAGGAGCGAGGGAAGGCGGTGAAGTCGGGGGGAGAAACGACCGTGAAGGCGGTTTTACTTTTTTCTAGCAGCGGAGGGAGGTCGGACCTTCGGTGTTTCTCGAGAATAGTGGCGCGGGTGGGGGAAAACTTTTGCACCCGACTCCATTAGGGGTATGGTGGCGCCCTTGACCGCAAATACATCTACTAAACCCGGAGCTGCGAGCACGACCAATGTCGTTGAAGTTGAAGGCAAAATTGTCGCTGTGCTGCCGGGCACTATGTTCCGAGTGCAACTCGCCAATGGCCACATCGTGTTGGGCCATATTTCGGGGAAGTTGCGCAAGCACTTCATCAAGATCGCTGCCGGCGACACCGTGAAGATGGAGATGAGCCCTTACGATCTGGAGAAGGCGCGCATCACCTATCGGGTGAAAGATCCGAACGCCACGCGCTTCACGCCGCGGCGGAGATATTAAAGATCGATTGTTCCGCGCCGCCGAACGGCGGAAAGGTCAGCGCTCGTGAAGCGTTGCCCGGCTCGTCAGCGCGTCGCGCCGGCCGGCGGCGTAAGCGGTGAAGACGCGGCAAATCTCGTTTCTCACGCGGCGAAAGATCGCGAGTTTCTCTTCGTCCGTGCCAGTCACATTGGCCGGATCTTCGAACGGCCAGTGATGACGAGTCATTTGTCCGGGGAAAATCGGGCGCGCCTGATCTGCGTGGCCGCACACCGTGATGACGGTTTCCACGGTGCGATCGAGGAATTCGGTCAGCGGCTTCGATCGGTGGGTTGAGAGGTCGATATCGATCTCGCGCATGACCTGGATGGCCAAGGGATGAACGTAACCCGCGGGCTTCGAGCCGGCGCTGGCGACGTCGACGAGGTCGCCCGCGACGCGGCGGAGAATGCCCTCGGCGAGATGGCTGCGGCAGGAATTCCCGGTGCAGAGAATGAGAACGAGAGGCTTGGCGGACATCGACTCCACCCGACAAGCGGATGCCGGATCAGGTATATGCCGCAAGCGGTATATGGTTACGTTTTCGATCCGAGAGCTTCGTCCCGCGTGAGGGTTGTTTGGATACGTCGCGAGCGTTCGGTGAAGTTGCTGCTGCCGACAGGCCACCCGGAGATTGCTGTGCATCGGCATGCGGCCGATAAGTCGCGTGTGAGCTTTCAGATTCGTCCCATGACGCACGCGGACATCGCTGACGCCCGAAGACTGTGGGCGAGCGTCGAAGGTGTTGAGTTGGCCGAAGGCGATGCGCCGGAAGAGATCGCGCGTTACCTGGCGCGGAATTCTGCTCTGAGCACCGTCGCCGTCGCCGACGATGGCCGATTGCTCGGTGCGGTGCTCTGCGGCCATGATGGCCGCCGGGGATTTGTTTACCACCTCGCGGTGGATGCGGCGCATCGTGGAGAGGGGATTGGGCGGGCGGTGATGCAGCGCTCGTTGAACGCGTTGAAGGCGGAGGGGGTGAAGCGCGTTCTCCTTCTCGTGTCGGTGGAGAACGCCGGCGGTGAAATGTTTTGGCGGCGGGAAGGCTGGGGAGAGATGTCGTTTGCGAAGCCGATGGGGATTGATCTGTGACGCTCGCGGGAACGGCGGGTTGGCGGGATGGGAGGCAAGGTGAGGCCGAAGCGGGGCGTCGCAATTGCGGGCTAAATCGCTGCATTGCGAAATCGTTGGAAGGCGGATACGGCTCTCGTCAGTTACATCGATCGTTATCCACGGCTCATGAACGAATCTCGAGTTAGCGGCCGGAATTTTCGCAATGCTTTCGTGCTGCTGCTGGTCGCAGCGATATCGCTCCTCGCGCTGGCGATCGCGTGGCCGTTTTTGAAGCCGCTGTTGTTGGGGGCGATGCTCGCAGGCTTGTGCCATCCGCTTTACCGCTGGTTGGCACGGTTGTTTCGCGGGCGGACCTCGTTGGCGTCGTTTATCACGTTGCTGATTCTCGTCGTGCTGGCGGTGGGGCCGTTGGGGGCGTTTGCGGGGTTGGTGATCAGCCAGGCGATGGAGGTGAGCGAAAAGGCGATCCCGTGGGCGAAGGAGCGCTTCGGGCCCTCGAGCGGATTCGATGTGCACCATTGGGCGGTGTCGCGGTTTCCCGTGCTGGAGCCCTATGTGCCCAATCAGGAGACCATCATCGAAAACTTCGGATTGGCGGCTAAATCGGCGGGCGGCTTCCTGGTCACGGCGATGTCACGCATGACCGCGGGCACGGCGGCGTTTTTGCTGAACGCGTTCGTGATGCTTTACGCGATGTTCTTCTTTCTGCGCGACGGGAAGGCGATCCTCGAAAAGATTTTTTATTACGTGCCTCTGCGCCACGAAGACGAAGTGCAGATGATCGAGCGATTCGCTTCGGTGACGCGAGCGACGATCAAAGGGACGGTGATCATCGGAATTGTTCAAGGGACGCTGGCGGGCGTTGCGCTGTGGCTGGCGGGAATCGACGGCGCGGCGTTTTGGGGAACGGTGATGGTGATTCTGTCGGTGATTCCGGGCGTGGGCTCGGCGCTCGTCTGGATCCCGGCGGTGATTTATCTTTTCGCGACCGATCAAGTGTTGGCGGCGATCCTTGTGGCGGCGTGGTGTGCGGCGGTGGTGGGCACGATCGACAACGTGCTCCGTCCGATGCTCGTGGGAAAAGACGCGCGGATGCCCGATCTCCTGATTCTCGTGGGAACGCTCGGCGGGTTGTTCTTGTTCGGCCCGATCGGCTTCATCGCGGGCCCGCTGGTTTTTGGATTGTTCCTGACGGTGTGGGAGATCTACGGCGCGGCGTTTCGGGATATTCTGCCGCCGGTGAAACCGCTGAGCCGCGGCGCGGTGCGACAGTGACCAGACAGTGGATTTTACGGGAAAACGCCAAAAATCCATCTTCCCTTGAGGGAATAAATGGCTGCCCGGGCTGGGATCGAACCAGCGACCAAGTGATTAACAGTCACCTGCTCTGCCACTGAGCTACCGGGCAACGTGGCTCGGCGGCCGAGGCCGCGCGAAAGAGGGGGATGAAAACAGGCGGTGGGGTGGGATTGTCAATGCCGGTTTTGAGGTTTTCGCCCGCCGCTGCGGCTTGTCGGCAAACCGGGCTCTTGCGCGGTTTTTTCCGATCTCCGATCAGCGAGTGTCGGCAGCGGCAGATTTGCGCGTGGCGATGCGCAAGTTACGGATCTCGAGGTGCGATTTCACGGTGCGAATCGCAAACCATCCGGAGGTCAGCGGACTAGGATCGGTGAAGGAGAGGATCTTTTCACCGTCGCGCCAAAACTCGGCCTGGCCGTCGGCCGCCACGAGTTTGATGCGGTAGGTGCGGTTTGGCTCGAGGAGGAATTGTTTGTCGCGGAGATCGTGCTCGGGACGGAGTGGTTTGGTGCCGTCTCCGGCGTAGCGGCGGAAGCGCGTGGTGGTGTTTTCATTTCCGCCCATGCCGACGTAATACGTGGCGAGTTCGTCGTAGTCGGCGAACTTGCCGGACCGGCCGGCGGGAAGCGTATCCGGATTTTGGGGATCGGTTGCCATCCAGAAGCAGTTCACATCCGAGACGCGATCGTGGGGGCCTCCGCGGGACACGACGGTGACTTCGTAGGTGATTTCGACCGGTGCGGTGAGTTTTTGGCGGAGCCACGCGGTGCAGCCGGCGGCGTCTTCGATGATCAACGCGCCGTCGCGGACGATGACGGTGCCGCCGGGTTGTTGTTCGATCGCCCAGTGGGAGAGGTCGGCGGTGGTGGCGTGGGGCTTGGCGAAACTGGTGAGCGAAAAGGCGGAAAGAAGTGCGAGAGGAACGAAGCAACGAAGCATGAGAGCAGCGTGTGGAGATCGCGGGAGAATGCGAGCGGCGGCGTGGCTGCACTGTCCGGTGAGAGGCGTGGCGATTGCACAGGGGGGAGGTCGGTTGGCATGCAAGCTGCCTTCCGCGCACTTTCTTCCTATCCTTCATGCCGTTGCTTTCCTCTTCGTTTCCCGCGCTGCGTCCGATCGGTTGCTCATTGTTGATGGCTGTGGCCTTCGACGGATTGAGGGCTCAAACGCGGGCGGACGATGACGCGTTGATGCGGCTCGATCCGCTGGTGGTCGAAGGACGCGCGGCGAATTTGGTGGGCGTGGCAGCGTCGGCATCGCAGGGCCTCGTCGGAGCGGCGGAGTTGCAGGCGCGGCCGTGGCTGAGGCGTGGCGAGCTGTTGGAGGTGATTCCGGGCGTGGTGATCACGCAGCATTCGGGCGGCGGGAAGGCGAATCAGTATTTCCTGCGGGGTTTCAATCTGGATCACGGCACGGATTTTTCGGTGCGAGTGGACGGGTTGCCGGTGAACATGCGGACGCATGCGCATGGGCAGGGGTATTCGGATTTGAACTTCGTGATTCCGGAACTCGTGCGGCAGGTGGAGTATCGCAAGGGGCCGATCGACGTGGAGGTCGGGGATTTTTCGGGCGCGGGAGCGGCGGAGTTCGAGTTGTTCGATGTGCTGCCGCGGGGTTTCGCGAGCGGAACGGTGGGCGAAAATGGATTCGTGCGGTTGGTGGCGGCGGACTCGCGGCGGGGCGGCGGCGTGACGACCACGTATGGAGTGGAATGGTCGCATGACGACGGACCGTGGGAGCGGCGGGAGGATTTCGAACGGTTCAACGGGCTGCTGCGCGCGCACTGGCGGGCGGGCGTCGGCGAGTATCGATTGACGGCGATGGGGTATCGCGGGGCGTGGCAGGCGACGGATCAGATTCCGTTGCGCGCGGTGCAATCGGGCGACTTGAGCCGGTTTGGGACGATGGATCCGACGGCGGGTGGCGATTCGGAGCGGGCGAGTGTGGCCTTTGACGCAACGCTCGCGGGCGCCTCGGGGACGACCCGGATCAACGCGTATGCGTTGCGCTACGCGATGGATCTGTATTCAAATTTCAGTTACTTCCTGGCGAATCCCGAGGCGGGCGATCAATTCAATCAGCGGGATCGCCGCACGGTGCTGGGCGGAGCGGTTACGCAGACGTGGGAGAGCGTTGGGGGGACGATGGTGGCGGGCGCGGACGTGCGCGCGGATCTGATCGGCGAGGTGGGACTGTATCGAAGCTCGGCGCGGGAGCGGATCGGGACGGTGCGAAGCGATGCGGTGGACGAGGTGAGCGCGGGGATCTTCGTGAAGAGCGAGAGACGTTGGAGCGATTGGTTGCGAACGGAGGTGGGCGTGCGTGCCGATGGGTATCGTTTCGACGTGGAAAGCGACCTGGCCGCCAACTCCGGGCGGAAGAACGCGGGGATTGTCACACCAAAGGCGGCATTGATCTTCGGGCCGTTTTCCGGGGCCGAGGTGTATGCAAATTATGGAGACGGCTTCCACAGCAACGATGCGCGCGGAACGACGATCCGGCTGGATCCGGAGACAGGTGAACGCGCGGAACGGGTGGAACCGCTGGTGCGTTCCAGAGGAGCGGAGGTGGGCGTGCGGGCGTCGCCGACGGAAGGTTGGGTGAGCTCGCTCTCGGTGTGGGCGCTTACGCTCGATTCGGAATTGGTTTTCGTGGGCGATGCGGGAGGCACCGAAGCGACGGGGGCGACGCGGCGGGTTGGGGTGGAGTGGGCGAATTTTTATCGTGTGGCGCCGTGGCTGACGTTGGATGCGGACTTTGCTTTGACGCGGGCGCGGTATCGGGAGGCCGGCGCGGAGAATCGGATCGCGAATTCGATTCCGAAAGTGGCGACGGCGGGCGCGACGTTTCAGTCGGCGGTCGGGTGGTTCGGAAGTGTGCGGCTGCGGTATTTTAGCGAGCAGCCGTTGATGGAAGACGGGACGGTGCGGGCGCCGCCGTCACTGACGTCGAGTCTGAAAGTCGGGTGGCGCGGAAGGGAATGGGAGGCGGCGATTGAAGTCGCGAATGTCTTCGATCGGCAGAACTACGACATCGCGTATTATTACGAGTCCCGGTTGCCGGGAGAGCCGCAGGAAGGCGTGGCGGATTTGCACTTTCATCCGGCTGAGCCGCGGACGGTGCGGGTGAGCGTGACGCGGCTGTTTTGAGAGGACGTTGCCCGATCAGGATTGTGGAACGGGGGCATGAAAAAGGCGGCCCGGGTGAAGGCCGCCTTTGGAGCGAAAAGGTTAACCGGCTCAGGCGAGCCGCGCGACCAAGGCGGCGGCGGATTCGAGCGTGGCGATGGACGTGAGCGGCTTGCCTTCTTCGAAGGCGAAGAGAGCGAGGAGGGCCCACATGGTGCCGCCGGAGAGGATCAAGCCGATGAAGAACAGAATCGTGCAGAAGGCTTTGTCCCAGCGCAGGTGCATGAAGTAGAAGATAACGAACAGGAACTTCACGAGCGAGAGGACGACCAGCGCGGTGACGAGGAACCACTTCGCGAACGGGAGCTCGATCGCGACGATTTCGACGCCGGTGATGACGGCGAGGAGCATCGCGATCTGCACGTAGATCCAGAACTTGTTTTCGTCGCCGTGCTCGCGGGGCTCGGTGGGGATGGAAACGGAAGGTGTGGACATGGAAGTGAAAGTGCGGAGGGGAAGTGAGAGAGGAGGTGGGGGAGTGGGTGTGACTCTGGCACCCTCACTCTCGCTTTCGTGTTTTTAGAGGTATTCGAGCAGGTAAACGGCGGTGAAGATCACGATCCACACGATGTCGACGAAGTGCCAGTAGAGGCCCATGGTTTCGACATCGATGGCTTCCTTGGTGCCGACGCGGCCGGTGAAGGAGTAGAAATACATCGACATGAGCCAAACCACGCCGATGAGCACGTGGATACCGTGTGTGCCGGTGAGGGTGTAGAACGTCGAGCCGAGGATGCTGTTGGTGATGGTGACGTTCTTGTCGTGGACGAAGTGCCAGAACTCATACACCTGGCAGCCGAGGAAGATGGCGCCGAAGAAGGCTGTCGTGAGCAGCGAGAAGCGCATGCTGCGGACGTTGCCCTTCTGGATGGCGTTCACGGCGAGCGCCATCATGAGCGACGACATGAGGAGGATGAACGTCGAGAACGACGTGAGGGGGACGTCGAAGATCTCGGTCGGCTCGGGATTACCCGCGGGCGGGTAGAGGCGGTAGATCAGGTGGGTCGAGATCAGCGCGCCGAAGAACATGCAGTCCGACGAAAGAAACGCCCACATCAGGAGCTTCTTGTTCGGAATGCCGGTGGCCGTGGAGACGTCCTGATGATGATCGATGGAGCCGGAGGCGGCGGGGCTGCTCATTTGCGGAAGAAGAGTTTTCGGGAGCGGAGTTGGGATCTGCGCGGGCGCAGCCTCAGTGTTTGGCGTGGTGATCTTCCTCGATCACTTTGCCGTCCTTATCGAGGTGGATGTGATAGCCGTCGGATCCTTCGAGCGCCCAGAGATAGACGCCGATGAGGAAGATCGCGCCGCCCACGAGGGCGGTGATCAACTTGGCGTGGATGCCGGGCTCCGGATTGGAGTCCATGGCGCTGGAGGCGATGCCAAGAATGAGCAGACCGATCGAAGCGATCAGCGGGTAGATCGATTGGAAAGGCATGTGGATGCCGCCGTGAGCTTCCTCTTCCTTGGCGTGCTGGGCCTTCTCTTTCGCGATCTCCTCCTTGTGGTGTTTTTCATACCAGAAGGCGTCGCGGGCGTGGACGGTGGGAATTGCGACGAAGTTATATTCCGGCGGCGGGAGGGCGGGGACCGACCATTCGAGCGTGCGGCCGTCCCACGGATCGCGGGAAACCTTTTCGCCCTTCAGGTAGGTGTAGATGACGACTGCGAAGTAGATCACGACGCCGATGCCGAGCATGAATGCGCCGATCGTGGCGATGTAGTTCGGGACGTTCCAACCCATGTTGCCGTCGTAGGTGAACGTGCGGCGCGGCATGCCGTTGAGCCCCAGGAAGTGCATGGGGAAGAACGTGACGTTGAAGCCGATGAAGATGACCCAGAACGAGAGCTTGCCCCAGAACTCGGAGACCTTGCGGCCGAACATCAGCGGGAACCAGTAGTGGATGCCGGCGAGCAGCGCGAAGAGCGAGCCGCCGATGAGCACGTAGTGGAAGTGGGCGATGACGAAATAGCTGTCCTGCTGCTGCGCGTCGGCCGGAGCGGAGGAGTGCATGACGCCGGAGAAGCCGCCGATCATGAACATCCAGACGAAGCCGAGGGCGAACATCATCGGCGTGCGCATCTGAAGGTGTCCGCCCCAGATGGTGCCGATCCAGTTGAAGATCTTCACGCCGGTCGGGACTGCGATGGCCATCGTGGCGAGCGCGAATGCGGCGGTGGCGACGGTGCCCATGCCCGTGGTGAACATGTGGTGGGACCACACCGCGAAGCCGAGGAAGCCGATGCAGGCGCCCGAGAAGACGACGATCGGGTAACCGAAGAGCGGTTTGCGGGAGAAGGTCGGGAGGATTTCCGACACGATGCCCATCGCCGGGAGGATGAGGATGTAAACCTCGGGGTGACCGAAGATCCAGAAAAGGTGCTGCCAGAGGATGGGGAGACCGCCGTTGGAGACCTCGAAGAAGTTGGTGCCGAACTGGCGATCCATCATGAGCTCGACCAGCGCGATGGTGATGGCGGGGAAGGAGAGGATGATGAGGAAGGACGTGATGAGCGTCATCCACGTGAAGACTGGCAGGCGCATCATCGTCATGCCCGGAGCGCGCATGTTGATGATGGTGACGATGAAGTTCAGCGCGGCGGCGATGGAAGAGACGCCGAGGAACTGCAGGCCCATTACCCAGAAATCGATCGAGTTGCGCGGGATGAATTGTTTCGAGGTGAGAGGAGCGTAGCCGAACCAGCCGCCGTCCGGCGCGCCGCCCGGGTGGAACCAGCCGATGTTGATGATGATCGCGCCTACCACGAACATCCAGAGCGAGAAGGAGTTGAGCCGCGGGAAGGCGACGTCGCGCGCGCCGATCTGGAGCGGCATGATGAAGTTGAAGAACGCGGAGCCGAGGGGCATCACCGCGAGGAAGATCATCGTGGTGCCGTGCATCGTGAACAGCGTGTTGTATTGCTGCGCGGTGAGCACGTCGTTGTTGGGGAACATCAGCTGGGCGCGGATGAGGAGCGCTTCGAAGCCGCCAACGAGGAAGAAGAACAGGGCGAATACGCCGTAGAGGAAACCGATTCGCTTGTGGTCGACCGTGGTGAGCCAGCTCATGATGCCGGTCTTCGCAGTGGGGCGCCAAAGCACGAACGGTTTGCCGCGCGCGGGTTGTTCGTGCGCGATGAAGTCTGACTTGACCGATGCGTCCATGTGGAAAGGGAGGTGGGTGGGAGCGGTGTGACGACCTGAAGCGGGGGAGGGATTACTTCAGGCTGTCGAGATAAGCGACGAGCGCGGCGACGTCTTCCTGCGTGAGCTGGATGTTGTTCTTGAGATAGCCCTCGGTCCACATCTTGTTGCCCGGCTTCACGTCGTTGGGGAACATGAGCCAGCGGGCGACTTGGTCGGGCTCATTGTCGAGGAGACCGGCCGCGAGTGTGGTGCGGGAGCCGAAGTGGGTGAGATCCGGATACGCGGCGCTGCCGCCGACGTGATTGCCGCGCACGGTGTGGCAGGAGAAGCACGTCTTGGACTCGAAGAGTTCGCGGCCCTTGGCGATGAGCGCGGGGTCTTCGTTCTTTTCGGGGAACTGCTTGGCGCGCCAGGATTCGAGCGGGTTGAGGTCGTATTTATCGGTGTAGCCGGCCTCGTTCATCTTCCAATCGGTGCGGAAGGAGGCGAACTGCGCGCGAGCTTCGCCGGTGGCGCCGCTGGCGACGGCTTGAACCGTGCGGGCGGGGGCGGTTTGCTGTTCGAGCCATTCGTTGAATTCGCTCTCCTCGAGAGCGATCACGCGGAAGCGCATCACGGCGTGGGAGTCGCCGCAGTATTCGGCGCATTGGCCCCAGAAGTAGCCGGGCTGGTCGGCTTTGAGCCAGAGGTGATTCGCGCGGTTGGGAATCATGTCGACCTTGCCGGCGAGACGCGGGACCCAGAAGCTGTGGATGACGTCCATGCCGCGGAGGTTCACGCGAACGGCGCGGCCGGCGGGAATGACGAGCTCGTTGGCGGAGACGAGTTGACCGACGCCTTCGATTTGCTCGCTCGGGTATTCGAAGCGGAACCACCACTGATAGCCCTGCGCGGTGACTTCGTAGGCGGTTTCCTTTTCCTCGGCGGGGATGTCGTAGGTGAACCAGATGCCCTTGAGGGTGGGAACCGCGATGATGACGAGCGCGAGAACGGAAGCGCCGATGAGGCCTAGTTCGATGAGCGGGTTGCCGTGGCTTTGCGGCGGCGGTTCGGCGTGTTCGTCGGCGGCGGTGCGAGCGCGGAACTTCCAAGTGGCGTAAGTGAGGACGGCGGCGACGAGAACGAAGACCGTCACGGTGACCCACACCGTCACCATGAAGATGTTCTTTTGAACTTCAGCGACCGGACCGGCGGTGTCGTAAGTCGACATCGGTCCGTCCATGCGCCAGAAATTTAGGTCGCAGCCGGTCAGCAACGTCATCACGGCGAGGCCGGAGATCGCCGCCAGCGAACGGCTGGAGCACGCCCGCGCGAACGGGCCGACTCGACGCAACGAGCGGGGGAAAAGGGAGATCAAACGCATGTGTGCTGCCGAAAATGGCGAGGGAGATTTCGGGACAATACCGTCCAAAAGAGTCCGACATGGGGAACCCATTTCAAGCCCTATTCCGCCTTTTTTGCCATCCTTTGCGATTCGCTGCGCATTTATTGTCCTGCTTAAGTGATATATTAGCCGCGCGCACAACGCCGTTCGCGGAGCTTCGGGTTTGCGTTTCGCGGGCCGGTGTCCGACGGTGCTTCCGCCATGAAAATCCGTTCCCTTTTCATCACGTTAGTTGCTGCTCTCGCTGCAGTTGGTTGTTCGAAGAACGACCCGGCGGCGAACGCCGGCGGTTCCGCGGGCGATGCGTCCGCTTCGGCCGCGAAAGAGCAAACGGCGGGTGTTCGCACGATCGAGATCACGGCCGGTGACAACATGAAATTCAACGTGCAGACGATCGAGGCCAAGCCCGGGGAGCAGTTGAAAGTCGTGCTGCGGAACATCGGCACCCAGCCGAAGGAAGTCATGGGGCACAATTGGGTGCTCCTGAAGAAGGGCGTCGATGCGGCGGCGTTCAACGCTGCGGCCATGACGGCGAAGGCCACCGACTACATTCCGCCGGCGCTCAAGGACCAAGTCGTCGCGCACACCGCGATGCTCGGGCCGCGCAAGTCGGATGAGATCACGTTCACCGTCCCGAACGAAGCGGGCGATTACCCGTTCCTGTGCTCCTTCCCGGCGCACTATCAGGTGGGGATGCGCGGGACGTTGGTGGTGAAGTGAACGTCGGTTCCGTGTTCCCGGTTCGGAGTTCCGAGCCGCGGATCACATTGGGTTAAGCACAGCCGCACAAATCGTGCGGCTTTTTTGTCGCTTGGCGGCGGATCTGAAACTCCGAACTCCGAACGCAGAACGCGGAGCGGCTACGCGCCTAGCGCGCGGCGGGCCACCACTGGTAGAGGAAGAAATAGACGAGCACGCCGGTGACGCTGACGTAGAGCCAAATTGGATACGTCCACCTGGCCCAGGCGCGGTGGCGTTCGACGTGGCCCTTGAGCGCGAGGTAGAAAGTCCACGGCACGAGCCACGCGATGGCCATCGCGAGCAGGATGTGCGTGAGCAGCATTACATAGTAGAGACTGCGAATCAGGCCTTCGCCGCCGAAAGGCGTGTGCACGCCGCGCACGGCGATTTTGTGGCCGACGTAGCCGACGAGAAAAACGGCCGAGACGGCGCCCGCGGCGAGCATGAGGCGGCGGTGCGTGAGGATGCGCGAGGAGCGGAGGGCGACATCGTGCGCGCGCTGGGCGGATTTGATCTGGATAAAGCCGAGCACGATCAGGACCGTCGCGGTCGCGTTGAGCGCGGCGTTGAGCGCCGGGATGTCGTGGATCGTCATGGCAAAAAGATCAGCCGGTCGGCGACGAGGGCGCACAACACGAGCGGCAGGTAAGCGATCGAGCAGAAGAAGAGTTTGCGCGCAGCGACATCGCGCGCGGCGGGGCGAAGGAAGACGATGGCGCGCCAGAGGAACCACGCGCCGGTTACGACAGCGGCGGCAAGATAGATCCACGTGGTGAGACCGAGGAAGTAAGGCAGCACGGTCACGACGACGAGGGCGATCGTGTTGACGAGGGACCAGACGGCGACTTTGCCGCCGGCTTCGTCGCGCACGGGCAACATGGGAAAATCGACGGCGGAGTAGTCGCGGCGATAGATCCACGCGATCGCCATGAAGTGCGGGATCTGCCAGAAGATGAGCACGGCGAAAAGAATCCAGCCGAGCGCCGTGACGGTGCCTTCGGCGGCGGCCCAGCCGATCAGGGGGGGGAACGCGCCGGCGATGGCGCCGATCTCGGTGCTCCAGCGCGAACGACGTTTAGCGGGCGTATACCAGCCGAGGTAGGAGAAGATCGTGAGAAGCGTGAAAAGCGACGCGAGCCGTCCCACGGTCGCCCACATGAGGAACAGCGAAACGATGCACATGAGCACGCCGAGCACGAAGGCGGAGCCGGTGGCTACTTTGCCGGCGGGGATGGGGCGCGTCGCGGTGCGCTTCATGCGCGCGTCGGTGTCGGATTCGAGAAATTGATTCAGCGCGGCGACGCCGGCGGCGGCGAGCGACGTGCAGACCACCAGCATCAAGAGATGGAAGCTGCCCTGGTCGGGACGAGCGGCGAAGTAGCCGACGATCGTGGTGAGGACGGAAAGCAGGCTCAGCCGCGGCTTGGTGAGCTCGAGATAGTCGGCGAACTTCGCGCCTGCTGCGGCCGGTGCGGTCATGCGTGCGTCGGCTGCTCGACGGCGTCGCGATGGGCGAGCCAGGTGAGCCAGAACGTGACGGCGAGCGTGAGCGCGCCCACCAGCACGTGGGCGGTGGTCATGTCGGCGGAGCGACTGGTCCAGATGATTTTCGCGCCCAGAATGATTTGAATGGAGAGAAGTGCGACGATGGCCGACGAGCCGATGCGCATCAGAACGGTGGATGCGCGATCGAGGCGGATGCGGATGGCGAACCAGATGATCGCGACGGCGAGGACGAGGGCCATGACGCGATGGGCGAAATGGATGCCGATGCGGAAATTCCAGAGTTCCGGGAGCCAGTGTCCGTCGGCGGTGGAGTAAGGGAATACTGGGATCGCGAGGCCGGCGAAGCT
Organism: Verrucomicrobiota bacterium; assembly: GCA_023426435.1. Taxonomy (GTDB): domain Bacteria; phylum Verrucomicrobiota; class Verrucomicrobiia; order Opitutales; family Opitutaceae; genus Opitutus. Next base: position 46,831 of record JAFAAS010000103.1, on the reverse strand, counting down.
GTGGCGCATGACGGCGGCGATCGCGAGCTGGACGAAGAGCAAGACGCAGCAGATCAGACCGGCGCGCCGGACGGCGGAGCCGACGGCGATGGGGCGTTCGATCCAGCCGCGGGTGGAGGCGATGGCGACGGCGAAGAGCGTGCAGACGAACAGCTGGGCGAGGCACGCGTGCACCATGGCGAACAGGCGGCCGACGCTGGTGTTGACCATTTCGACGTGCAGGTGATCGAGCAGCACGCGCAGGCCGCCGATGAGGGCTTGCACGAGCACGAGGGCGGCGGCGAACCAGGCGAGCCGGCGCAGCCAGGAACGTTCCTCGGTGCGATGTATCCAAATTGCCAGAACGACGGTGATCGCACTCATCACGGCGGCGGTGAGCCGGTGCGAATGTTCGGCGAACATGGCGATGTCGGTGAGCCAGCCCTCGGGGTTGATGGAGCCGTTGGAAAGGGGCCAATCGGGAAACACCATTCCGGCGCCGATGCTGGTGGTGAAAGCGCCGAGCACGACGATGAGGAAAACCCAAACGCTGCCGAATGCGGCGAACCAGGCGACGGCGGGTTTGTAGGTGGAAGTGCGTCGAAGTCCGGAAAAGGCGGTCATGACGGTGTGGATTGGCGAGCAGAAGGCGACCTGCTGTGGGCCGCAAACCCTTTGACAATTTTTTCCGGCGGCGAATCCGTAGCGTGATGCCTGCTAATATCCGTGAGACACAGAAAGGCGGAAGCGTCGCAAAGAAGAGCCGCGTGGTGCGTGCGTCTTTGGTGCTGTTCGGCGCGTTGCTGCTGTCGGCGTTTCAGGCCGGTTGTTCGGGAGGAGGAAGCGACGCGGCGGAAGCGACGAAAGGCCGGTATCCGTTGACGGGCGAAGTGTTGTCGATTGATGCGGAGCGAAACGTGCTGGTCGTGCGGCACGACGAGATTCCGGGATTCATGCCGGCGATGACGATGGAGTTTGTCGTGGCGCGCGGCGACATCGCCACGGCGAAGGAAGGTCAGCGAATTCGCGCGACCTTGGTGGAGCCGGAGACGGAAGGCGGCGATTGGAAGCTCGAGCAAATCTGGCCGGACGATCAGGCGGCGAAGCGCGCGGTGGAGGCGAAGGCGAATGCGTTGCGCCAGGAGACGTTGAGCCGGGGGCGTTCGGCTTATCGCGAGATCGGCGAGAACATGCCGGATTTCGCGCTTTACGATCAGACAGGCGCGGTGGTGGAGAGTGGAAAGTTTCGCGGGAAGAAAGTGATGTTGAACTTCATCTTCACCCGCTGCCCGATCGCCACGATGTGTCCCGCGGCGACGGTGAAGATGACGCAAGTGCAGAAACTCGCGCGTGAGGCGGGCGTGGCGAATCTCGAGCTCGTCTCGATCACGCTCGATCCTGCTTACGACACGCCCGGCGTGTTGAAGGAATATGCGGATACGCGCGGCATCGATACGTCGAATTTCACGTTTCTCACGGGACCGGAGAACGCGATCAAGGACCTGCTGGCGAACTTCGGCGTGATCGCGGAATTCGAGGGCGATTTGATCAAACACACGCTGGCGACGATCCTGATCGATGAAAACGGGCGACTGGTGCATCGGACGGACCACAGTGCGTGGGAGCCGCGGGACTTTGTGGGGAAAATGACGAAATGAGTGTTGAAGCGACGAGAGCGAACGAAGCGGGAACGGAGACGCATCTGAGTGCGCGGCAGCTGCGTCAGATGGCGTGGATCACGGCGGTGGCGGTGGCGGTTTTTGTTTTCTTCCGCTGGCTGCCGACGGGGACGGCGTTGAGCCACATGGATTTTCGGGTGGATGCGCCGAATGCGATCGAGTTCTGCGATCCCTCGAATCCGCAATTCATTCCGGTCGTCGCGGTGGCGTCGCCGATCGCGATGAGCGTGAAGCTGGCGGGTGCGCCGGCGGCGGGCGAAACGGTGACGGCGACGGCGGTTTTGCGAACCTCAGGAGGGAAGCCGATCGGTCCGGAAGATCTGTTGGTGGTGCATACGGAACGGCTGCATCTGCTGATCGCGGATCCGACGCTGGAGGATTATCAGCACGTGCATCCGCGACCCGGGCGGGTGCCGGGAGAGTGGGAGTTCGAGTTCACGCCGTTGAAGGATGGCGTTTATCGGGTTTTTGCGGACTTCACGCCCTCGGCGACGAGCCGGGGTCTTTATGCGAATGCGGATGTGACCGTGGGAGCGGGGCGAGCGGCAACTGGAGTTGCGAGCGCGAGCGACGGAGCGGCGAGCGAGTATCGTTTCACGCTGAAGTCGGCGACGGACGTGATGACCGCGCGCGTGCCGATGGATTTGCGGTTCGAAGTGACGCGGGCCGATGGCGGGCCGGTGCCGATGGAGCCGGTGATGGACGCGTATGCGCACCTGGTGGCGTTCGACGAAGCGCGGAGTGGATTTGCGCATTTGCACCCGATGGAGGCGGACCCGGCTTGGAAGCCGGACGCGGTGAAACCGGTGCTGAATTTCAAGATCACGATTCCGACGGCGGGCCGGTATGTCGTGTGGGCGCAGGTGAACCTCGGCGGAGAGGAGCGGTTTGTGCCGTTCTGGTTCGACGTGGTGGAAGGATAGGGCGCGCGGGAGCGAATCGCCCGCGAGCAGACGCCGACGTGGAAGTGTGTCAGAACTTCAGGTGCTTTACGGTGAGTCCCTTGTTGATGAGCTGTTTCAGGGAATCGATGCCGATGCGGATGTGGTCGGAGACATATTTCTCGTCGACGACGACATCGCTCTCGGCGGTTTTGACGCCCTCGGGGGTCATGGGTTGATCGGAAACGAGCAGCAGCGCGCCGGTGGGGATTTGGTTGAAGAACCCGGTGGTGAAGATGGTCGCGGTCTCCATGTCGACGGCCATGGCGTGGACGCGTTTGAGGTATTTGCGGAATTGGTCGTCGTGTTCCCATACGCGGCGATTGGTGGTGTAAACGACGCCGGTCCAGTAGTCGTGTCCGTGTTCGCGAATGGTGGTGGAAATGGCTTTCTGGAGCGCGAACGCGGGAAGGGCGGGAACCTCGGGTGGGAAGTAGTCGTTGCTTGTGCCCTCGCCGCGGATGGCGGCGATCGGAAGGATGAAGCCGCCTACTTCGGCGCGATGTTTCACGCCGCCGCATTTGCCGAGGAAGAGCACGGCTTTGGGTGAGATGGCGCTGAGAAGGTCCATGACGGTCGCTGCGGTGGCGCTGCCCATCCCGAAGTTGATGATGGTGATTTTCCCGGCGGTGGCGCTCTGCATGGGTTTGTCGCGACCTTGAACGGGCACGCGGTGCCACTGGGCGAAGAGTTTCACATAACGCGTGAAGTTGGTGAGCAGGATGTATTCGCCGAACTCCTTGAGCGGCACGCCGGTGTAGCGCGGCAGCCAGTTTTCGACGATTTCTTTACGCGAATTCATGAGACGAAGTCTGCGTGCGAGAGGGGTGAATGCAGTCGAAAAGTGGGTGGTTCGCCGTGGGCGCGGGGGGGATCAGGGGTGGGCGTTGCCGCCGCGAACGAAGTTCGTTTATTTTGCGCGTCATCGTGCGCATCCTTGCCGGTTGCCGTTCGTCTTCCGAGGCGCTGGTTCGTAAGGCCCCTTTCCCATGCCCCTTTCCTTTTCGCTTAGCATTGGCGCTTTCCCCCGAAACTGCCTCACCCTGCGGGGTGGGGTCTGGCTTGGTGCCATGCTGTTGGGAGGTATCCGTTTGGCTGCGACAACCACGCCGACGACGGATCCGGCGCTCACGCAGTTCCAGGAGGAGATCCAGCCGATCCTGGATCAATATTGTTACGACTGCCACGGTTATGGCAGCGACAAGGGCGGGGTGGTGTTGGATGGGTTTTCGGACGACGAGACGTTGCGCGATCACAAGCTGTGGTTGCGCGTGATGAAGAACGTTAGGGCGAAGATCATGCCGCCGGCGGACGAGGCGCAGATGGAGTCCGAGGAACTCGAGAAGCTCGTTACTTGGATCAAGCGCGATGCATTTGAGCTCGATCCGGGAGTGCCCGATCCGGGCCGGGTGACGGTGCGGCGTCTCAATCGCGTCGAGTATCGCAACACGATCCGCGACCTGATGGGGGTGGATTACAACACGAAGGACGAGTTTCCGGCGGACGACACGGGTCACGGTTTCGACAACATTGGCGACGTGCTGACGATCTCGCCGATGTTGATGGAGAAATACCTCGATGCGGCGCAGACGATCGTGGAGCGCGCGGTCCCGATGCAGACGCGGGTTCCGGCGGAGCGACGGATCGCGGGCGAAGGGTTCGTGCACGTGGAATCGCTGCCGTTGCCGGAAGGATTCGCGCCGGGACCGTCGGAGCCGATTTCGCTCGCGGTCATGAAGAAAGGCGAGGTGCCGAAGGAGGCATTGCGGCCGTTGCCGCAGCGGGCTGCGGGGAAAGCGTTGGATCTTTACTATTATACCCCGGTGCGGGTCGGCGCTAAGCACACGGTCGAGCAGGCGGGAAAGTATCAGCTGGTGCTCGATTTCAAGACGGTCGAACGCTACGTGGATGACGTTTTCGATTACAATCGCTGCCGCTTGGTGTTCAAGGCGGACGGCGAGACCTTGTTCGAGCAGGAGTTCACGCGGCAGGGCGAAAAGAATTTTGTTTTAACCTTCGATCGCGATTGGAAGCCCGGCGCGCACGAACTGGCGGTGGAGATCCATCCGATGGGCGAAGACAAACCGCAGCCGCGATTGCTGCGGCTTCGGTTGAATGGCGTGACGGTGCGCGGCCCGCTGGCTGAGGAGCACTGGGTGCAGCCGGAAAACTACACGAAGTTCTTTGTGGGAACGCCGACGGCGGACGAGGCGGGCAAGCGGAAGTTCGCGCGTGCGACGCTCGAGAAGTTTGCGACGAAGGCGTTTCGGCGGCCGGTGGATGAGCGGACGATCGAGCGGTTGGTCGATATCGCGGAAGGCACGTATTCGGAGCCGGGCAACACGGTCGAAGCGGGGATTGCGCAGGCGATGGTGGCGGTGCTGGCGTCGCCGCGATTTATTTTCCGGGAAGAAGATGTGGAGCCGTTGCAGCCGGGGCAGGTGCATCCCTTCGTGGATGAGTATGCGCTGGCGTCGCGTTTGTCGTATTTCCTCTGGTCGACGATGCCGGACGACGAGCTGATGGAGCTCGCGGGCAAGAAGCAGCTGCGCGCGAACATCACGGCGCAGCTCGATCGGATGTTGAAGCATCCGAAGGCGAAGGAGTTCGTGCGGAACTTTGCGGGACAGTGGTTGCAGGCCCGCGACATCACGACGGTCGTGATCAATAGTCTCGATATTTACCTGCGCGAGAACCCGAATCCGGCGTTCGAAAAAGCGCGGGATACCTTCCGCCGGGTGATGACCATTCCGGAGGAAGAGCGGACCGAGGAAGACCGGCTGGCGATGCGTGAGGCGCGGCAAGCGTTTCTTGCGGTGGTGCGCCGGCCGCGTCCCGATCTGACCAACGGCATTCGCGAGGCGATGCTGGAGGAGACGGAGCGGTATTTCGAATACATCATTCAGCAGGATCGAACGCTGACCGAATTGGTGGATAGCAACTACACCTTCCTCAACGAGGAGCTGGCGAAGTATTACGATATCGAAGGCGTGACGGGCGAGGAGATGCGCAAGGTGGAGTTGCCGCCCGACAGCCCGCGCGGCGGTGTGCTGACGCAAGGCACGGTCCTCGCGGTGACGTCGAATCCGACGCGCACGTCGCCGGTGAAGCGGGGCGTTTTCATCCTGGAGGCGATTCTCGGCACGCCGCCGGCGCCGCCGCCGCCGAACATCCCGGCGCTCGAGGATGTGGCGAGTCCGGAGGAAATCGCGCAGATGAGTTTGCGCGAGACGATGGATCTGCATGCCCGCAACAAGATGTGTGCGTCGTGCCACAGCCGCATGGATCCGCTCGGGCTGGCGTTGGAGAATTTCAATGCGATGGGCAAATGGCGCGTCGAGGAGATGAACCAGCCGATCGAGACCTCGGGGCAGCTCGTGACGGGCGAGGAGTTCAAGGATATCCGGGATTTGAAGCGGATCCTCGCGAACGAGCACCGGGAGGACTTCTATCATTCCTTTGCCGAGAAATTGCTCACTTATGCTCTCGGCCGCGGTGTCGAATATTACGATGTCGACACCCTGGACGCTCTCGTTGCCCAGCTGAATGCGGCCGGTGGAAAACCGTCTGCGCTCTTGCGCGGCATCGTCGAATCGGCACCGTTCCAGCAACGGCGTCAGACAGAAACCCTTCACGCGCTGCATGCTGCCCCTGCGGCTGCGCTGTCGCGTGTCACCCACAACGCACCTACCACCCATGAATAAGCCAACCCCGCCCCTCTCCGATTTCGCCGCCATGAACCGCCGCAACTTCCTTCGCGGTCTGGGTGCGTGTATCGCGTTGCCGACGCTGAGTTCGCTCGTGCCGAACCGTGTCGCGGCGACGATTGGCGGGCCGCGTTTGGCGACGACGGCGACGGGCGCGCCGCTGCGCACCGGTTTCGTGTTCTTTCCCAACGGCGCGATTCCCTCGCGCTGGTGGCCGGAGGGCGGGCTCACCGATTTCGCGCTGAATTCGACCATGCAGCCGCTGCAGGCGCTGCGGAACCGGATTCAAGTCCTCGGCGGGCTGGACCAGCGCAATGCGAATCCGGGCAACGACGGCGGCGGCGACCACGCGCGTGGCAACGCCGTGTTTCTCACCGGCGTGCGTATCAATAAAAGCGCGACCGACGTGCGCGCGGGCATGTCGATCGATCAGGCGCTCGCGAACCGGATTGGACATCTTACGCGTTTCTCGTCGCTCGAGATGACCTGCGATGCGAATCGCAAATCCGCGGGGTGCGATTCGGGCTACGCGTGTTCTTACGTTTACAATGTCTCGTGGAAGAATCCGACCACGCCGATGACGCCGGAAGCGAATCCGCGACTGGTGTTCGAGCGGTTGTTCGGTGCGGGGCAGCATGGCGAGCGCCAGGCGAATGCGCAGTTGCGCATGAAGACGCGGAAGTCGGTGCTCGACTTCGTGCTCGATGACGCCCGGCGGATGAATCACCGCCTCGGTCTCAACGACCGCGCGAAGATGGATCAATACCTCACGAGCGTGCGCGAGATCGAGAAGCGCATCCAGCATGCGGAGCAATTCGGCCCGAACGTGGATCCTTCGGTGGCGACGCCGATGGGCATTCCGAACACGCAGAAGGAATACGTCGAAGTGATGTATGACATGCTCGCGCTGGCGTTTCAGACGGACTCGACCCGCGTGGCCACGATGATCATGGGACACGACGGCGACAATCGTTCGTTCAGCGAAATCGGCATCACCGAAGGTCACCACGACCTTTCGCATCACCAGAACAACGCCGATCGTATCGAGAAAGTGGCGACGATCGACCGCTGGTATGTGAGCCAGTTTGCCCGCTTCCTCGAGAAGCTCGATTCGCTCGAGGACATCGATGGCAACTCGGTGCTGCACAACTCGCGCATCCTTTACGGCAGCGGCAACGCGGACGGCAACCGGCACACGCACGAGAACCTTCCGCTGATCCTGGCGGGCGGTGGCGGCGGGCAGTTGACGCCGGGCCGTTACGTGCAGCACGGCGGCACACCGATGTGCAACCTGTTCCTGAGCCTCGCCGATCAGGCGGGCGTGACGGATTTGGAGCGCTTCGGCGATTCGACGGGCGTGTTGACCAACGTTTGATGCGCCCGACGCAATGTCAGGTGGAGCCCGGCATTTCCGCCGGGCTTTTTCGTGAGCCTCGAAAGGACGCGAACGCGGACGCATGAGTCGCTTCGTGAAAACCGTCGTTTGGGTGGGCGTTGTGCTGGTGATGATCGCGGCGAGCGGAGCGATCGTTTATCGCATCGAACGCAACCCGGAGTTCTCGCCGGTGGTGCGGGGAGCGGCGCTGGCGGCGGAAAGCGGATGTTTCGCGTGTCACGGCCCGACGGAAGATGATCGTCGGCCGAACTCGCGACGCCTGGACAATGGCGTGTGGCGATCGAAGCCGATCCCGACGTTGTGGGAGAACGGCATCGATGAAGCGACGGTGTTGTTGGATTGGATCGCGAATGGCGTGCCGGCGAAAGAGGCGGAGGCGCACAAGCGGTTGTTTATTCAGATGCCGGCGTATCGGCCGTTCATGTCGGAGGAGGAAATGGACGCGGTGGCGGCGTGGATTCTGGCGGAAGGGGTGCGACTCGGTGGCGGTGCGATGGCGAACGAGATGGAGATCGATGTTGCGGACGTGGCGAAGTTGCCGCCGGCGCAGCTGGCGATCGCGGGTGACCGGTTGTCGCGGCAGCACGGTTGTTACGCGTGTCACGGTGAGCTCGGTCAGGGCGGCGTGAGGAATCCGGCGTCGTTCAAAGGCTACATTCCGGGGTTTTTCGGAAAGGATTTTCTCGCGCTGACGGACGATGGGAGTCGCGAGGAGATCGCGCACTGGATCGAGAAAGGAAGAGGCCGGGCGATCGAGGCGGGGATCGCGGGCGGATTGGCGAAAACGTATTTCGAAGGCCAGGCGATCGGCATGCCGGCGTATGAGGAGCGATTGAGCGACGCGGAGGTCGCGGTGCTCGTGGAATATTTGTTGTGGTTGAACTCGGAAGGTCCCTTGGACGCGGCGAAGCTGGAGCGGCTGGCGAGGGACTTGACGGGTGCCGAATCCCCGTAAGCTTGCGCAAATTTCTATGACGAACTCACCTGCTCGACTCCCGGCCCTTCTGTTCACTTTGGCATCGCTTGCGACTGCGCCTGTGCAGGCGGCGGTCGGCAATCCGGCGGATGTGTTGATGCCGATCCCGGCGGAAGCGCGGGAGATTTTCAACCAGAGCTGCGTGATGTGCCACGGCGAGGTGATCGACGGAAAAGCCGAGATTCGCGAGGACCTCGACATGAGCACGGACGAGAAGATTCGCGAGACGCTGATGGATCCGCAGAAGCTGCGCGAGTTGATCGAGACGGGGGAGATGCCGCACAAGGCGAAGTTGTCGTTTCGCCTTCGGAAGCAGCCGCCGATGCACGAGCGACTGGAAGCGTTGAAGGCAGATTACGAGAAAAACGGCAGCAAGGAAAAGCTGCTCGCGTGGTTGAACGCGGTGTTGCCGCCGGCGCCGCCGAAGGAGGAAGGCGCGGGAAAGAAGGAGTGAAGTAACGCGGGTGACGAGGCGGAGGTTCGGGAAAGTGTCATACATTAGATGACACTTTCGCGAAGACGCGGAGCGTGACAGGGTGCAGCCCATGAAGACACGGGCTGCACCGGTTTGGAGGTGGCGGGCGCCGGGGGAGAGGTGGCTCGAGCGGTTTCGGGCGGAAGTGCGGGACGCGCCGTTTTCGTATGCGGCCGTGGGGGCGACGAGGAACGAGGCGGATGCGGCGCCGGCGGGATTCGATTTGGATGACAATCGCGTGCGGCTCGGGAGCGGCGACGAGGTTTGGACGAGAGCGTGCGCGGCGGTGCGGGCGTGGAAGATGTTTCCCGGGCCGTGGACGCGAATCAGTTTGGCGGATACGCCGATTCGGGCGGGCGAAGTGGTGGCGATGCAGGCGAAGGCGTTTGGCGTGTGGTGGGTGAACGCGTGTCGGATCGTTTATGTGATCGAGGAGGCGGGGGCGTTGCGGAGATCTGGGTTCGCTTACGGGACATTGCCGGCGCACGTGGAGAGCGGGGAGGAGCGGTTCAGCGTGGAGATGGATGCGGCCGGGGATGTTTGGTATGAGGTGAGGGCGTTCTCGCGTCCGCGGTATTGGCCGGTGCGGTTGATGAAGCCCTTGGCGCGGCGGTTGCAGGCGAGATTCGTGCGGGATTCAAAGCGGGCGATGCGGGAAGCGGTGAAAGGAGAGGTGTCATGAGCGGAGGCTGGCGCGCGGTCGTGGGCGTGGCGGTGTGGCTGGTGTCGGTGATGCCGCGGGTGCCGAGTCTGCATCACGGAGCTTGGGGGCATGCGTTGGTCGGGTTCGCGGCGTTGGTGCTTGTGCCGCTGGCGATCGAAGTGGCGGATCGGCCGGGGCGGGTGGCGGGAGCGCGGCAATTGCTCGGCTGGGCGGCGAGGCTGCAATTGCCCGGAGCGTTGTTGTTGGTGGTGGCGTTGCGGTTGACGCCGGGACCGGGCGCGATGTTGGCGGCGGCACTTTGGTGCGCGGTGCTGGGGTTGATTGCGACGAGCGGTGGCGTGCAATTATGGAAAACGGCGGAGAACCGGGCGGTCGCCTGGTGTAACGAAGCGGGGTTGGTTTTCGCGGCGGTGGGAGCGGTGTGGTTGCTGGCGGATCGCGCGGGCATTCGGCCGCTTGGTTTCAGCGAAGACATCGTGCTGCTGACGGCGGTGCATTTTCATTATGCGGGTTTGATCATGCCGGTGCTGGCGTCGCGGGCGCTCGAAGCGGTGCGACCGGGGCGGGCGTCGACGGCGATCGCGTTGGCGGTGGTGGCGGGCGTGCCGGCGGTGGCGGTGGGGATTACGGCGACGCAGTGGGGGATGAGCGTCGGGATCGAAGCGAGCGCGGCGTTGCTGATGTCGGGCGCAGGAGCGGCGGTGGCGATGGTGCACGTGTGGCTCGGGGTGGCGACCCGGCGGGCGGTGCTGGTGCGTTGTTTGTGGGTCGCGGCGGGATGCTCGTTGGCGGCGGGAATGGTGTTGTCGGCGTTGTATGGACTGCGCGGATACTTTGCGCCCTGGCCGTGGCTGGATATTCCGTGGATGCGAGCGCTGCATGGCAGCGTGAACGCGATTGGGTTTGCCGGGTGCGGAACGGTGGCGTGGTGGGTGGGTTTGAAGAAAGGCCGGAGGCTCGGAGCCGCGGAATAATGGCGATCGTCACGGGCAATCTGAAAATCGCGCGTTGCGACGTGGCGGTGATGGACGCGTAAAGTGAAGCGCGAGCAAGCTCGCGGCTTACGAGGCGAGGAGGTGCATCGGGCGGATCACGTATCCGATTCGCCGAGACGTTTGAAAGGCTGGAGCGAGAATACGACTTCGACGGGAACTTCGAAGTAGGCGGCGATGCGAAGGGCGAGATGGAGGGACGGGCTGAACTCGCCGCGTTCGAGGTAGCCGATGGTTTGGTAATGCACGCCGAGCGCGTCGGCGAGCTCGCGGCGGGAGATGCGGCGTTCCGCGCGGAGCATGGCCACGCGGTTGTGAACGACGTCGCTGGAGTCGGGCATTCGTCAGTATCCCTTGGACAAGTAGCGTTCGCGCACCTGGGCGAGCGCCGATCCGGACTGATGTCGCGCCATGCGGCGCAGCAGTGTCGGTGCGAGCACGAGGCCGATCGCGGCCCATGCGCCGAGCACGGCGAACATCTCGAGCGTGCGCCACGATCCGGCGATTTCGGCGGCGACCATTTCGTTGGGGAGCATGGCGGAGCGAGCGCCCAGGCCGACCCAGTAGATGGGAAAAGCCTGGCCGATCCATTGGAGCCATGAGGGCAGGGCGGAGATCGGATAGAAGATGCCGGAGGGAAAAATGAGCAGCGCGCACGCGAGCGGCACGAGCATGGATTGCGCGGTCGATTTCATGACCGCGCCGAGGGCAACGCCGAGGGGAACGGTTGCAACCATTCCCGCGACGAAGAGCACGGCGAGCAGCAGAAGTGCGCGGGCGTTGAAAACGAGGTCATCTTCGATCACTGCGCCAAAACAGACGATGACGACGAAGCCGACGAGCGTGGTCAAAGCGAACATCACGATCTTGCCGATCAGGTAGCCGAGCATGCCGTGAGGCGTGGCTTTGGCGCGCAAGAGTGTGCCGTCTTCGCGATCGGCGACGAGGCCGGTGGCGGGGCCGGAGAGACCGCCGAAGACGATCGACATGCTCAGCAGGCTCGGGAGCACCATGGTGTTGAGGGCGAAGTCGGTGCCTGGGGCGGTTTTGCCGCGAAGCATGAACAGCACGGCGATATATGCGGCGGCTGGAACCAGATGGCCGACGAGGTTGGCGGTTTCGGTGAAACTCTGCCGGGTTTCGATCCACCCGCGGGAGCAGCCGGCGCGGAGGGCATTGCGGCGCAGAGCGAGTGGGTGGGCGGTCGCGGTGTTCATGGCTGCTCCTTGGATTTGCGAGCGGTGGATGCGGCGACTCGGGACTGGTCTGACTCCACGCGACGAACGAGGGCCATGTAGGTGTCTTCGAGACTCGCGCGTCGGACCTCGAGATCGGTGACCTGACTTTTGTCCAAGAGGTCGCGGACGAAATCGCTCGCGTCGCCCTCGCGCACGGCGTGGACGTGGCGTTGGCCGGAGGAGGTCCAACGCACTTCGGACATCGAGGCGAGTTGCCGGGCGAGTTGATCGGCACTGCCGTCGGCAATGATGCGACCCCCGTCGAGCACGAGGATGCGGTCGGCGATTTTTTCCGCTTCATCCAGATCGTGCGTGGTCATCAAGATCGTCGTGTGCTCGAAGTCGGACAGCTGGTGGATGAGGTCGTGGAAGTCGCGCCGGGCGTGCGGATCGAGGCCGGCGGTGGGTTCGTCGAAGAAGACGATCTCGGGACGGCCGACGATTCCGATGGCGACATCGAGCCGGCGACGTTCGCCGCCGGAGAGCGTCATGATCTTGGCGTTGGCGTGGCGCGTGAGGCCAACGACCTCGAGAAGCTCGTCCACTTTCCACGGACGCGGCACCTCGGGCGTGGCGAAAGGGGCGTAGAAACGGGCGGAGTAGGTGAGCAGTTCGCGCACGCGCCAGAATTTGTGATCGCGCCACGATTGCAGCACGACGCCGATTCGCGCCCGCCAGGCTTCATCGCCGTGCGCGGGGTCGCATCCGAGGACGGAGACATCGCCGGCGGAGCGGGCGCGGAAGCCCTCGAGGATCTCGATCGTGGTGGTTTTGCCGGCGCCGTTGGGACCGAGGAGGGCGAGCACTTCGCCGCGTTCCGCTTTAAAGGAGACGCCGGCGAGCACCTCCTTGGGGCCGTAATTCATGCGCAAGTCGCGCACATCGAGTGCGGGCGCCCGCGAGGTGTTGGGGGTGGGGTTCATCGCAGCCTTTGTATCTCGTGTAGTATTAATGCTACATTTTGAAGCAAAGCAACGACGGAATCTTTCGGAGACTGCGAACGGATCCAGGAACCTCACGAAGCGCGCGCGAGCGCGCGGCCTACGATGCGAGGGCGTTCTGAGTGTTGAGGTGTTCTTCGCCGGTGAACTTCAGCGATTGTTCGTCGGCGTGGTAGCTGGAGCGGACGAGCGCGCCGCTCTCGACGACGCCGAGGCCGAGCGAGAGGCCGAATTCCTTCCAGTGTTGGAATTCCTCGGGCGGAGCCCAGCGAGCGACGGGGAGGTGTTGCGGCGTGGGCTGAAGGTATTGGCCGATGGTGAGGATGTCGGTTTTGTCGGACGCGATGTCGCGGAGCGTTTGCTCGATTTCCTCTTTGGTTTCGCCGAGGCCGAGCATGATGCCGGTTTTGGTGACGAAGCCGCGGCTCTTGGCGTGGCGGAGGACGGAGCGGGAGCGTTCGTAGCGGGCCTGGACGCGGACGGGTTTTTGGAGGCGTTCGACGGTCTCGAGGTTGTGGTTGAAGATGTCGGGTTTCGCGTCGAGGACGATGTCGACGTGGGCGGTGTTGCCCTTGAAGTCGGGGGTGAGGACCTCGATGGCGGTTTTCGGATTGCGGTAGCGGACGGCGCGTATCGTTGCGGCCCATACGCTCGCGCCGCCGTCGGCGAGTTCGTCGCGGGCGACGCTGGTGATGACGCAGTGGCGGAGATTCATTTTCGCGACGGCGTCGGCGACGCGGGCGGGTTCGCCGAGGTCGAGCTCGGTGGGGCGTCCGGTGGCGATCGCGCAGAAGTTACAGGAGCGCGTGCAGATGTTGCCGAGGATCATCACCGTGGCGGTGCCGCGCGACCAGCATTCGCCGAGATTGGGGCACTGGGCGCTTTGGCAGACGGTGTGAAGTTTGTTGTCGTCGACGAGCCGACGCGTGGCCGTATAGCCGGGGCCGCTGGGAAGTTTGGCGCGGAGCCAGGTGGGTTTGCGCGTCGTATCCATGAGAGGCGACATGGCCGCAAATAGGCACAAAAAGCGCAAAAGAAAACTGTGCGCGGAAATTGCGCGGTTATGCGTTGCGCAATGGCGGCGGGGTCGGGAGACCCCGCCCTACAGAGCATCAAGTGACCAGCAGCCAGGCGGCGCCGGTGATCGCGGTGGCGCCGAGGACGAGAGCAACGCGGGCGCGGAGGGCGGGCGAACCGAGGGTGACGGCGAAGCCGGCTTTGAGGAGGGTGTTGGCGATCGCGGCGAGCACGACGGCTTGGGTGGCGAGATCGGCGGGGGCGTTTTCGCCGGCGCCGTTGCGGGCCATGGAGAGCGAGATCGCATCCATGTCGGTGAGGCCGGAGACGAAGCTGAGCGGGAGGATGCTTTCGGCGAGGCCGAGTTGCGGCGCGGCTTTCACGAGGAATGCGATGATCGCGTAGAGGACGGCGAATTTGATGGCCGTTTTGAGATCGAGGGGATTTCGGAGACGCGAAAGGTCGAGTGTGGTGTTGCTGCGCGTGGGGGGCTGGCGGCGGAGCCAGAACCACGCGGCGTAGAGGAGGCCCGGGGTGGCGAGAAGGGCGAAGGGGAGGATGAGGGTGAGGGCGAGATCGCGATTGATGACGGCGACGATGACGATCACGCGCGGCAGCATGACGGTGCAGGCGATGACGACGGCGAGGGCGTAGGTGTTGGAGAGCGCGGGCTCGTCGCGGCTGCGGCGGGTGAACGCGAGCGTGGTGGCGGTGCTGGAAGCGAGACCGCCGAGGAGCGCGGTGGCGGCGATGCCGGCGTTGGCGCCGAGGAGGCGCATGGCGATGTAGCCGGCGAAACTCAGGCCGGAGATGAGCACGACCATCATCCAGGTCGAAAACAAGTTGAAGGCTTCGTAAGGACCGATGTCGCGATGCGGGACCAGCGGAAGGATCACGCCGGTGATGGCGGCGAATTGGAGCGTGGCGCGAACGTCGTCGCGGGTGAAGGAGCGCGTCCAGGCGTGCAGCGGTTGCTTGCTGCCCAGGAAGACCATGGTGGTCGCGGCGACGAGAGCGGCGGCGGGGAGTTCGTCCCAGAAAACGAGTGCACCGGTGAGAACCGTCAAAAGGGTGGAGGCGAACGAGGTGCCGCCGGAGCCGCGGGCCGCCGTGTTGTTGAGTCGCGCGGCGATTTGTTGGGCGCCGACGATGAGGAAGAGAACCGCGAGAAAAATGGGGGACGTGAGATCGCTGACGTGGGCGCTGACGCAGCCGAGCATGGCCCAGAACGCGGAGGTGCGGACGCCGATGAAATCGGTTTCGTCGGGATTGTCGGTCTGCTCGCGCCACTGGCGGATGAGACCGACGAGGGCGCCGAGGCAGGCGCTGACGACGATGGCGATGAGGAGCGGCGGCATGGCGGGGGGTAACGAGAGTTAAAACGAGAAAAGCGAGGCGAGAAGCTGTTTTCGTCGCGTTCGAGCGGAGAGTTTAAGCGGGAGTCGGCCGGCAGGTTGGGCGGACGCGGAGGTGGTAAACGAGCGCGGTGAGTGGCGCGTGCGGGCGGCGGCAGCGATATGAGTCCGCCGATGACGCGGTGCGGGGCGGATGCGGCGGGATGGAGGAGGGAGATGCTTTGCCGTCGCTCGGGAGGTGTGAGTTTTCGAGAGGGCGGGAGTCGAGCGAACCCGGCGGGGACGCCGGGTTCCACCTGCTCGCGTTACCTTTTGGACCAGCGGCGCTCTTGTTTTAGCTCGAGGGGGCGGGTGGTGATTTGCACGCCGGCGACGGCGGGGTGGGACCGGAGTTGTTGGAAGGCGGGGGCGTTGATCTTCCAATTCAAGGCGGTGCTGACCTCGGCGTAGGGAGCGACGCGGTCGTTGAAGACGAAGGCGAATTCGATGCGGGTGTCGCCGGATTGCTTGTCGAGCGTGCTGCGGAGCTGGCGCAGGAAGGAGGGAAGTTCGCGATGTTGGGGGTGGAGGAGCCAGACGACTTTTTTGACGAGGCCGGCGACCTGGTTCTCGAGCGGGTAGGCTTCCTTTACGTTCACGCGCGCGCCCTCGTGGTTCACGATGATGGTGCCCTGGACGAGCACGAGGGCGTTTTCGGCGAGGACGCTGCCGTAGTTCTCGTAGGCGTCGGCAAACATGTTGAGCGGGAGCGCGCCGTTTTTCGTGGCGAGGACGAAGGAGGACCACGGGCGATTGTCTTTTTTGGAGAGACGTTTCGCGATGGAGCCGGCGATGCCGCAGAGGCGGAATTCGGTGCGGTCGGGTTGGTCGAGGAGTTGATCGACGGGGACGGTGTCGATGGCGTCGGTGAGGCCGGCGAAGGCGTTGAGCGGGTGGCCGGAGACGTAGAAGCCGAGGAGTTCTTTTTCGAAGGCGAGTTTTTCGGAGGACGGGAAATCGTCGTCGGTGGAGGAGTTGTTGGCGGATGAGGCGTTAGAAAGCCGGCCGGGGACGGCCGGCTCCACCTTCTTTTCCTCGGCGAACATATCGAAGAAGGAGTGCTGGCCGGCGGCTTTGTCGCGGGCGTGGGCGGCGACCTCGGCCATGGCGGCGTCGATGCCTTCGAAGAGTTTTTTGCGCGAGGCGCCGCTGTAATCGAAGGCGCCGGTTTTCACGAGGTGTTCGAGGACGCGTTTGTTGATGGCGCGGCCGTCCATGCGGGAGATGAAGTCGTCGAAGTTCTCGAACGGGCCTTTGGCGTCGCGGTCCTCGATGATGTTGCGCGCGGCTTGTTCGCCGACGCCTTTGATTCCCGCCAGGCCGAATCTGATGGAAGCGCGGGCGTCGCTGGCGGCAGGAATCGCGGTTTCGGGTTCCGGGTTTTGGGTTTCGGGTTGGGAACTCGGAACTCGGAACTCGGAACTCGGAACCTTGCTGAAGACGGGCGTGAACGTTTCGCGGGATTCGTTTACGTCGGGGCCGAGGACGGTGATGCCCATGGCTTCGGCTTCGGCGATGAAGTGGGAGACTTTTTCGGCGTTGCCGAGTTCGGCCGTGAGGACGGCGGCCATGAACTGGACCGGGTAGTTGGCTTTCAAATACGCGGTCTGGTAGCTGACGAGCGCGTAGGCGGCGGAGTGGGATTTGTTGAAACCGTAACTCGCGAACTTGTTGAGCAGGTCGAAGATTTCGTTGGCTTTGCGCTCGTCGATGTTGTTCACGCGCTTGGCGCCTTCGACGAATTTGATGCGCTCCTTGGCCATCGCATCGGCGTCTTTTTTTCCCATGGCGCGACGAAGCATGTCGGCGCCGCCGAGCGTGTAGCCGGCGATGATTTTTGCGCACTCCATCACCTGCTCCTGATAGACGATGATGCCGTAGGTTTCCTGGAGGGAGGCTTCGAGGAGCTTGTGCGGGTAGTGGACGGAGGACGGATCTTTTTTGCCGCGGGCGTAGTCGGGGATGAACGCCATCGGGCCGGGGCGGTAGAGCGCGCAGATGGCGTTGATGTCGTCGATATTGGAGACGCCGACCTGTTTGCAGGCGCTCTGCATGCCGGGAGATTCGAGCTGGAACACGCCGACGGTTTTGCCGGCGTTGAGCATCGCGTAGGTTTTGGGGTCGTCGAGCGGGATGGTCTCGATGTCGAACTTCGGGTTGACGGTGCGGCGGACGTTTTTCACGGCGTCGTCGATGACGGTGAGCGTCTTGAGCCCGAGGAAGTCCATCTTGAGCAGGCCGAGTTTGCCGACGGCGCCCATGTCGTATTGGACGGTGACGTCGCCTTCCTGGAGCGTGAGCGGGACGAATTCGTCGAGCGGTTTGTCGGTGATGATGATGCCGGCGGCGTGTTTGCCGGTGTTGCGCACCATGCCCTCGAGGACGAGCGCTTGATCGACGATTTTTTTGGCGACGGGATTGCGGGAAACCTCGGAGGCGAGCTCGGCGGATTTGGCGATGGCGTCGGTGAGCGAGATGTTGAGCTCGTCGGGGATCATCTTCGCGAGCCGGTCGGCCTCGGCGAATGGGAGGTTGTGGACGCGCGAAACGTCGCGGATGACCATCTTGGCGCCGAGCGTGCCGTAGGTGATGATGTTGGCGACGCAGTCGCGGCCGTATTTTTCGCGGACGTAGTTGATGACGTCTTCGCGGCGGCGCATGCAGAAATCGATGTCGAAGTCGGGCGGCGAAACGCGCTCGGGATTGAGGAAACGCTCGAAGAGAAGTTTGAAGCGGAGCGGATCGAGATTGGTGATCCCGAGCAGGTAGGCGACGAGGCACCCGGCGCCGGAACCGCGGCCGGGGCCGACGGGGATTTCGCGGGATTTGGCCCAGTGGATGAAATCCCAGACGACGAGGAAGTAATCGATGAAGCCCGTGACGGTGATGATCGAAAGTTCGTAGGCGAGACGGACGACGAGTTCTTCCTCGGGCGGGAGACCGTTGTAGTCGGGAGGCTGGGGTTTTTCGCCGGGGGCGAGATTCG
The DNA here is from genome assembly GCA_023426435.1 of Verrucomicrobiota bacterium. GTDB lineage: Bacteria > Verrucomicrobiota > Verrucomicrobiia > Opitutales > Opitutaceae > Opitutus. The sequence continues at coordinate 28,446 of JAFAAS010000103.1, read as the reverse complement.
TGAGTTTGGCGAGACGTTCGGCGACGGCGGGGCGGGTGGCGATTGAGGCGTAGTCGACGTTGTAGCGGCGTTTGAGGCCGGCGACGCAGAGATCGTGGAGGTAGGCGCCGGGGGAGGATTTTTCGCGGACCTCGACGGGAAGCGGATAGCGCGGGTAGCGCTCGCTGCCTTTGGGAAACGGGATGGCGAGGTCGCACATTTCGGCGACCAGTTGGGTGTTGGTGATGGATTCCGGGACCTCGCGGAACACCTTGGCCATTTCCTCGCGCGATTTGAGGTAGAACTCGTGGCCGGAGAAACGCATGCGTTTCTCGTCGTCGATCTTCGAGCCGGTCTGGATGCAGAGCATCGCGTCGTGCGGGCCGGCGTCGGTTTGGTTGACGTAGTGGACGTCGTTGGACGCGATGATCTGGAGTTGAAATTCGTCGGCGAGTTTCAGGAGGCCCGGGATGATTTTGCGCTGTTCGGGGATGCCGTGGTCCTGGATTTCGACGAAGTAGTTCTCGCGTCCGAAAATTTCGACGAAGCGGGCGCAGGCCTTGCGGGCTTCGTCGTCGCGGTCGTGGAGGAGATGTTGCGGGACGAGGGAGGCGAGGCAGCCGGTGAAACCGATGAGGCCCTTCGAGTGTTTCGAGAGCGTTTCGATGTCGGTGCGCGGCTTGTAATAGAAACCCTTGAGATGGGCGTCGGAGACGAGTTTGAGGAGGTTTTGGTAGCCCTCGAGATTTCGGGCGAGGAGACCGAGGTGGAAGATGGATTTGCCCTCGTCGGCGACGCGGCCGGTTTTCTCGAGGCGGGAGTGTTCGACGAGGTAGAGTTCGCAGCCGATGAGCGGCTTGATGTTGTTGGATTTGGCGGCGTTGTAGAAGGAGATGGCGCCGTAGAGATTGCCGTGGTCGGTGAGGGCGAGCGCCTTCATGCCGAGCTCGGTGGCGCGCTTCATCAGGCGGTCGATGCGGCAGGCGCCGTCGAGGAGACTGTGGTCGGTGTGGACGTGGAGATGGACGAAATTTGGGTCGGCGGACACGGTGCTTTCTTTTGTGCGTTCGAGGCAATGGGTGTGAGGCGGACGGGCAAGGAGCGAATCGGGGAAAAAAGATCCAAGCTCCAAGATCCAAGCTCCAGAGAACTTCCAAAGTTCAAAGGCCAAGCGGACCGCGGAAGGCGGAGGGTGGGTGGGCTATTGGGAGGTGGTGTTTCCTTGGAGCTTGGTGCTTGGATCTTGGAGCTTCCGCCGCCGTGGCGGTTGGGAGAAAAACACGGTTGACGCGGGCGGCGGCGGTCGGCGTAGTTGTCCGCTTTTCCAATCACCTTCCGTCCGTCCCACATGGCTATCGAAATCAAGATCCGCAAAAATGAGCCCGTTGATCGTGCGATTCGTCGCATGAAGAAGAAGCTCGATCGCGAGAACATCATCAAAGGTGTTCGCGCCAAGCGCTACTACGAGAAGCCGTGCGAGAAGCGTCGCCGCAAGGAGAAGGTGCAAGCCTTCACCCAGATGCTGCGCCGCCGTTACGAGAGCTGAGCAAGCGGCTCGTGCCAGTGACTTTCAACCGCGTTTCCTGTTAAAGGGGCGCGGTTTTCTTTTTGCGTGCAACGAGATCGGGTCTGGCTTCGTTTTTTCTGATCGATGTCGAAACCGTTGTTTTCACTCTCCAGCTGCTGGTGTTCGCACCGCCACACGGACGGTTATGCGATGGCGAAGGAGATGGCCGGGCTGGGATTCAGTCACATCGAGCTGAGTCATGGCGTGAGGATCACGCTGGTGCCGGGGATCCTGCGGGCGGTGGAGGACGGGATCGTGAAGGTGGGCTCGACGCATAATTTTTGCCCGTTGCCGACGGGCGTGGTGCATGCGGCGCCGAATTTGTTCGAGCCGTCGACGGCGGATCCACGCGAGCATGAGCAGTGGGTGCGGCACACGAAACGGTCGATCGATTTTGCGGCGCAAGTGAAGGCGACGGTGTTGGTGTGTCACTTGGGCAGCGTGCGGTTTTTCTGGATGAATCCGGGGAAAAGATTGCGCGCGTATGAGGCGCTGCATCCGAAGGCGAACCTGCCGGAAGATCAAAAATATCGGAAGGTGCTGCAGAAAAGCACGGAGCGGATGCGGAAGAAAATGGGGCCGTTTTGGGAGCGGACGAAGGCCAGCGTGAACGAAGTGTTGGACTACGCGAAACAGAAGGGCGTGCGATTGGGGTTTGAGAATCGCGAGAAGTTCGAGGAGCTGCCGATGGATGAGGATTATCCGGCGTTTCTGAATGAGTTACCGGCGGATGTATCGGCGGGCTATTGGCACGATACGGGACACGCAGACATCAAAGAGAAGATGGGCGTGATCGATCACCGCGGGCAGTTGGAGAAGATGCGGGCGCGAACGATCGGATTTCATCTTCACGACGTGAACGAAGAAGGGGACGATCATCAGCCGATCGGCGAGGGGCGGATCGATTTTCGGATGGTCCGGGATTTTTGGCGTCCGGAGCACGTGCTGGTGTTGGAGCTGAGTCCGCGCGTGCCGGTGGAAGGTGTGACAGCTTCGAAGGAGCGGATCGAGGCGTTGTTGGCGGGTGGGTAAGTGGGCGGGTGGTGATGCGTGGAGTCGTGGGAGTTGGAACCACGAATAGACGCGAATGAACACGACTACGGACGTGTTCGTGGCGGGGAGTTAACGCTTCGAGAGGATCTCGTTGATCCAGCGGCGGTGGGGGCCGGAGAGGGTGATGGCGTCGAGCTGGGCGAGCGGGATCCAGACGAGTTCGGGCTCGAGTTTGGCGCGGGGCGGGCGCGCGGTGTAGATCGATTCGGTGATTTGAAAACGGGTGATGCCGCGGCGTTTGGTGGCGAGAAGATCGCGCGCGGTGAACGTGGCGGGTGAGAGACGCAGGTGTTCCGCGGTGGGAAGTTCGTGAAGATCGGCGAGACGGCGGGCGGTGGTGGCGGCGCGATGGAGGAGGAGCGCGTCGTTGTGTTCGCACCAGATGCGAGTGACGGCGCGTTGCTCGATTTGTTTGGGCGCGAGGCGGGGATAGTTTTCGGGATTGCCGCGTTGGCCGGCGGCGCAGAAGGCGCGCACGGGGCATGTGAGGCAGAGCGGTTTTTGGCGGAAGCAGACGGTGGCACCGAGCTCCATCATCGCCTGGTTGTGATCGCCGGCGGAGGACGTGGTGAGGAGCTCGTTGGCGAGAGGAGTGAAGGCTTTCGCGGCGGTGGCGGAATCGCGGAACGGCGTGGCGTCGGCTGTAAGGCGGGACAGGATACGGACGACGTTGCCATCGACGCAGGCGGCGGGGGCGTTGAAGGAGATGCTGGTGATCGCGGCGGCGGTGTAGGGACCGACGCCGGGGAGTTCGCGCCAGGCTTCGGGGGTGCGCGGGAGTTCCGGGAGCGCGGCGATGGCTTGGGCGAGTTTGTGGAGATTGCGGGCGCGCGAGTAGTAGCCGAGACCTTCCCAGAGTTTGAGCACGCGCGATTCGGGAGCGGCGGCGAGGGAGGTGAAGTCGGGGAACTCGGCGAGCCAGCGGGCGAAGTAAGGCAGGACGGTTTTTACCTGCGTCTGCTGAAGCATGAATTCGCTGACGACGGTTTTGTAAGGAGAGGGCGAATCGCGCCAAGGGAGGGCGCGGGCGTGGGCGCGATACCAGCCGAGCAAGGCGGATTGGAATTCGGTTTTGGCCGCGAGGAGGGCGGTCACGGAAGGGCTCGGCATGGAGGAGGAGATTGGCCGCAAAGAGGCGCAGAAGGCGCAAGAAGAATACCCGTCGCCCGCGAAACGCGAAAGACGCGAACAGAAGATCGAGGAGCCGCGGAGTTTTTTTTCTGTTTTGCGCTTTCTGCGCCTCTTTGCGGCTATGGTCTTCCATGGCGAAAAAGCAGAACGAGGATGACGCGCCGAAGAAGCTGGCGAGCTACACGGTGAAGCTCGATGACGCGCAGATGGAGAAGCTGCGCGCGATCTGCGAAGCGCGGGGGTTTACGCCATTCGAAGTCGCTTACACGCGGTTCGCTTACAAGTCGGACGCGGCGAAGATGAACGTGTCGGCTTACACGAGCGGGAAGGTCGTGATCGCGGGGAAAGGGACGGAGGAGTTTGTGACGATGACGCTCGAGCCGGAGGTCACGGGCGCGCCGAAGCTGGGCTACGACGAGGTGTTGCATCCGGATTGGTTCGAGCCGCACGCGGGGTTGGACGAGAGCGGAAAGGGCGATTTTTTTGGGCCGGTGGTTGCGGCGACGGTGATTGCGGAACGGCCGGCGATCGAAGGCTGGCGGAAGGCGGGTGTGCAGGATTCGAAGAAGATCACGGAGACGCGTATCCTGGAATTGGATAGGGCGATTCGGGAGACGCCGGGCGTGGTGGTGCGGACCTGTTATTGCGGGATGCCGAAATACAATGAGTTGATGTCGCGGCCGGGGGCGAATTTGAACCGGTTGCTGGCGTGGCAGCATGCGACGGCGCTGGAGCAGGCGCTGACGGCGAAGCGGGTGTCGTGGGGATTGTTGGACCAGTTTTCGGAGCAGCCGCTGGCGCAGCGGGAGCTGGCGAAAAAAGGGGTGAAGGATTTCGATCTGCGGATGCGGACGAAGGCGGAAGAAGATCCGGTGGTCGCGGCGGCGTCGGTGGTGGCGCGGGCGGAATTCGTGCGGCAGATGAATCTGTTGTCGAAGCGGTTTGGGGCGAAGTTGCAGAAAGGCGCGGGGCCGCTGGTGAAGCAGCAGGCGCATGAGATCATCGCGAAATTTGGCGCGCGGGCGTTGGGGGAGTTTGCGAAGCTGCATTTCCGGACGGCGTATGAAGTTGTCTCGGCGGCGGGGAAGCTGGACGAGTTGCCGTTGAAGGAGCCGAAGGAGAGGATGGAGTGGTGAGGAAGGGAGTTTCTCGTTGGCGTGAGGCAGAGGCGAATGAGGCCGTGGATTCTTCGCTTCGCTCAGAATGACAGGTTTGTTATTCACTGAATTGTAATGCCGAAACGGAGACAGTTGCGGGCGTTCGATCTGAAGCAGATCGCGGATGTGGGGAGCCTCATTGGGGTGGATGAGGTGGGGCGCGGCGCGTTTGCGGGGCCGGTGGTGGCGGCGGCGGTGTTGGTGACGCGGGAGTTTCTGGAGTGCCGGTGGGCGCTGACGAAGGCGGGGCGGGTGAACGACTCGAAGCTGTTGTCGTCGGAGCAGCGGGAAGAGTTGTGGAACGAGTTCGAGACGCTGGCGGCGAATGGATTGATTCACGCGCATTTCGGCGTGGCGGGCGTGGAGGAGATTGCGCAGTGGAACATTCTTGGAGCGACGAAGCTGGCGATGCGGCGGGCGTTGGAGGCGATTCATCCGCCGGAAGCGTTCGAGCGGAAGGCGGAGCCGGATTTGTTCACGACCTTGGAGGAGCGGGCGGCGTTTGTGCCGACGGTGTCGGCGCGGGTGATGATCGACGGGTTGCCGCTGCGGAATTTTCCGTATCCGCACACGGCGCTCGTGAACGGCGACGCGCGGTCGCTCTGCATCGCGATGGCGTCGATCGTGGCGAAGGTGGCGCGGGACCGCTTGATGTGCGAGCTGGATGCGAAGTATCCAGGATATGGATTCGCGCAGCACAAAGGCTACGGCACGGAAGAGCATCGCGAGGCGGTGTTGCGGCTGGGGCGGTGTTTGGAGCATCGGGAGATGTTCCTGCGGAAGCTGCTGGCGGTGCGGGTCGATCCGGCGCAGATGCAGATGTTTGAGGAAGGGTGAGGGGGCGAGAGTTGAGAGTTGAGGGTTGGGGAGTTGAGAGGCATTTTCACTTTTCATGCCTGGGAAGAAGAACTCATCGCTCGATCGTGTGCTTGGCCGTGTCGAGACGCTGGACGCGGTGAACCTGGCGAATCTCGTGCAGCGGCTGGCGCGGGAGCGCGGGCTGTTCGAAGACATCTTCAATACGCTGCAGGAAGGCGTGCTGGTGATTGGGGCGGGCGGGCATATCGAATATGCGAATCGGGCGGCGCAGCGGTTGATCGGGTTGGCGGACGAGGATTTGAGCGGGCAGACCTTGTGGCGGCTGGCGCCGGGGTTGAGGAAGTCGCTCGAGCCGGCGCTGGAGGCGGAAGGTGTGACGGCGATGCCGGTGGTGGCGCGGGAGTTTGAGCTGACGTATCCGGAGCCGAGGACGGTGCGGCTTTACATGGTGCCGTTTCGGGGGGAAGGGCGCGCGGCGACGAGGAAGTTTGCGGTGATTTTATCGGATATCACGCGCGACAAGCTTTCGACCGAGGCGCGCATCGAGAGCGAGCGGACCTCGTCGATTTTGTTGCTGGCGGCGGGGGTGGCGCACGAGTTGGGGAATCCGTTGAACTCGCTGACGATTCACCTGCAGTTGATCGAGCGGCGGTTGAAGAAGTTGAAAGGAGCGCGCGACAAGGACAGTGCGGCGCTGGCGGATTCGATTGCGGTGTGTCAGGCGGAAGTGCAGCGGCTCGACGGGATCATCACGAATTTTCTGGAGGCGATCCGGCCGCGTCCGCCGGATTTGGCGGAGACGCTGGTCACGGATGTGCTGGCTGAAGTGCTGCGGTTTCAGCACAGCGAGCTGGCGGATCGCGGGATCGAGATCGAAGCGGAGACGCCGCGCGATTTGCCGGTGATCATGGCGGATCGGAATCAGCTGAAGCAGGTGTTCTTCAACATCACGAAGAATGCGGTGGAGGCGATGCAGCCGGGCGGGCGGTTGCGGATTCGCACGCATGCGGATGACGACAACGTGTATTTGTTGTTCGGCGACAACGGCGCCGGGATCAAGCAGGAGGATCTGGTGAGGCTTTTTCAGCCGTATCACACGACGAAAGTGGGCGGCAGCGGGTTGGGTTTGATGATCGTGCAGCGGATCATGCGCGATCATGGCGGGCAGATTGGGATCGAGAGCAAGGAAGGGGTGGGCACGCTGGTGACGCTGCAATTTCCGCGGAAAGACCGGCGGGTGAGGATGCTGCAGTAGGCGTTGCGGGTGGTTGGCGTTTCCAAGCTAAACGGCGGGGGCGGGGGACCCCGCCTTACAATGGGCAGGGCGAAGCGGGAGCTTGCACTGTGCCGCGGAGTGCGTTGCTTTTCGGGGCCGTAAGTCTGCAGAGAATCAAATCATGCCGATAAGAAGTGTTGCACGGGGAACGCGGGTCCGGGAGGAAGACCAAATCCGCAACCTTCCCACAGCTCCCCCGTCAGGCCCAACTGACGAATGCGCACGCACGGATCAGTCTGCAGCGGCCGCGCTCGCCGAGCTCGTTCGGCAGGCGCAGGAGGGGGACGAAGGAGCCCAGCGCACGCTCATTTTCAATTATCAGCGGCGGATTGCGGGATTCGTTTACGCGATCACGGGGCGGCCGGATGCGGTGGAGGATCTGGCGCAGCAGGTGTTCATCAAGATGATCCGGGCGCTGGCGCGTTTGCACGACGTGGCGCAGTTCGAGGCGTGGCTCTTCCGGCTGGCGCGCAATACGTGCATCGATCATTTGCGGCGGCAGAAGCTGAGGCGGATTTTCACGCCCTTCGCGGCGGAGCACGAAAACATTCCGGAGCCTCCGGGCGCGGTGGACAGCGAGGAGTTGGACGCCTTGCGGCATGCGTTGCAGCAATTGCCGCCGAAGGATCGCGCGTTGCTGGCGCTCGCGCAGGAAGGCCGGAGCCAGGTCGAAATGGCGGAGGCGACCGGGACGAGCGTGATGGCGGTCAAAGCCCGCTTGCATCGTGCGCGGGAAAAGCTTCGTCAGTATTATCAAAGACCACATGAAACCTGAATCTTACGCCTGGCTCGCCTTGCAGGAGCACGGGGCGGCGATGCTCCGTCCCGGATTTGCGGAACGGACGCTGCGGGCCGCACGCGATCTGGCGCCGACCTTTTACAGCCAATGCTTGCTGAGCGCCGCGACGGCGGCGGTTTGTCTGGCAGCGATCTTTTTTGTCCATTCGCGGCAAGCGGCGGATGAGACGGCGCGCAATCTCGCCGGCTGGGAAGCGGTGGCGGCGGAGATGGAGCGCCTGGGTCAGGTGCGATGAAGCAGCGGGTTCTGATTGCGCTTCTCACCGTTGTGGTGCTTGGGGCTGGCTTTGTGGCTGGCCGCTGGGCGGAGCGCACCTCGTGCAAGGTGCCGCCGCCGCCGCAGCTGTTGAGCGAGCTTTCGGGCAACAAGGGTCCGGCGAAGACGGAACCGGCGGCCCCGTCGCCGGATGTGGCGAAGATCGCGGCGCAATTGCGCCAACTCGGGCCCGAGGTGGAGAAGTTCCGGCTGCGGATGTTGGAGATCGATCGCGAACTCGATCGCGACATCGACGCGCTCCTGCGTCCGGATCAGCGCGAAGTTTTCCACAAGATCGTGAAGAAGTATGCGGATTTGCGCGCGCAGGAAGACAAGGAGTGGAATCTTCCCACGCCGCTTACGCCCGAGGAGATCGTAAACCTGCAGCAGAAGCCGCTGCACAAGATGCTCGCGATCGTGGTGGTGCCGATGCGGCTCGAGTGGAACGTGAAGGATTTGAATTTGGACGAGACGCAGAAGGAGCAGCTCAGGGAGGTGCTCGTGAAGCGACGCGAGAAGTTTCTTGCGCTCGTGGATTCGTCGCCGCCGCCCAGTTTGATGTTGAGCCGGCTGGCGCCGATGGCGCGGCGGTTGCAGGCCGACGAAGCGGCGAGCGAGAAGTAAGATCGGCCGTCAGCGGCGCGGCAGGCGGAGGTGTCGGCCGATGCGATGGTCGCGAGCCAGCACGCACGGAGGCGTGCTGCTACGACGAAGGAAAACCCGGCGAAGGCGCCGGGTTTCGCCGTTAGGCGAGCCGATAAGGGAGCGGGAAGCGGGCGCTGAGGGCGACGACGCGCTTCTTGGTGTCGGCGATCGCGGTCGGTTCGCGGTCGGTGCCGATAGCGGCGAGGACGGCGTCGATGCACGAAGCGATTTCTTCCATGTCGGCTTCCTTGAAGCCGCGGCTCGTGACCGCGGGCGTGCCGAGGCGGATGCCGGAGCCTTGAAACGGAGAGCGTGTTTCAAACGGCACGGTGTTTTTGTTACACGTGATGTTCGCGAGATCGAGGGTCTCCTGGGCTTTCTTCGCGGTGAGTTCGGGGAACTTGGTGCGGAGGTCGACGAGGAAGAGGTGATTGTCGGTGCCGCCGGAAACGAGCTTGTAGCCGCGCGAGAGGAAGGCGGCGGCGAGGGCCTTGGCGTTTTTGACGATTTGCTCGGAGTAGGCCTTGAACTCGGGTTTGAGGCATTCGCCGAAGCAGACGGCTTTCGCGGCGATGACGTGCATGAGCGGACCGCCTTGGGTGCCGGGGAAGACGGCGGAATCGATCGCTTTGGCGTGTGCGGCCTTGCACATGATGAGACCGCCGCGCGGGCCGCGAAGGGTTTTGTGGGTGGTCGTCGTGACGAAATCGGCGTGCGGGACGGGCGACGGATGGACGCCTGCGGCGACGAGGCCGGCGATGTGCGCGATGTCGGCGAAGAGGAGCGCGCCGACGCTTTGAGCGATTTCGGCCATGCGGGCGAAGTCGATGATGCGCGAGTAGGCGGAGGCGCCGACGGTGATCATCTTCGGCTTTTCGCGTTGGGCGACAGTGGCGAGCTCGTCGTAGTCGATGAGGCCGTTGTCTTCGCGAACGCCGTATTGGCAGAAGTTGTAAAGCTTGCCGGAGAAATTGGCGGGATTGCCGTGCGTGAGGTGGCCGCCGTGGGAGAGGTTCATGCCGAGAACCTTGTCGCCCGGCTGGAGGACGGCGGCGTAAACGGCGGCGTTGGCTTGGGCGCCGGAGTGCGGCTGGACGTTGGCGTGCTCGGCGCCGAAGAGTTGTTTGGCGCGCTCGATGGCGAGGAGCTCGATCTTGTCGACGTATTCACAACCGCCATACCAACGCTTCGCGGGATAGCCCTCGGCGTATTTGTTGGTGAGGACGCTGCCCTGCGCCTCCATGACGGCGGGGTAGGTGAAGTTTTCGGAGGCGATCAGCTCGATGTGGCTCTGCTGGCGGTGAAACTCCTCCGAGATGGCGGAGTAAACGAGCGGGTCGAGGGATTGAAGCGGCGAGGCGTTGAGCATGAGAGGAGTGTCAGGCGATTTTCGAATTTGGATTTTCGATTTTCGAATCGGCGGAAGGCTCAGCTAGAATCGAAAATCGAAAGGCGGGAATCCAAAATCACTGCGACTTGGAGGTCAGCCGCGTTTTGAGATATTCGACCAGTGAGGGGATGGCTTCGACCATCTCGTCGCGGGAGATCTCGTAGATCTTGAGCGGGCCGCCGAAGGGGTCGGGGATTTCCTTGTCGGCGCCGTCGGGCATGAACTCGCGAAAAAGGTGAATGTGTTTCGGCGGCGGCTCGGCCTGGAGCTGGATCATCGCGCGATGCGACTCGGTCATGCAGATGATGACCGCGGCTCGATCGAGCATTTCTTGCGTGAGGGCGCGGCTGGTGTGTTGCGAGATGTCGATGCCGACCTTGCGGAGGGCGAGGACGGAGTTTTCGGAGACGCGCTCGCCGGTGCGGGCGGCGACGCCGGCCGATTCGACTTTGACGGAGCGGAGCGGCTCGGGCTGGGCGGCCAGAGCGTGCTGCAACAAGCCCGCAGCCATGGGGCTGCGGCAGATGTTGGCGGTGCAAACGACGAGCACAGTATCAGGCATGAGCGAACGCCGAATGGACACCAAAACGCGGGGTTTGCAAAGGCCGGAGTCGGTAAGCGCAATCCGGCGACATCATGTGCGGCGAAGCTGGCGGGCACCGATGTCGCGGCGGAAGTATTTGCTCGTGCACTGAATGGCGTCGCAGACGGCGTAGGCGTCGACGGACGCGTGGCGGAGCGTGGGCGCGAGCGCGGTGACGCCGAGGACGCGGCCGCCGTTGGTGACGAGATGGCCGGCGGCGTTGCGTGCGGTGCCGGCGTGGAAAATCGAGACGGACGTCGGCAGGATGTTTGGGAGACCGATGAGATCGCCCTTCGGGTAGGAGTTGGGGTAGCCGCGCGCGGCGACGACGACGCAGAGCGCGTGTTCCGGGCGAATCTTGAGTTGGATGCGCGCGAGTTCGCCCTGGGTGGCGGCCCAGAGGAGTGCGAGAAAATCGGTTTCGAGGCGCGGGAGAACGACCTGGGTTTCGGGATCGCCGAAACGGGTGTTGTATTCCAGCACGCTCGGTCCATCGGGGGTGAGCATGATGCCGATGAACAGCGTCCCCACGAAATGGATACCTTCGGACGCGATGGCGTCGACGGACGGGCGAACGATTTCGCGCTCGATGCGGGCAAGGAGCGCGGGCGTGACGACCTCGGCGGGCGAGTAGGTGCCCATGCCGCCGGTGTTCGGGCCGGTGTCGCCGTCGCCGATGCGTTTGTGATCCTGCGAAGTCGGGAGGATGACGTAATCGCGGCCGGAGACGACGACGAGGATGGAGGTTTCTTCGCCGGTGAGGCAGTCCTCGATGAGGATTTTCGAATTTGGATTTTCGGTTTTCGATTGGGTGGGGAGGGCGAGGAGCTGGTGGACGGCGGACTCGGCTTCGGCGTGGGTTTGGGCGACAACGACGCCCTTGCCGGCGGCGAGGCCGTCGGCTTTGACGACGATCGGGGCGGGGCGAGAGCGGATGTAATCGATGGCGGCGACGGGGTCGGAGAAGAACGCGGCGGGCGCGGTGGGGATTTTGTATTTTTGAAGGATTTCCTTCGTGTAGATCTTCGACGCTTCGAGCCGCGCGCCGTCGGCTTTGGGGCCGTAGGCGGGGATGCCGATCTTGGCGAGTTCGTCGACGAGGCCCAGGGCGAGCGGGACTTCGGGGCCGACGACGACGAATTCGATGTTCAACCGCTGCGCGAGGGCGACGAGGCCTGGGACGTCATCGGCGGCGACGGCTTCGCAGGTGGCAAGCTCGGCGATGCCTGGGTTGCCGGGCGCGCAGAAGAGCTTGGGGGCGGAAGGCGAACGATGAAGCGCGGCGACGAGCGCGTGTTCGCGTCCGCCGGAGCCGACGACGAGGATGGAGCGGGGAAGGTTGGGCATGAAAGGGGGTTGGGCGCTGAAGTGGCTGCGCGAATCCAGCTGGATTCTTCGCTGCGCTCAGAATGACAAAATGGAGTTAGAGGACTTGGAGTTTTTGGCGGTAGAAGGAGACGACCTCGTCGGGGTCGTCGGTGAAGAGGACGTAGTCGAGGATCCAGGCGGGCGCTCGTTTGGTGACGACCATTTCGCGGAGCTGCTTGCGGAGGGAGCCCCAGAAGCGGGCGTTGAAGAACACGTAGGGAACGCGCGGGCGGATGCCGAGTTTGAGATTGCACATCTCGATGCCGATTTCCTCGAGGGTGCCGACGCCGCCGACGTTGAAGATGCAAAAATCGGCGGCTTCGAACCACTTTTGGCGGAAGTGGCGGGATGCTTCCTGAAACGTATTGAAAAAATCAACACCGAGCTCGGGTGGCTGGGCTTCGAGTTCGAGGAAGCAGGCGCCGGTGAGCGCGCCTTTGGAGCGGGCTTGTTCGGTGGCGAGGCGCATGACGCCGCCGCCGCCGCCGGTGAGGACGCCGAGGTTGTGGCCGAAGAAGCCGGTGAGCTTGTCGACGAGTCCGGAGATGCGCGCGGTATCCGGCGCGTCGAGACCGACGGCGGAACCGTAGAACGCGAGGATGGTGCACTCCTGGAATTTGCGGGCGATTTCCTCGCGGACGAAGAAGCCGTGATCCTTCTTGTAAGTGTGGCGGTAGAGGTCGCCGCTCATCTCGTCATACCAGTAAACCTGGAGGCCGATGGCATCGAACATGTCGAGCCGCGCGTGGGCGTTGCTCGAAAGGAAGTATCCGTGCGTGCGTGACGCGTGGCGGAAGATGAGGCGTCGGGGGCGGACCTCGCCGATGCGGGTGACGAGCTCGGTGTGTTCGAGCAGGTCGGGGAAGTAGTCGAGGACGAGGGTGTCGGCGTTGTCGGGTGCGGCGTCGAGTGCCTGGATCATGGTGCGGTGGCCGCCGGAGTCGCCGTTTTCGCCGATGACCTTTTTGACGTCGTCGCCGAAGCGCATGAAGAGCGACCGATTTTCCATCGTGGCGCTCTGGTGTTTGACGGTGATCTTGGTGCGCGGTTTGGACTCGGCGTTGTCGCGCGGCGGGTGGGCGTCGATCGCCTTGTAGAGCTCGGTGGCGGCGGCGAAGAGGCGCTGGCGTTTCTTGGCGAGGGTTTTGAATTCGGGGTCGCTGGCTTCGGGGGCGCGGAAGATTTCGACGGAGACGAGGGGATTTACGACGGGTTGATCGCCCGAGTTGTAGATCTCGAGCATGATGTTCGTGCCGAACGTCTTGATCGGATCGAGGAGGATGGCGCTCGTGTGGATGCCGAAGTTGCCCTGGCCCTGGTTGAGGACGACGAAGTGCTCTTTCAGATACATCGAGCAGCTCGTGAGAATGCCGGAGTGCGGCGGGATGGTGAGCGGGGAGGCTTCGTGGCGGACCTGGACCTTGTCGATGAAGGCGCGGCCGGCGTTGCCGCTGACGATGCGCTCGAAGGAGAGCCGCTGGAGCTTGGGGTTGAGCGTGTAGGAGACTTGGTGGGGCGTGAGATAGACGCGACCCTCGCGGTCGATGGAGATGGTGTTGGGCAGCTTGAGGCGGTTTTCCTTCACGGCCTCCCAAATTTCCGCGGTGGAGAGTTTGCAGGCGGACGGTGCGTGGAAGAGGCGGCCGACGGGGGCGCCGGAACGGAGGAGTTTTTTCCAGTAGGGCGCGTTGGGAAAACTCGGGTCGAAGATGAAGGCGTCGACCTCGAGCTCGAGGCGGTTGCCTTCGACGCGTGGCGAGCCGTGGGTGAGCATCTCGATGCCGATGCGGGCGAGGGAGCTGCGCTCGGTGAACTTGAGATGGGGAAGGACGGATTTGAGAAAATCGAACTCGGCGGGGTTGCGGGGCCAGAATGCGAGCGTGAGGGCGACGGTGCGGTCGTCCTTGTTTTTGACGGTGAGGATCTGGCCGTCCTGGCTGGTCCAGAATTGGTCGGGATTCATGAAAGGCGGGACATTGAGGGGCGTCGCGAGGGCGACACAAGCGGGGAGTAATTGATTGCTATCGGGCGGGGTGGGTGGCAGACCCGAAAATCCGCGGCACAAAACGTGTCGCGGGTTTTCACATACTGCTTCCGAAAATTCCCCCCATGAAATTAACGTCCCTTCTTCCGGCCTTGGCGCTGGTGCTCGGTCTCACGGCTGCGTCGCGCGCGCAGGATAATGCGGCGACGCCTCCGGCTCAGTCGGCGGCGGCCACGGCCGCGCCGGCGGCGAACTTCACGGACGAGCAAGTGGCCGAGCAACTCGGCTGGATGCTGGGCCGGCAGTCGGGTTTGCGGGAGTTGGATTTCTCGGAAGCGGAAGTGGAGGCGGTGATCAAAGGTTTGCGCGCGGCGGCTTCGGGTGAGGAATCGCCGCATGACATGGATGCGATTCGCGGATCGTTCCAGAGCTTCATGGAGCGCAAGCAGACGACGTATCTCGGCCGGATGCGCGAGCAGAGCACGACGGAAGGCACGGCGTTCATGGAGCAGATGAAGGCGAAGAGCGGCGTGGTGGTGTTGCCGAGCGGACTGGCGTATGAGATCGAGAACCCGGGTTCGGGTGTGTCGCCGAAGCCGGAAGACACGGTGCGCGTGCACTACACGGGCAGGCTGGTCAACGGGGCGGTGTTCGACAGCTCGGTGGAGCGCGGAGAGCCGATCGAAATTCGTTTGAATGAAGTCATCCCTGGTTGGACGGAAGGGCTGCAGAAGATTTCGAAGGGCGGAAAGATGAAGCTCTATATTCCGCCGCAACTCGCTTACGGCGAGAACGGTCAGGGCGAGATCCCGCCGGCGGCGACGCTGGTGTTCGATGTGGAGTTGATCGACGTGAATCCGGCGCCCGCGGGCGCGACGGATTCGACGAACCAGTGAGGCGCGAAGATTTCCGATGAACGAAGCCCCGGTGGAATGCCGGGGCTTTTTCTTTTTGGGGGGCAGGCGGTCCGGCGACGGCGGGGCGGTTTTTCGCGATTGGCAAGGGCGAAGGCGCAACGTTGGGTTGTCGGCCTGACATGAACGCGGCTGACGTGAATCTTTACCTCGTGGGTTTTATGGGCACGGGGAAGACGACGATCGGACGCGCGGTCGCGCAGCGGCTGGGTTTCGAGATGATCGACAGCGATCAGGAGATCGAGCGGCAGCAAGGGCGGACGATCGCGGATATTTTTGCGACGGACGGGGAGGCGGCGTTTCGAGCGATGGAGCGGACGTTCATCGAAGGCGGGCATGCGGCGACGCGCGCGGTGGTGTCGTGTGGCGGCGGACTCGTGGTGCAGCCGGGGATGTTGGACGCGTTGAAAGAGCGCGGCGTGGTGGTGTGCCTGCATGCCTCGATCGAAACGATTCTCGCGCGGACGGCGCGGCACCGGCACCGGCCCTTGTTGAACGTGGAGGATCCGGAGGTGCGGGTGCGGGCGTTGTATGCGGCGCGGGAGCCGATCTACAAGCGGGCGGGGACGGTGATTTTGACGGATGCGCGGCCGTTGAATGATATTGTTGCCCATGTGATGCGGGCGTGGCGGCGGGATGCGCAGGAGTTCGTGCGGTCGCGAGAAAGGCGGGGATGAACGTGGAGCGAAGGGAGGAGTTGCGGCGGCGGTTGCGCGCGCTCGGTTTCGACGTGGTGCGGTTCGCGGCGGCGGGGCGGTTGTTGAACGATCGGGCGGCGTTGGACGATTGGTTGCTTGAAGGCAGGCAAGGCGAGATGGCGTGGATGGAGCGCACGGCGGAGAAACGGGGCGATCCATCGCTCGTGTTGGCGGGAGCGAAGACGGTGATTGCGCTTGCGGTGAATTATGGGAGCGGGGAGCCGGCGGCCGGGAGCGCGGAGGAAGGAGCCGGCGGGCCGGTGTGGGCGCGGTATGCGTTGCACGAAGATTATCACGATACGGTGAAGCCCGGCTTGGTGGCGGCGGGAAAAGCGATCGAGGAAGTCTATGGCGTGAGTGGCGAAGATTATCGCTACTACGTGGACACCGGACCGGTGTTGGAGCGGAGCTGGGCGGCGCGGGCGGGTGTGGGATTTGTGGGGAAGAACGCGATGATGATTTCGCGCGAGCATGGAAACTGGTTGTTGCTCGCGGCGATTTTGACGCGCGCGGAGATCGAGCCGGATGAGCCCTTGCGCAATCGGGTGGTGAGGGCGGGAGAGGAAGGATCGGTGGGATTGTTGTGCGGGAGTTGCACCCGGTGTTTGGAGGCGTGCCCGACGGCGGCGTTGGTGGCGCCGGGCGTGGTGGATTCGCGCCGATGCGTGTCGTATCAGACGATCGAAAATCGTGGAGCGATTCCGCGCGAGCTGCGGGCGGGGATCGGGTCGCGGATCTATGGATGCGACGTGTGCGCGGAGGTGTGTCCGTGGAACCGTTTTGCGCAGGCGGGGCGCGAGGTGTTGCTGGTGGCGCGCCGGGAGTTGGGCGAGTTGACGCTGCGGGAGATCTTGCAGTTAACGCCGGAGCGGTTTGCGGCGGTGTTTCGGCGGACGCCGATCAAGCGGGCCAAGCTGGCGGGATTGTTGCGGAATGCCTGCGTGGTGGCGGGAAATGCGCGGGACGAAAGCGTGTTGGAAGAACTGATACGTCTCGCGGGCGAAGGCGTGCCGCTGGTCCGCGCGCACGCGGTGTGGGCGGTGTTTCGCATCGCGGGCGCGGAGCGGGCGCGAGAGGTGTTGAAGGAAGCGCGCGAGTCGGAGGCGGATGAGATGGTGCTGGCGGAGTATCGGGCGGAGGAAAGCGAGGGAGTTTGAAAGGCGGAATGAGTTCGCTGGTCGGGGCGGCTCGGCGGGACGCCTCGCCCTACCGGAAGAGCTCGTTCATGCGCGCGACGAAGGCCGGAGGCGGGCGAGTGGGCTGGCCGCGCAGATCGCAGAACGCATGGGCGGAGGCGCCGGTGGCGAGGAGCTCGTCGCCGCGAAAAACTTCGTAGTCGATGCGGATGCGCAGCAGCGGTTTTTCGCGGATCGTGGCGACGATGGTGAGCGTGTCGTCGTAGAGGGCGGGACGACGGTATTTGGCGGTTACCTCGAGCACGGGGATGCGATAGCCGTCGGTCTCGAGCTGACGATAAGGGAAGCCTTGTTCGCGGAGGAGTTGGGTGCGCGCGACTTCGAACCAAGGCAGATAGTTGGCATGATAGACGATGCCCATCATGTCGGTTTCGGCGTAGCGGACCGTAACGGTGGCGCGGGTTTGGATCATGCGTCGGAGGCGAGAGGACGGAAGAGGGCTTCGGCGGATTTGCGCCAGCAGTTGCGTTGAGACCAGGAGCGGCCGGCTTCGCCCAGGCGGCGGCGGAGTTCGGGATCGAAGACGAGTTGTTCGAAGGCGGCGGCGAGTTGGGCCGGGCGGTTTGGCGGCACGAGCAAACCGGTGACACCATCGACCACGGCTTCGGCGACGCCGCCGACATCGTGGGCGACGACGGGGAGGCCGTGGGCGGAGGCTTCGAGGTAAACCAAGCCGAAACCTTCGATGCTGTGGCGATGGTTGACGCTGGTCATCGCGAAAATGTCCGCGCGTTCGTAAACGTCGGAAAGCTCGTCGTCGGGCAGATTGCCCAAGAATCGCACGGCAAGATCGGGATGGCGGGCGGCGGCGGCGCGGAGGAGGGACTCGTAGTTGTTTTTGCTTTGGCCGCCGACGATCCAGTATTCGAGCCTCGCGCGAACGTCGGGCGCGAGCATCTGGAGCGCTTCGAGCGTGAGCAGTTGGCCTTTGCGCGGGTGCAGGCGGCCGACGGTGAGGACGATGATTTTGTCGTGGTGGGCGGCGCGACGCTGCGGCAGCACGGCGAAGTCGGTGCGCAGAGCTCCAGGCGTGAGGTGGATTTTATCGGCGGCTTCGGGGAAGTGCGAGAGCAGCAGTTCCTGCGTGTAGTTGGTCAGCGTGGTGATCCGGGTGGCGTGGCCGATGAGCCGGCGGGCGAGACTGCGGCGCCATGGGCTGTGGGCGAACTTCAGAATTTCGGAACCGTGAAAGGTGAGCACGAGTCGACCCGGGCGAAACGCGTGGAAAAACTGGAGCAGCATCATCGTCAGCATCGGGCCGGGTTCGGGCAGATAGACGATGGCGTGACGCAAGCGACGGCGGGCGCGCACGACTTGGGCGGCGAGGCGCAGCTGGCACCAAAGATCGTGAGTGCCCTTGAGTGGCAGACGACGGAGGCGGAAGGGCCACGGCTTTTCGGGCGCGTTGGAGGGAGCCGATTGGGCCCAGACTTCGAGATCGTAGCCGAGACTGACACTGGCCTTCGCAATTTCTTCGGCGAACGTCGCGATGCCGCCGCGTCGCGGATAGAACTCGTGCGTGATCAGAAAGACTGGCGGAAGGGCGGCGTCGGGAGTCGAGTTGCTCATGTCGAGAGGAGCGCGGACGCGCATCCGACCGAACGCGGAGGGAACGAGCTATTCACTGGCCGGTCAACTGGCAACGATATGCCTGATGGCCCGGCGCCTGCTTTCCCGCGGCTTGATTTCAACCCTCATTTAAGGCCACCGCCCGCGCTCAATTAGGGGTTTACTTTCCAACTAGCGGGACCAACCTTGCAGCACACCAATGTCCGAAACACTCCCTCAAAATACGGCGACGAACAAGCCCTTTCCTGTATTGGCCAAGCCGTTCGCGCCGGAGGACGAAACCGCACTACGCGAGGCGCTAAAGCGCTGCTCGCCGTCGACTTTCGAGGCTGCGGTGCAGTTCCGGAAGACGGGCAACCCGGAGCATGTGCCGGCGGTGGTGATCGGCGTGATCGAGCGGTTCGTGGAGCCGGATCTGCGGGTGAAGTTGAAGGATGCAGACGACGATTTGCGTCTGATCGAGGACCTCGGGATCGATTCGCTGACGATGATGGAAATCGTGATCCTCGTGGAGGACGTGTTGCAGCTTTCCATCAATAACGACGAGCTGCGTAATCTGCGCACGGTGGGCGACGTGAAGACCTTCATCGACTGCAAGATTCGCGATTTGCCGCTGCCGAAACCGACGAAATTCCTGCCGATCGAACACATTGGCGCGGTGATGCCGATTCAGCCGCCGTTCCTTTTCCTCAACGAAGCGTCGGTCAGCTCGAGCGGAGCGAACGGCAAATACAAGATTTCGGGTCAGGAGTTCTTCCTGCAGGGCCATTTCAAGGACAACCCGGTGTTGCCTGCGTCGATCATGCTCGAAGCGCTGGGCCAGCTCGCGGTGCTGTTCTTGTTGGAAGGAATGGTCGTGGAGCCGGGCAAGGTGGTGAATCCGCAAACGATCTTTTTCACGGGTTGCGAAGGCGTGCGCGCCCATCGCGTGTGCAAGCCGGGCGATATCCTGACGTTGTCCATCAAGCCGAAGCGCATGAAGATGCCGCTGGCGACGTTCGAAGGTGCGATTCGCGTGGGCCAGGAAAAGGCCGCGATCGCGGAAGAAATCACGCTGACGTTCGGCTATGCCGATGCGGTGGCGGAGCCGGTTGAGGTGAATGGCGCCGTGAGTGCGGTAGCGCCCGTCGCGGCCTCGAGCTCCACCCCGCCGGTGCGCGCGGCGATTGGCGCTTGAGTGTCGGCTGATGCAGCGGATCGCCCGCTGTCGATTTTCAGAAAAGGACGGTCGGTTCGGCCGTCCTTTTTTGTAAGCGGTTGCGAGACCTCGACCTGTTGTCATGGAGCAGCGGGGATCGTGAGATTGAGAAAACGCGCGCGTTGACCCGCGGTGGAGGAGCACATTCGATCAGGGTTCTTGCCATCGGTAGCGGTCTCGCGACGGTGGCGCTGTCTTACTTTATCGAACATGCCTCGCATTTTTATTACCGGGCTGGGTTTTGTGACCAGCATCGGCAACGACGCCGCCACGGTTCGGGAGAACCTCCGCGAGATGCGTCACGGATTTGAGCTCTATCCTCCGTTTCAGAAGCCAGATGTGCCCTGCAAGGTGATCGGGACGGTGAAAGGATTCACGACGGATTCGCCCGATCAGGAGGATTGGACCTATCCGGAGCGTTACTCGATCAAGCGCGAGTTGTTGCGCACGATGGCGCCGAACGGGCTGTTCGCTCACTGCGCGATGGTGCAAGCGATTGAAGATGCGCGGCTGACCGATGCGGACGTTTCGAATCCGGAGACGGGGCTCTACGCGGCTTCGGGCGGATCGCCGTTTTTGACCAACTATCATCACGATCGGCTGCAGCGCTTGGGCGTGATGCGGTGCTCGCCGCTGGGCATCGTGGCATCGATCGTGGGCACGTTGAATTTCAACCTCGTGGCGGCGTTCAAGATCCAAGGCTCGTCGTGCGGATTTTCGTCGGCGTGTGCGTCCTCGGCTCACGCGATCGGGTATGCGTTCGACGATCTGGCGCTGGGGCGGCAGAAGCGAATGTTCGTGGTGGGCGGTGAAGATGGAAACACGGATGCCATTCTGCCGTTCGCGGGGATGCG
This sequence comes from Verrucomicrobiota bacterium, assembly GCA_023426435.1. Lineage (GTDB taxonomy): Bacteria > Verrucomicrobiota > Verrucomicrobiia > Opitutales > Opitutaceae > Opitutus. Next base: position 8,011 of record JAFAAS010000103.1, on the reverse strand, counting down.
CACGCTTTCGTTGCAGACGGATCCGAATATTGCGTCGCGTCCATTCGATGCCGGCCGTGACGGCTTTGTGGGAACGGGAGGCGCCACGGTGCTGGTGCTTGAGACCGAAGACGAAGTGGCGCGGCGCGGCGTGACGCCGTATTGCGAGATCCTCGGCTGGGGACAGGCGTCGGATGGTTACAACGTCGCGATCTCGCATCCGGAAGGCGATGGCTCGGCAGCGGCGATGGTGCGTGCGCTGCGGGCGAGCAACGTCGCGCCCGAGGAAGTCGACTACGTGAATGCTCACGCGACCTCGACGTTGATCGGCGATGTGTCGGAAGCGCGGGCGTTGAAGTCCGTGTTCAAAGATCCCGCGCGGAGGCCCGCGGTGAGCAGCACGAAGGCGCTGACCGGACATGGGCTCTCGCTCGCGGGAGCGATGGAAAGCGGCTTCTGTGCGCTGGCGATGCGTGAAGGCTTCATGCCGGGATCGGCGCACATCACGAAACTCGATCCGGCGTGTGCGGATCTGAAAATCCTCCGGCAAACGGAAAACACCGCGCCGCGCGTCGTGTTGAAAAACAGCAGCGGGTTTGGCGGGGCGAACGTCGCGATCGTGTTCAAACGCGAGTGAAGACGACGAGTTTCAACGCAGGAGCGCAGGTGTATCCAAAATGAGCGGACGGCTCGCGAATACGTATGCGCATGCGTTTGTGACCGGCGCGAGCGCCGGGCTGGGGCGGGCATTTGTCGAAATGTTGCTTGCCGAGGGCGTGCGCGTGTGGGGGACGGCACGCGACGTCGGGCGGTTGACGGATTTGGCGGCGCGGCACCCGGCGACGTTTACGGCCGTCGCTTTGGATTTGGGCGAACCGGAGGCGGCGGAAGCGGCGTTTTTGCGGGCGGCGAATTCGGTCGGCGGGAGTTTCGACCTGTTGGTGAACAATGCGGGTTACGGCGTGTTTGGGGACTTCGTCGAAACGGATTTTGCGACGTGGCAGGGGCAGCTCGATCGGATGCTGCTGACGACGATGCGACTGGCGCATGCGGCGTTGCGCGGGATGAGGACGCGCGGACGCGGATGCATCGTGAACGTCTCCTCGCTCGCGACCGAGTTTCCGCTGCCGTTCATGAGCGGCTACAATGTGGCGAAGGCGGGGCTGAGTGCGTTGAGCGAGAGTTTAATCTTTGAAACGCGAGGGAGCGGCATCAGCGTGGTGGACTTTCGTCCCGGCGATTATCGCACCGACTTCAACCAAGCCATGTCTTCCGCGTCTTCTGCCGCGAACGTTTCGCATCCGAAAGCTCAGAAAGCCTGGCACGCGCTCGAGCGAAATCTCCGTGCGGCTCCGCCGCCGAGCCGGGCGGCGGATGATTTGCGGCGCGTGTTGTTGCGCGGGCGGAGCGGTCGGGTGAGGTCGGGCGGATTTTTTCAGGCGCAACTCGCGCCCTTGCTGGCGCGGGTCGTGCCGACGTCGGTGGCGCGGGCGGCGGCGGCGCGTTACTTCGATCTCTAGCGTGTCGAAAGTTCGCATATTGGTGCTGACCTCCAGCACGGGCGGCGGTCACGACGCGCGGGCGGAGGCGTTTGCCGAGTGGTGTTTCCAGCTCTACCGGCACGACGTCGAAGTGCGGATCGAGCAGATGCTCGAACGCTCCTCGGTGGTGAATCGCACGGGCGTGCGGCTCTACAATTACATTCAGCGCAGCGCGCCGGCGGTGCACAAAATCTTCTTCGCGATCGTGGAGCTGTTGAGCTTCATTAATCGGAAGAAAGTGGTGTTCGGGCAGCACTACTATGTGGAGGTGTTGAAGGACTTTCGGCCGCATCTCGTGTTGAGCGTGCACGATTGTTTGAACCGCGGGTATTTTCCGCTGGCGCGGAAAATTCTGGGTGAACGCCAGGTGCGCTGCGCCACGTATTGCGGCGAGTTTTCGGGCGGGTGGGGCTACTCGCGCAACTGGATCGAGCCGACGGTGGATTTATATTTGTCGCGCACCGCGACGGCGAACGACTTTGCCATCAAGCGGGGGATTCCGCCGGAGCGATCGCGGGTGCGGGGCCTGTTGATGCAGCCGCGGGCGCATCTCGACATTTTGGACGAGGAAGGGCGGCGGCAGTTTTTGACGAAGAAGCTCGGGTTGCGCGCGGACCGTTTCACGGTGTTTCTCGCGACGGGCAGCAATGGCGCGCACAACCATTTCGATCTGCTGGCGCCGCTGGTGCGGCATGGCGATCGGATGCAGGCGATCGTGATCTGTGGGAGGAACAAGCAGGCTTACAACGACCTGCTTCACTGGCGCACGCTGCATCCGGGGTTCAATTGTTACATCGAGGGATTTTCGGAGATCGTTCACCGGCTGATGCAGGTGAGCGATGTGATCGTGACGCGCGGCGGCACGACGACCTGTGCGAAGGCGCTTTTTTATCGATGCCCGATCGTGTTCAACGCCTTCGGCGGGATCATGCCGCAGGAGGAACTCACGTGGAAATTTTTCCGCAATGGCGCGGGATGTCGGAAGGTGGAGAACGCCGGGGAGTTCGACGATCTGATCGAGGAGTGGCACAACGATCCGGCGTCGTTCGCAGCGGCGCGGGAGAAGTTTTTGCAGCTGCGAGTCGAGGAAGATCCGACGGTGGTGATCGACGAACTGGCCGAACTCGCGAACGAGGTGCCGCAGGCGAAATTGCGACGTGAGGCGTTTCCGCCGAAAACAAATGGAAACGGAAATGGCGCGCAGCGCGGTGCGGGCGGCCGGTGAAGGTGGCGTGAGTCGGGCCGAGTAGCTGTCTCGCCAACGCAGTCGCCGAACGAGCCGAGAGCCGATGCGTCAGGCGTTCAGGCCAGGCTCGGTCGAAGGATTTTTCAGCTGGTCTTTCCAGCTGAGGATTTTGGCCTGGGCTCCGAAATGTTCGGCGCGGGCTTTGTCGCCGCGTTCCATCCAGATGCGCGAGAGCGTGGTGTTGATGAAGAGGTCTGATGGACGAAGGGCGTGAGCCTTTTCGGCGGCGGCGAGGGCGGGGTCGAGCTGGCGGAGGGAGAAGTGCACTTCTGCGAGCGCATGCCACGCTTCGAAGGACGAGGGAACGGCGGAGGTCGCGCGGTCGAGTTTCTCGATCGCGACCGCGGTGTCGCCAAGTGCGTAATCGGCGGTGGCGTCTTCGATCAGGCTTTGCAATTCGTCGGGAGTCATTCGCGTGCGGAGGACAAGGTGGTGGAATCTGCGCAAAAAGAAAGGACGGTCTCGGGAGACCGTCCTTGGGATTTTTGGAGGAAAGAAAACCGCGTCAGGACTTCGGTGCGCTGCCGGCGAGAGCGAGGGAAAGCGCGATCTCGTTGGAGACCTTGTCCTCCATGTTGCCGGGATTGATGCCGAAGTCGGTGCGCAGAACGGTGAAGTCGCCGCGGACGACGAGGAGGTCGCCCTTCGCATCCGGTTTGTTGATACGCTTGCCGAACGCGCCTTCGAGGTAGCTCAGCTTGACCGGCACGGCGATGTCCTTGGTGACGCCGCGCAACGTGAGCTTGCCCTTGGCGGTGCCGGTGTAGTTGGTGCCGCTGGCTTTGACGTCGGTGAGGCCGTTGAGTTCGAACGTGATTTTGTCGTTCTTGGCGGTGTCGAGCCAGCGTTCTCCCTGGATGTGATCGGACATCATCTTGTTGGGGACGGTGAGCGATTTCGCGTCGACGACGATCGTGCCGGCGGTCGCTTCGGGCGCGGCGGGATCGAAGCTGACGGAGCCGGTGATGCCGTTGGTCGTGCCGGCGATCTGCTCGAGCGGGGCGTCGAGCTTGAACTGAATCGTGTTCACGCCTTTCGGGTCCTTGAAATCGAAGGACGTCGGCGCGGCGAACGCGCTGGCGGTCGTGAAGGCGAGCAGGGGGAGCAGCAGGGTTTTGTTCATGTGGACTGAGAAAAGTGGGAGCGGAAAAGAAATGACGTTCCGAAAAGAAAAACGGCCACAGCGCAACCGCCGGCCAGCCATTCGAGTCCGGGGATGAATCGGTCTTCGTAGCGGACGTAGTCGAGGCCGGTCACCTCGTCGACTTCCTGGATCGGAACCTGGTGCTGGCTCCAGCCGATGCGGGCGCCCTTGGCGGCCCAGAAGCCGACGCAGCCGACGAACGTGGTGAGGGCGAGAAGACGAAAGATGCGGCGCCACGGGCGGGTGGGGCGAGCGGTTGCTGGAGACATGCTGGGCGCCGAGCAAAACCGGCTTTAGCCTGCGTGCAACTCATGTGACACACGAAAAAAAAGGCGGGAGAACTGATCTCCCGCCTGGCGAGTGACGACTCGCGATCGTTAAGCCCTGCAGACGAGCCGAGGGTTGTTGCCGTGAGGCGCCGGCACAACGGTTGCGCTACTCAGATTTGAGAATGAGGGTGGAGGCTCATCAGCGGAGCGCGGTGGTGACCCGGGTGCTGGCTGTTCGCAGACGGTCGGCTTTGGCGGTGATCCGCAGTTCTCCGCTCGCGCCCGGTTTCGCGCGCACGATGACGAGGCAGAGGCCGTTGAACGCTTTGCGTTGGGGCAGTTGAAACGACTCGAAACTGGTGGGGTCGCCGTTGTCGGTTGCGACGATTTCGCCGGGGCCCTCGATTTCGAATTTCAAGTCGTGATTCGTTCGCGGCACGAGGCGGCCGGCGTCGTCGACGATGCTGACGGTGATGAACGCGAGGTCGCGTCCATCGGCCGAGATCGAGGCGCGGTCGGCCGCGAGCTCGAGCGCGGTGGCTTCGCCGGTGGTTTCGACGCGAGCATCGGCCCATTTCGCGCCGTTTTTGTAGGCGACGACTTCGACCACGCCGGGCTCATACACGACATCGTCCCAGCGAAGTCGATACGTGAACGGAGCCTTCTTTTTTCGTCCAAGGGAGCGGCCGTTGAGGAAAAGTTCGGCCTCGTCGCCGGAGGTGAACACGTGAATGGGCGTGATTTCGCCGTGACGGTCGGGCCAGGTCCAGTGCGGAAGGATGTGCGCCATCGGAAGCTCAGGGCGCCAGTGGGATTGGTAGAGGTAGAACCGGTCTTTTTTGAAGCCCGCGAGATCGATGATGCCGCAATAGGAGCTGCGAGACGCGTAGTAGGGCGTGGGTTCGCCGAGGTGATCCCAGCCCGTCCACACGAACTCGCCGGCAACGTAGGGATGTCGTTCGAGCGAAGCGAAGACCTTGTCGGCGGAGGCGCCGAAATCCACGGCGTGCAGTTCGTAGGAACTCACGTGGCGCGATTTCGAATCGCCGCCGCGTCCGTCACGCGTGGGCGCGCTGGTTTCGGATGTAACAGGAAACAAATACACGCCGCGGCTGCTGAAAGCGGACGCGGTTTCGCTGCTCATGATGACCTTGTCGGGAAATTTCTCGCGGAAGGCGGGAAACTGCGGCGATGTGCGGATACGATCGGTGCCTTCAAATTCGGGGGTGTCGCGAATGCCCTGACCTTGATAGTTGAGGCTGATGACGTCGATGACCGCGGGGAGCGGCATGTCCGGTTTCGCGTAGTTCATCGCGCTCGTCGTGGGGCGGGTCGGGTCCTCGTCGTGCGCGATGTCGCAGAGGCGTTGCGCGACGGCGGCGCCTTCTTCGCCCGTGTATTGTTCGCCGACTTCGTTGCCGACGCTCCAGAGGATGACGGAAGGGTTGTTGCGGTCGCGGCGGATGAGCGCGCGAAGATCCTGTTCGTGCCAGTCGGGGAAGATCAGGTGAAAATCGAGCGGCGTTTTGCGGCGTTCCCAGACGTCGTAGCTTTCGTTCACGACGAGGAAACCCATGCGGTCGGTGAGATCGAGAAGTTCGGGCGCGGGCGGATTGTGAGCCATGCGGATGGCGTTGCAGCCCATCTCGCGGAGCACCTCGAGTTGACGCTCGGCGGCGCGAAGATTGAAGGCGGCCCCGAGTGCGCCGAGGTCGTGGTGTTGGTTGACGCCTTTGATTTGGATCCGCTCGCCGTTGACGTGGATGCCGGAATCGGGGTCGAAGCGGAGCGAGCGGATGCCGAAGCGCGTTTCGTAGGTGTCGACGATTTCGTCGCCGCGCGAGACCGTGGTGACGGCGATGTAGCGATGGGGCGTTTGGGTTGGCGGCGGCCCCCATAGTTTTGGATTCGAGACGGTCACGGAGCTGTCGAAGGCCAGGCTGCCGCCGGCGGCGATGGTGGCTTCGCGCGAGGGGAGCGTCGCGGTGGGACCGCTGGCGCGAGAGTCGTCGACGCCGAGTTCAAAAATCGAAGTCGAAACGGAAACACGTGCATCGCGATCGGAGGCGTTGTCGACGGTGACCTGCACGTCGACGGTCGCGGCGGAGGCGGAGACATCGCGCGCGGTGATGTAAGTGCCCCATTGTGCGACGCGAACCGGCTGGGTTTTGGTGAGCCAGACGTTGCGATAGATGCCGCCGCCGGGATACCAGCGGGATGAACGCGGCGGATTGTCGAGACGGATGGCGATCTGGTTTTGCGCGCCGAAACGAACGTAAGGCGTGAGGTCCACGCGCCACGACGAGTAGCCGAAAGGCCAGCCGCCGACGATGTGGCCGTTGAGCCAGACGGTCGCGTAGGACATGGCGCCGTCGATCTCCAGGAAGATGGATTTGCCGCTGTCGGTGGCCGGAATGTCCAATTTTTTTCGATACCAGCCGATGCCCCAGCTGGGGAGGCGTCCCATGCCGCCGACGTCACCCGTCGGGATGAAGGGCCCCTCGATCGCCCAATCGTGCGGAAGATCGAGTTCGCGCCACGCCCGGTCGTCGAAATCGTTGCGCACGTAGGCTACGTCGCTGCCGGGATTGCCCGGCGGCCGGACATGGCGCCGAGCGGGATCCTTGATGAAGGCGTTGCCGGTGGGAAGTATCCAAGGTTTGAGGACGGGCCGGGCTTCGGTGGAAATTTTTTGCGCTTCTTGCGGCTGGGCGTCGGCGGGGCCGTCGTCGCGTTCGTTGCGCACCTCGGGGCGCACGTCGTAGAGCAGGTTGACGGTGTTGTCCGCCGGGTCGTCTTTTTGGAAGCGCCAGCCGTCGTTGAACAAAATTCGCTCGCGGGGCGCGCCCTCGGCGAGGCAAGCCAGCGTGAGCAGAGCAGACGCTGCAATCGCGAGATGGCGAAGAGGGCGGGAGGGGATTGCATTCATGAGATTCGAGAGTGAGGCCAAATTGAGCGCGAAGGAGTGAGGGTTCACTCGCTGCGCCGAAGAGACGGTCATCGCTTCGGGGAACCCAGCATGAAATCACTTCACCGTTCATGACGGGGGATTACGCGATGAGCTCGCGCGGCGCCGCAGTGAAGCGGAATCCCGCGCTGACATTCGAGTGTGGCGAGTGGCGCGGTGGGCGAGACTCGAACTCGCGACCGACGGTTTAGAAAACCGTTGCTCTATCCGGCTGAGCTACCACCGCGTGACGCCAAAACTGCTGCGAAGCGGTAGCTTTGGAGGCAGGTGCGGACAAGGTCAAAACCACGCTTGACTTGGGTTGGATCGGTTAACACGTTCGCCGGCTCTTTCCCCTCACGGGGTGGTAGCTCAGCTGGTTAGAGCGTCTGCCTGTCACGCAGAAGGTCGCGGGTTCGAGTCCCGTCCATCCCGCCAATTTAAAGGCCCGTTTTCCTAAGAAAACGGGCCTTTTCGCCATCGGATGGAGCCGGTTACGATGAGAGAGAACCAGTCGGGTGGATCGAAAAAATGCGAGCGAGGGTGTTGGAGGAACCGCGGCGACTGAAGCAGGAGGTGATCGGCTGGCATCGACTCGCGGCTAGATCGTCGCTCGATCGGGCCGCTTCACTTTCTTTGCTGCTGGGCTTGCCCCGATTTTTCGGACACGGGGTTGAGCGGATTTGATGTGGTTAGTTGCTGACAGATTCGAAGTCGAGCGGCGTTCGGTAACCAAGGGCCGAGTGAAGCCTGCGGGAGTTATAGAAGCCTTCGATGTAGTGGAAGATCGCGCGGTGCGCGTCGGCCGGGTTGAGGAAGCGATGGCGGAACAGATGCTCGATTTTGAGTGTGCTCCAAAACGATTCCATGGCGGCGTTGTCGTAG
>JAFAAS010000080.1 GCA_023426435.1 Verrucomicrobiota bacterium | reverse complement strand
CGGCGAGGAGGTGGCGATCGCAGACGGCGAAGAGCTGGGATTCGGATTCGGTGCGGCGCATGTCGTGGAGGAAGGCGCCGGCGGGATCGACGGATTGGCCAACGAAGTTGAGGTATTTCTTCATCTTGTTGACGTGAAAACGCTCGGGGATGCCGGGCGTTTGGGTTTCGCGATAGAGGTGTTCGATGTAGCCGCGGACGTCGGCGAGCGTCGGGGCGAAGATCGGCGAGTGGGAGAATTGCTCGCGGCATTGGCGGAAGATCCACGGATTGCGGATCGCGTGGCGGCCGATCATGACGCCGGCGGCGCGGGTTTGGGCGAGGACGGCGGCGGCGCGCGGGGCGGAGAGGATGTTGCCGTTGGCGAGGACGGGGCAGCGGACGCGTTCGACGGCGCGGGCGATGAAATCGTAGTGGACCTCGCTGCGATACATTTCCTTCACGGTGCGGCCGTGGACGCTGAGGAGATCGACGCGGTGGGTGTTAACCAGATCGAGGAGGCGTTCGAACGGCGAGGTATCGTCGAAACCGATACGCACCTTGACGGTGAAAAGGCCGGGAACGGCGGCGCGAAGCGTGGCGAGGATTTGATCGACGCGGTCGAGATCGCGGAGGAGGCCGCCGCCGACGTTTTTCTTGTAAACTTTGGGAGCGGGGCAGCCGAGGTTGAGGTCGATGCCGGCGACGGGATGTTGGAGAAGTTCGGCGGCGGTGCGGGAAAGATGGTGCAAGTCTTCACCGATGAGCTGGGCGAAGATCGGGCGGCCGGTGGTGTTTTCGTCGATCGAGCGGAGGATGTGTTTCTCAGGGCGCGACTGGGCGTGGACGCGGAGGAACTCGGTGAAGAAGTAATCGGGCGCGCCGTAGTGCGCGATGACGCGCATGAAAGCGAGGTCGGTGACGTCCTGCATCGGCGCGAGCGCGGTGAGGGGAAGGCCTGGCTGCGCCGAGGGCGGGAGCAGGGAGCAAGGAGCAGGGGGCAAGGACATCAACGGGTGGCGTCAAACACGTGCGAGCGCGTGGATGTCAGGCTAGCCTTCGGCTGAACTTCGCTTCGCTCAGAATGACAAACGTAAGGAAGACGAGGATATCCTCAGGGCTGTTCTTCCTCGTCGGATTCCTCGGCTTGTTGCTGGCGGACGCGGTCGAGGATTTCGGTCATGTCTTCGGCGGAATCGAGGACGGCGCGCGCGACGAAGATGGGACGTTTTTGTTGGAGCGAGAGGACGATGGAATCGCTGGGGCGTGCGTCGATTTCGACGATCTTTTTGCCCAGCTCGTTCTCCATGCGGAGCAGGATGCGGGCGAAGAAGGTGCCTTCGCGGGCGTCGTTGACGATGATGTGGTCGAGCTGCGCGCCGAGTCCGAGAAGGATGCTGCCGATGAGATCGTGCGTGAGCGGGCGATCTTTTTTGACGCCGTTGAGGGTCATCTGGATGGCATTGCCGACGGAATGGTCGACGTAGATGACAAACGTTTTCTCGTCGTTTCCGAGGAAGACGGCACAGCCGTTGGCGGTGGGCATCACGCCTTTGACGGAAACCGGGACGGCATCGTTCTGCATGAGGAAGAGATGGGCGCGAGGGAGTGAAAGCGCAAGTCGGGGGGCCGGAGCAAACGGGATGCGCGGAGGCGTGCCGCCACGTGTTATTCGAAGCCGAGGAGGTGGATGCCCCAGGTCTTGGCTTGGGCGAGGACGGCGGGGCGATCGAGGACGAGGACGCGATTGGTTTCGAGAGCGGCGGCGGCGAGGCCGGATTCGCGCATGACCTCGAGGGTGCGGAGGCCGAAGCACGGGACGTCGAAACGGTAGTCCTGGCTGGCTTTGACAGTTTTCACGAAGAGGGCGCCGTCGGTTTTGAAGCTGCCGGCGCGGCGGAGCATTTCGTCGGTGCCCTCGTAGGCTTCGACGGCGAGGACGGTGCCCTTGCGGACCACGCAGCCCTGGCCGATGTCGAGACGCGCGCATTCGCGGGCGATGTGAATGCCGTGGTCGATGTAGTCGCGTTCGATGGGGAACGAGCGACCGGTCATGCAGCCGGAGGTGGCGAGTTGGTCGTCGAGGAAGGCGCGGGCATCGAGCAGCGTGATGCCGAGCGCTTCGATCTCGGCGGCGATGGCGCCGAAGATGGTTTCGGCGTTGCGGCGTTTCAGCGAGGCGAGGATGCGAATGGCTTTGAGGTCGGGGTGGAGGCCTTTGAAGAGACGGCGCGGCGAGATTTGTCCGGCCATGAGCGCGTAGCGGGCGTCGAACTCGCGCAGTGTTTTCAGCATTTTTCCGAGTTGTCCGACGAGGAGCGTGCGGCGGTCGGAGTCGGGAAAGGTGGCGATGAGATCGGGGCGAGTTTCCTCGTCGAATGCGATGAGTTTGACGGTGATACCGGCGCGGCGGGCGGCGGCGGCGACGAGTTGTGGGTAGAGCCCCTGGCCGGCGATGAGGGCGAGAGGGCGGCGCGGGTCGAAGTTCGGCGGGAGGAACGCGGAGAGAGGCACGAGGCGATGGGAGCAGGGAGCAGGGGGCAGGGAGAAGGAAAAAACCAGAATTACGTCGGCGGCGCGGTCATGCTCCTTGCTCCTTTTTCCCTGCTCCGCGCCCGGAGAGCGCTAGGATTGGGAGCCGTAGTATTTTTTGTAGCTCCGGTAGTAGCGGTAGTTGGAGTAATACTCGATGCGGCGAGGGGAGAGGCCGTTGAGGACGACGCCGAGGACCTCGTTCTTGCCGTTGCGGAGCGCCTTCATGTAGAGGCGAATGTGTTTACGGAAGGCGCGGTTGAAGCGGCAGACGTAGATGACCTCGTCGGTGCGTTCGGCGATGAGGAGGCTGTCGGTGACGGCGCCGAGCGGGGGCGAGTCGATCATGACGAGATCGTATTCGCGTTTCAGCTTTTCGAGCAGTTGGGCGAAGAGCGGATTTTCGAGGACCTCGGTGGGAGTTTTCGAACGGCCGCCGGAGCAGAGGAGCGAAAGGTTATCGCTGATCTTGATGATGCCGAGTGTCGGGTTGGTGGAGAGCTCGCTGTCGAGCGGGGCGCCGTTTTCGAACCACGTGATGAGGCCGGTGGTGTTCTGTTGTTTGAAGTGGCGATGCAGCATCGGGCGGCGGAGATCGCAGTCGACGAGCAGCGTGTTCTTGCCGTGGCGCGCGAAGCTGCCGGCGAGGTTGCAGGAGATGAGCGTCTTGCCTTCGCCCGGGATGGTGGAGGTGACGAGGATCGATTTGGGGAAATCGAGTTTGGAGTGGATTTTGACGGAGCTGTAAACGCTGAGGAACGCCTCGACTCCGGGGGCCTGTTGGTTGCCGACGAGGAGCGAGTATTTCTCGTCGTCCTTCATCGCGGAGAGATCCGGGATGATGCCGAGGAGATTGGCGCCGATGAAGGATTCGACGTCCCAGGCGCTCTTGATGCGGTCGTCGATGAAACTCAGGCCGATGGCGACGCCGAAGAAGACGAGGACGCCGATGCCGACGCAGCTGCGGATGATGCCGCGGATGTTGGGCGAGTAAGGTGCGCCCGGCGGGACGGCGCGATCGAGCAGGTGGAGCGGAATTTTTTCGAGATTCTTGGTGGTGGTGGTCTGGCTGAGGCGGTCGAGGATCTGGAGGTAGTTCGACTTGGCGATCTGGGCGTTGCTTTCGAGCGAGCGGTATTCGATGGAGATGTCGCCGAGTTGGAGGGAATCCTGTTCGGCTTTGGCGAACTCGATCTGGAGGGATTTCTCGGATTCGCGGGCCTCGTTGAGGCGGGTGGCGAGATCGGCGATGGCGAGGTCGATAGCTTTGGCGAGTTGCTCGCGGACGATCGCGATCTGGTTGGCGAGATCGACCATCTTCGGGTGGCGCTCGAAGTAGCGCTCGGAGAGAACGACCTGGCTTTGGAGGAGGCCGGCGAGCTGGGTGTTGAGCGACGGGACGGTGCCGTGGTTGGCGATGTATTGGATCTCGACGAGGTTGCGGCCCTCGCGGCGGTAGGTGTCGACGAGGTTTTGCTGGTTCTCGAAGTTGAGGCGGACGAGTTGGGCATTGGTGAGGGTGCCGCTGATGGTTTTGAGGCGGTCGCCGACGATGTCCTTGGATTTGTCGAGGGAGACGAGGTTGTGCGCCTTCATGTAGGCGTTGAGGCGCTGTTCGGCGTCTTCGGATTCCTTGCGGAGCTGTTCGGCGCGGGTTTTGAGGAATTCGACGGCGCTCTCGTTTACGCCGCCGACGCGTTCGATGAGGAAGTTCATGAATTCGCGCACGTAGCGGTTGGCGACGAGCGCGGCGGCTTCGGGATCGGGATGGCGGGCGGTGATGCCGATGAGAAGGCTGTTGCGGGCGGGCTCGATGGAGACGGAGCCGAGGGCGCCGGCGGCGGTGGGCGGCGGGGTGCCGGGCGGGAGATCCTTGAGGAAAGGGCGTTGGAGAATCTTCACCTCGTCCGGGGTGAAGGATTCGATGACGCGGCTGCGGAGGCGGCCGGAGTTGAGGATCTGGATGTTGGTGTTGAGTTCGATTTCGCTGCGGACGGCGGGATCGATGACGGCTTGGGAAGTGACGACGGTTTCGGGTTTCTCGAACTGCATCGTCGCCGTGCTGGCATACATCGGCGTTTCGCGGGCTTTGAAGTAGCCCATGGGGACGGCGACGAGGAGGGCGAGCGGGAGCGCGATCCAGAGGCGTTCGCGCAGGATGATGTAGTAGTCGCGGATCGTGCGACGTTCCACGACCGAATCTTCGTCGCGGGCGCCGGTGACATGAGGGACCGGCTTCAAAGGAGGATCGGCGATCGGCATGGGATTAGATGATGCGCTCGGGCACGTAGACGATGTCGCCAGGTTCGAGGAGGACGGCGGAGTTGTTGGGATTGCTGCTCTTGCGGCCGCGGATGAGAGCGTCGACGTCGACGGTGATGGTCGTGCGTTTGCCGTCGGGGGCGGTGCGGGTGATGACGACGGCGCTGCCTTTGGCGATGTCGGTGAGACCGCCGGCCTTGGTGACGAGCTCGACGATCGAGTAGGTGGATTCGACGGGAAGGACGTAGCGGCCGGGGGCTTTCACCTGGCCCTCGATGGCGACGTCGCGGAGGGCGTAGTCTTCGATGGTGATCGAAGCCTGGGGATTGCGGAGGAAGCGGCCATCGCGATACGCCTGCTCGATGGCGCGCTGGGCTTCGGCGACGGTCATGCCGGCGACGCGGAGCTCGCCGACGAGCTTGAGGTTGATGTTGCCGCGGGCGTCGATGCGAAGGATGTCGGTGAGATCGTCTTCCTGGAAGATGGAGACGCGAATGCGATCGGTGATGCTGAGCCGGTAAACGTAATCGGGTTTTTCCTTGTGATCGGGGGAGCCGGATTGAGCGAAAGCGGAGAAGCACGTGGCGAGAGTCACGAACGCGAGCGTGAGCAAACGGACGAAAGAGCGAGTCGGCGATTTCATGACGGACGGATCAATAAGTGGCGACGATCGTGAGCGCGAGGCTCTGGCGTTCGAACGAGGCGCTGGAAAGATTGGAGGTGTTGAGCGTGTAGGAGTAGGCGAGGCTCGTGCGGATATGAGTGGTGATGGCCGCGCCGATGCTGGCGTTGAACTGGAACATGTAATCGCGGCGGTTGAAGCTGGTGGAGCCGTCCGGGCTGGATATCTCGCCCGCTTTTCCGAGGTAATCGCTGAGGGTGTAGCTCACGCCGGCGTTCGCGATGTATTTGCTGCTGAGCGAAAACGTGGCGTTCAAGCCGGCGGTCGCGCGATTGACGGAGATGTCGGTGGAGGTGGTGGAGAAATCCTGGTTGAGATCGGCGTTGAAGGTGAGTTTGCGCGAGTAGAGCCATTTCAACGTGGTGCCTGACGTGAAGGAATGAAACGACTCGTCGCCGCCGACGCGCGATTCGCTGTCGCGGCGCTGAAGGCCGGCGCGGATGCTGCCGCTGAGTTTTGGGAGGATGCCGCCGCTGGCGCCGAACGTGAGGCCCTGGTCCCAGGCGGTGGTGTTGCGGGAGGTTTCGCTGAGGGTGACGGTGTAGCCGCCGTTCAGGTCGAGCTTCGAGGAGTAAACGTAGTTGACGGCGAAGGAGTCGGTGTAGGTCCAGAGATTACTGAACGCATTGGTGTTGTCGTAAATGCGGGTGTTGGCGCCGAAAGTGTTGGTGAGATAGTAGCGGTCGTTGACCGGATAGCGCAGGCTGAGGTTGGTGCCGGTGTTCCAGGTGCGGGTGCGCTGGCCGGCGTCGGGATCGGGCTGGCTTTCGCGGCCGGCGGTGAGGCCGAGGCTGCCGGTGGTGCGGCCGTAGCGTTTGCGGAAGGAGAGGGCGAATTTAGGATCGGAGAAGTCCTGGCCGGTGACATCGTCGAAGCGGCCGGCGGAGGCGCTGATGTTGGCGGCGACGCTGATGAGACCGGCGTTGCGCGTGTAGTCGGCGGAAACGGCGAGAGTGTGAGTCGTGGAGCTGTCCGCGGACTGGCGGGTGAAGACGTTGGTGTCCAGTCCGATGCTGTAGGAAGCGGTCACGAAAACGAGATCCTTGCCTTCATTGAAGTTCAGGAGAGCGCGGGCGTGCGGGATCACTGTGGAGGAGACGAGAAGGCAGCAGGTGATGCGCGCGCGGAGGGTCATCGAGACATGTCGCTAGGAAGAGCCGCGAAGGCTGATTACCCATTGAAATTCGAGTTGCTCGTCGTGTGATGCGAATCCGGCGTGGCGGGTGACGTCGGGCGTGGTTCCACGGTGGGGCTGCCACCAATGCCGCCGCTGCCGGTGCCTGGGCCGCCGGCGCCGGGATCGGAAGGGACGAAGATGGTGCCGGCCTGGGCGTTTTGGGCGGCTTCGAGGCTGGCGGTGAGATCGGAGACCTCGTTGGGATCGAATTGGGTGATGATGATGGACGTGGAGCTGTTGCCATCGCCGCCGCCGCCGGGGCCGGCGACGTTGGCGGGGTTGGAAGGAGCGCTGCCAGCGCCGGATGAAGGTGGGTTTTGAGCGACGCTGCCGGCGGCGCTGCCGGATCCCGCGCTGCTTTGGGCGACGGCGGAACTCGTGGCGTTGCCTTGTTGGAAGGACGTGTTGGCGGTTTGGCTGATCTGGCCGACCTGTTGAGCGATTTGGGAGGCGAGCGTGCCGGATTGGAGCGAAGCGGACTGGATCGCGGAAACGGGTTGGTTGGTGGCGGAGGCGAGGCCTTGGTTGATGGCGGCGGCCTGGCCAGGGGCGGCTTGAGAAACGGCGGCGGCGATGAGGCCGGCGGCCTGGGTGGTCGCGGCGGGGGATGCGTTGGGGCTGGTCTGGACCAACAGCTGCATGACCGCGGTGGCGACTTCCTGCGCCTGGGGCGGAACGACGACGGTGACGGCGGAGGCGAGCGTGGCGGCGGTTTGCGCGATCACTTGGGAGCTCGCTTCTGCAAACGTCTGCGTCTGGGTGAGCGTGCGCATCATGGTGGCGGCGACCGGCACGGCTTGATCGGGGGCGGCGCGGGTGACGGAGGATGCGATCGTGGAGGCAACCTGCGCGTTGACGAGAGGAGGTGAGAGAGGGGCGGACTGGGCGAGCGCCTGCATTACCGCAGCGGCGACGGGGGCGGCTTGATTTGGAACCGAAGATGTGACGGCAGCAGCCAAGGCGGACGCGTTTTGAACGGTCGCGGGTGTGACGTTGCCGACTGAGTCGGTTTGGACGAATGTCTGTGTGACGGCGGAAGCGATTTGCGCGGCTTGCGCTGGGGCGGCTTGGGCTGAGGCAGCGGCGACGGCGACGGCTTGAGCGGGGGCGGCGAGTGCGGCGGAGGTTGCGATGGCAGCGGCTTGGTTGGGAGCGGCAGCGGTGATGGCGCCGGTGACGGCGGCCGCGGCGGCGGGGGCGATGGTCGATGTTGCGGAGGAAGGCCAGGTCACGGCGGTGACGACCTGCGAAGCGATCGCGGTGGCTTCGGCGGGAAGAGCGGCGCTGGCGGTGCTGGCGACTTTGGTGATGAGGTCGCTGGCGGAGTTGGGCGGGAGAGCTCCGACGTTGTTTTGAACGACGCTGGTGACGGTGTTGAGGGCGGTGCGGATGACGTCGACCAAGCTGCTGTTGGTGGCGATCGCGGTCGCGAGCGGGACGGGCGGCTGCGGTGTGCCGCCGGCGGGGGTGATGCTGACGTTGCCGGCGGCGATGGCGAAGGAAGTGCCCTCCGGGGTGGTGAACGTGACGGTGTCGGCTGTGGTGGCGACCGTGAAGCCTTCATCGTCTTCGATGGAAACGGCGAACGAAGTGCCTTTGGCGGATGCGATGCCCTTGGGGGTGCGGACGCCGTAGTCGTTGATCTCGATTTTGGCGGGATCGATGGTCGAGATGACGGTGCCGGCTTTGAGGCCAAGGAGGCCGGTTTGTTTGGTTACGACGTTGCCGTCGCGGGTGATCGAAAGCTTTTCGATGTGAACGGTGGTGTTGGGGCGAAGCGTGGCGATGGTGCCTTCGAATGGCTGGAGGTGGAGTTCGGCAGCGGCGTCGGTGAGCAGGATGCTGCCGACGGGGAGCTTGGCGCCCTCGGTGACGGGCACCTCGGGGCTGCTCGCGGTGCGCTTCATGCGGGCGCCTCCGGTGAGGCGGAGAACGGTGGCTTCGGTTTCGGACGTGATTGGATTGCCGGTGAGCACGGGCGTCGGGGCGAGGGCGACGGTGGCGGCGGCGCTGGCGTTGGTTGCGGGGGCAGCGGTGGGGGAGGATTCGGGAGTGCTTTCGTCGGAGAGCACGAGACCTCCCTCGGTGCCGCCGCCTACGGTGTATTTTACGAATGCTTCCTGTCCGGTGGTGAGACGCTTGCCGATGGAGACGAATGTGCCGTCGGGATTGCGGACGTTGACGGTGGCGTTGCCCGCGATCATGGCGACGTGCGTCTGCTTTTCGTCGGCTTCGATGAGGATTTTTTCGCCGCGAATACCGACGGCGGCGTGCGTGGTCTTGTAAACCATCGTGGTGCCGCTGAGGAGGCGCGGGGTGCTGATGACGACGCGGCCGGTGGAGAGTCCGACCAGAGTGGATGAGTTCGAAGGCTCGACCTTCAGGTTATTGTTGGGCGCGAAGAATTCCTGGTCGAATTTTTCGATTTCGAAACGGGTCTTCTCGTCGGTGTAAACGCCGGTGCCATTGGAGAAAACCAAAGTGACGTTCGCGTTCTCCTTGGTCTCGATGACGGTGCCGCGCGCGAGGATGGTGTCGCCCTTCCTGAGGTTGAAGATGCGGCCGTCGCTGACGCACATCACTTCGCCCTCGACGCTGCTCACGAAGAACTTACCGAGCAGATTGTTTTGGCGGCCAGTCAGCGCGGCGTGCGCGCTGGAGACGGAAAACAGCACTAAAACCAGCGTGAAGAAGGTGAGCGCAGGCGAGTGCTTCATAAAAGGCGGGAGAGTTGAGGTGGGAGATTGCTTCGCTTCTAGGGTGTAATACCTAGAAAGCTGCACTCCGGATGCAACTCAATTCTCGACGACCAAATTGAGGATTTTCCCTGGAACGTAGATCACTCGCTTCACCGCTTTTCCTGTGATGAAAGGGGCGACCTTGGGGTGGGCGGAAGCGAGCGCGACGGCGTCGGCTTGCGCGAGCGACGGAGCGACGAGGGCATCGCCGCGGTGTTTGCCGTTCACTTGAAAGACGAGTTTGACCTCGGACGTGGCGAGTTTGGCGGGGTCGAACTTGGGCCACGGAGCGGATTGGATCGACGGTGTTTGGCCGAAACGTTCCCAGAGCTCTTCGGCCATGTGCGGAGCGAAAGGCGCGAGGAGCTGGAGGAATTGCAGGATCGTGCGGCGGTTGATGGACGGCGCGGCGTGGAGGGCGTTGTTGAACTCCATCATCGCGGAGATCGCGGTGTTGAAGCGCAGGTTCTCGATGTCGTCGCCGACCTTTTGAATCGTTTTGTGCAGGAGTTTGTCGACCTCGGGGGAGTCGGGGCTGTCGGAGATTTTCGGGTGGAGGCTGCCTTCCGGTCCGATGCAGTTGCGCCAGACCTTTTGGAGGAAGCGATGCACGCCCTCGATGCCGCGGGGATTCCACGGTTTCATGGCTTCGAGCGGGCCCAGGAACATGAGGTAGAGGCGAAGCGTGTCGGCGCCGTGGGAGGCGATGACGGTGTCGGGGCTCACGACATTGCCGCGGCTCTTCGACATCTTTTCCCCGTCTTCGCCGAGGATGATGCCTTGGTGAAAGAGCTTCTTGAACGGCTCATGTTGCGGGACGACGCCGAGATCGAAGAGCACCTTGTGCCAGAAACGTGAATACAGCAGATGGAGCACGGCGTGCTCGGCGCCGCCGACGTAGAGATCGGGCGTGCCCCAATAGTTGAGGGCTTCGGGCGAGGCGAAGGCGTCGGCGTTTTTCGGATCGAGGAAACGCAGGTAATACCAGCACGAGCCGGC
>JAFAAS010000047.1 GCA_023426435.1 Verrucomicrobiota bacterium | reverse complement strand
GCGCTGCACGGAGGGGACGGACCGTGGCGGGCGGGGGTGGGTTCGGGAGGCGGGCGCAAAAAAAGCCCGCCGGGGACGGCGGGCTCCACCGCGGATCGGATTACACGGTGCAGATTTTGATGGATTCGCGAAGGGAGGTGAGGGGATCGCGGCTGGGGACGAATTCCTGGCCGACGAAACCGGTGTAGCCGGTTTCTTTGATGGCGCGCATGATGGCGGGGTAGTTGAGCTCCTGCACGTCCTGCGGTTCGAATTCGTGGCGGCCCGGATTTCCGGCGGTGTGGTAGTGGCCGATGTATTGGGCGTTTTCGCGGATCGTGCGGATGACATCTCCCTCCATGATTTGCATGTGGTAGATGTCGTAGAGGAGTTTGAAGCGTTCGGAGCCGACGCGTTTGACGAGTTCGACGCCCCACGGGGTTTTGTCGCACATGTAGTCGGGGTGATTCACGCGGGAGTTGAGGAGCTCCATGACGATGGTGACCCCGCGTTTCTCGGCTTCGCCGACGATTTTCTTCACGCCGACGACGCAGTTTTCGAGGCCCTGTTCGTCGGACATGCCGGCGCGATTGCCGGAGAAGACGATCACGCTGGGGATGCCGGCGTCGGCGCAGGCCTTGATGCGTTCGATCATCGTCGGCACCTGTTTGGCGTGATTCTCGAGGCGGTTGAAGCCGTCGGGGATGGTGGTGGTGCCGTTGGCGACGGCGCAGGTGAGACCGTATTTTTTGACGACGGGCCAGTCTTCGGGGCCGAGGAGCTCGACGGAGTGGAGGCCGATTTCGGCGGCAGCGCGGGCGAATTCGTCGAGGGGGATTTTGTTGTAGCACCACTTGCAAACGGAGTGGCGAAAGCCGCCGGAAGAAGCGGGTGCGGCGGGCGAGGGGGAGGTTTGGGACTGGGCGGCGCGGAGGCCGGGGAGGGTGGCGATCATGGCGGCGCCGGCGAGGGTGGTGAGGGCTTCGCGTCGGGAGAGTTGAGCGTGCATAACAGGAGGGTGGGGTGGATCGGCAAAATGCCGGAGGAAAAGCTACAGCAATTCCGGCAGGAGCGATTGGCAAGGCCCACTTGCATCTCGCGTTAGCGGAGTTAGCGTCGACGCATGAATGTTTCCCCAGGTGGTTTGTCGCGGCGTGAAGTGGTGAAGACATTGGGCGCGGGAGCCGCGCTGTTGGGACTGGGCGGGATGCCGCTGTCGATGTTTGGAGCGGAGAAGGCGGCGCCGGCGGAGGGCACGACGCCGTTGCCGGATCAGGCGTTTTCGCTGCCGCCCCTGGGTTATGCGTATGATGCGCTCGAGCCGCATATCGATGCGCGGACGATGGAGATTCATCATACGAAGCACCATCAGGCTTATGTGAACACGGCGAACAACGCGCTGGCGAATTATCCGGATTTGCGGAAGCAGTCGCTGCCGGGACTGTTGCGGAACATCAATCGCGTGCCGGAAGCGATTCGGACGACGGTGAGGAATAATGTCGGCGGGCATGCGAACCACGCGTTGTTCTGGCGGGTGATCGCGCCGGGCGGCGAGCGGAAGCCGGGTGGGCCGTTGGAGCAGGCGTTGACGAAGGCGTTTGGGTCGGTGGAGGCGTTCAAGACGCAGTTCGCGGACGCGGCGGCGAAGCGATTTGGGAGCGGCTGGGCGTGGTTGAGCGTGAAGGACGGTGCGCTGCAGGTGCATTCGACCGCGAACCAGGATTCGCCGTTGATGGAAGGTGCGACGCCGGTGCTCGGGCTGGATGTGTGGGAGCACGCGTATTATTTGAAGTATCAGAATCGCCGGGGCGATTACGTGCAGGCGTTTTGGAATATCGTGAATTGGACGCAGGTCGGCGAAAACCATCGCGATGCGATGACGGCCTGAGGAAGGGGGCGCCGGGCGTTTGTAGCGCCCGGTTGGATACAAAAAAACGCGGGCCTCGAGGGCCCGCGTGGGTGAAGATGGACACTGGCGATCGTCGCGCAGGCGACGCCGACGGGGCGCCGATCAGCTCTTGGGCGCGAGGCCGAAGAACTCGACGACGTGCGTGACGTTGTTGTAGCCGCGCGATTTCAGGAGATCTTCGATCTGTTGGACGTTCCGGCGAAGTTCGGCGGTCGTCTCGGGATCGATTTCCTGGACCTGGTTGGTTTCCTTGCAGATGACGTGATACGGATGAACCTCGCCGAGGCTCAGCGCGTAAAGGCTGGTGCCGTTGTGGTAGAAGGAGCGGCGGACGAGGCCGATGTCTTCGAACGCGCTCAAGCAGCGATAAACGGTGACGAGGTCGCAGGAGCCGCTTTCGAGGTCGGCGTGGATCTGCTCGATCGTGGTGGGCTGGCCGCGCTTGATGAGGGCGGTCAGGATGGCGATGCGGGGTTGCGTGATCCGCAGGCCGGCGGCTTTAAGGCGCGCGCAGGCGAGATTGAGGGGAGATTGGTTTTTACCGGCGGCGGAGTTGTCCGCCTGCGGTGAGTTGGTCTGGGTCGATGCGATCATTTCACAACTAGTGTCATAGTGACGGCGTAAACGTTCGAGGTAATAATCATAGGTTTGCATCAGGTCTTTCCCTGAAGTCCGTGCGCTTGAGTTGCAGTCTCAGCTTGCTAGTTGCGCGGTAGAAAGCGGTGTGCTACATCGCGCGCCCAAACATGGAAGATCCGGATTTCGCAGAGGTCGTTGGCCTCATCTGCAAGGAGGACCCTCGCTACGATCGCAAAGCTTACGATTTTATCCGGCTTGGCTTGGATTATACCGTCAAAGAGTTGCGGAAGAAGGAGGGGGCGAAAGGCGGGCGGTCGCGTCACGTCTCCGGGCCGGAGTTGTTGGAAGGCCTGCGGGTTTACGCGCTCGATCAATACGGGCCGCTGGCGAAAACGGTTTTGAATTCGTGGGGCGTGCGACGGTGCACGGATTTCGGCGAGATCGTGTTCAATCTGATCGAGTATAATGTCTTCAGCAAAACGGACAGCGATCGCCGGGAGGATTTTGCGGATATTTACACGTTTGAGGAAGCGTTCGTGAAACCCTTCCTGCCGGAGAAATCGCGCCGTGGGTCGTCGAATGTCGAGGCGGCCTGAGCGAGGACGGGCCATGGGTGCTGTTGCTGTGACCGCTGCGGCGGATTTTCGATTGCTCGACGCTTTCTGGCGGGAGCAGGTGGAGCGGACGGTGTTGCCGAATGGGTTGACGTTGATCATGAAGCCGGACCGCTCGGCGGCGCTGGCTTCGGTGCAGGTGTGGGTGAAGACCGGCAGCACGCACGAAGGAGCGCATTTGGGGGCGGGGTTGTCGCACTATCTTGAACACATGCTGTTCAAGGGCACGGAGCGGCGGGCGGGGCGCGATATCTCGGCGACGGTGCAGGCGCACGGCGGCTACATCAACGCTTACACGACCTTCGATCGGACGGTTTACTACATCGATTTGCCGAGCGAGCACACGGCTGTGGCGGTCGATTTGCTCGCGGATGCGGTGTTGCATTCGACGCTGCCGGCGGACGAGTGCGCGAAGGAGAAGGACGTCATCCTGCGGGAGATCGCGATGACGAAGGACGATCCGGACAATCGGTTGTGGGAATCGCTTTTTTCGACGGCGTTTCGCGAGCATCCGTATCGCGAGCCGATCATCGGGCATCGCGATGTTTTCTCGGCAATCACGCGCGAGGATCTGGTGGCGTATTATCGATCCCGATACGTGCCCAACAATCTGGTGGTCGTGATCGTCGGCGATATCGACGTGGCGGCGACGCGGGCGGCGGTGGAGCAGCATTTCGGGGTGGTGCCGCGGGCGCGGCTGGCGCCGGTCTTGGTGCCGGCGGAGCCGCTGCAATTGGGAACGCGAACGGAGCATCGCTTCGAGGACGTGGAGATCACGCGCGCGGCGCTGGCGTGGCCGATTCCCGGACTGACGCACGAAGATGCGCCGACGCTGGATTTGTTGGCGGGGGTGTTGGGAGGAGGGGACAGTTCTGTATTGTGGCAGGCGATACGCGAGAAGGCGGGGCTGGTGCACACGATCGACGCGTCGAGCTGGAATCCGGGCACGACGGGGTTGTTTTGTATTTCGTTCACCTGCGAGCCGGAGAAACGGCAGGCGGCGACGACGGCGATCGAGCGGACGCTTGCGCGCTGTGCGGCGCGTGGCTTCAAGCCGGCGGAATTGAAGAAGGCGATCCGGCAGCTCGTGGTGAGCGAGATCAACACGAGGAAAACGATGAGCGGACAGGCGTCGCGGCTGGGCGCGGCGGAAGTGGTGGTGGGCGATCTGGATCACAGCCGGGTTTATTTCGAGCAACTCGCGGCGACGAAGCCGGCGGATTTGGTCCGGGTTTTGAGGCGGTATCTGGTGCCCTCGAGACTGACGTCGATTTCGCTGAATCCGGCGGAGTCGGACGTGCGGACGGTGGCGGATGCGAGCGAGGAAGGTGCGCCGCCGGATTTTTCGGAGATCAGGCTGGCGAATGGTGCGCGGCTGTTGCTGCAGCCGGACCGGCGTTTGCCGAATCTGCATCTGCGATTGTTGATGCAAGGCGGGCCGTTGTTCGAGGATCCGGCGAAGCGCGGGGCGACGGCGTTGTGGTCGACGATGTTGACGAAGGACACGCGCAAACGGAGGGCGGCGGAAGTCGCGGAGTTTATCGAGTCGGTCGGCGGAAGTTTCCATCCGGTGGCGGGCAACAACAGCGTCGGGCTGGCGGTGGAGGTTTTGCCGACGGACGTGGAGCGGGCGGTGGAGATTTTGCGCGAGGCGTTGCTCGCGCCGGCGTTCAAGAAGACGACGCTGGAACTCGAGCGGGATGCGCAGGTGGCGGCGCTGCAGCAGGACGATGACGACGTGGTGACGCTCGCGCGGAAGCGGGTGCGTGAGAGGTTTTTTGGGGCGCATCCGCTGGCGCATGATGCGCAAGGCACGCAGGACGGCGTGAAGGCGATTCGCGCGGAAGATCTAAAGGCGCTGCATCGAGCGCTCGCGGTTGGGCCGAATGTGGTGCTGGCGGTGGCCGGAGATTTCGATCCGCGGAAGCTGACGCCGAAGTTGAAGGCGTTTCTGTCGCGGCTGCCGAAGTCGGGGGCGCCGGCGGGGAAGGCGAATGCGAAAGCGAAACTGCCGGCGGAGCGCGGCGATTTCGTGGAGCAGCAACCGCGCGAGCAGGCGGTGGTGTTGCAGGCGTTTCCCGGGCCGCGCGTGCATGCGGACGATTTCTACATTGGCGAAGTCGCGGACGAGTTGTTCAGCGGGATGGCGTCGCGGTTGTTCGAACGCGTGCGCGAGGAAAAAGGGCTGGCGTATTTCGTGCGTTCGGGGCGCGTGACGGGATTGGATGCGGGGATGTTCTATTTCTTCGCGGGGACGCAACCGGGCAAGGAGGGGGAAGTGCTGGCGGAGATCGATGCGGAGATCGCGCGCGTGCGGGCGGGTGAGGTCGAGGACGTCGAGCTCGCGCGGTGTCAGGCGAGGTTGAAGGCGGGGCGGCGTCAGAGTTTGCAGACGAATTCGTCGCGCGCGATGCAAGCGGCGTTGAATGCGCTGCAAGGCCAGCCGATCAATGACTGGAAGAATTACGACGCGCGGATCGAGGCGGTGAAGATCGCGGATCTGGCGGCGTTTGCGGAAAAGTATTTTCGGCCGAGTTGCGGGTGCAGCTGGTGGTGAGGCCGTGAGCGGCGACGTTGACGCGGCGGGCGGGCAGGCGGGAAGTTTGGCGCGTGTGAGCGAACTGGCGGGATTGTTTCCGGATGAGGATTTTCGTTTGCAGCTGACGTTGCGGCGCGGAGAGCCGCGGGCGTTTTTCACGGCGCAGGACGCGAGCGGGCGGGTGCGGGCGGAGCGGCGTCGTTGGATTGCGGATACGCCGGGCCGGTATGCGGTGGTGCGGAGCGAAGGTGAGCCGATGGTGCGGGAATTTGCGGGGTGGTGTCGTGAATGGGGCGTGAGTGAGGCGAATGCGGTGGAGACGCTGGGGGGAGAAGTTGAGCCGGATTTTCTGGTGTTGTCGGCGGATGCGGAGGGGCGATTTCGGCTGCGGGGCGGGGCGTTGTGTTTTCCGACCGGTTGGGCGTTGGAGGAGAAGCTTGGGCAGACGATGGAAGAGATTCACGGGGTGGTGCCGGCGTTGAATTCGACGATCGGAGGATCGATCCGGCAGTTCATGGAGCGGATGCGGCCGGGGATGGGGTTTTTGCGGGACAACTGGGGCATCGCGGCGACGGACGAGTTGAATCTTCATCCGGCGCGGGGGCTGGCGGGTCCGACTTTACCGGTGGAGTTGGAGCGATTGTGGCTGCGCGTGGAGCATCAGATGCTGGCGCGGTTGCCGGAGAGCGATGGGGTGCTGTTCGGGATTCGGGTGCGGTTGCATCGATTGGATGCGGTGAAGGCGGATGAGCGGACGGCGCGAGGCTTGGCGCGGGCGCTCCTTACGATGTCGGAGCAAATGGCGGCGTATAAGCGTCTGGAGCGGATCCGCACGGAGCTCGTCCGGGCGCTGGCATGACACAGAAATTGCCAAGATTATGCATAAAAGATATCGCCAATGTCCGGCGAAAGCACATGGTCGCGCCGGTCCATGAAAACTCGAAAACTGATTATCCCCTTCCTGCTCACGTGCTTCAGCGTGCTGGCAGTTCCTGCGGTGTTGGCCGATGAAGAAGCGAAGAAGGACAAACCGCCGAGCAAGACGACGCTCAAGCGCTTCGATAAAGACAAGGATGGCGTGTTAAACGAGGCGGAGACGGCGGCGTGGGAGGCGGATAAACAGAAGCAGAAGGAAAAGCGCGCGGAGAAGAAGAAGGAGAAGGAAGCGGCCCGGAATTCGGAGTAGCGGCAGCAATTGAAAGATTTGGCCGGTTAAGGGGGTTCTGAAAGCGATCCAGAGTCCCTTGAACCCCGATGCCGTGAGCGGCGTCGGGGTTCTTTGCTTACAGCGTTCCGTTAGAGCGTTTTAAATAAAGTTATAGCCACAAGCGACAAACCAACCGAGAGCGTCCTAGGCGGTGACGGCGCGCAAGGCGGCCGCGATGGCGGTGAGCAGTTCGTCGTGAGTGCGCGCTTGGGCTTTGCGGAGGAGTGATTTTACTTTGCTCCACATCATTTCGATCGGGTTCAGATCGGGCGAGTATGCGGGCAGGAAACGCACTTGCG
>JAFAAS010000009.1 GCA_023426435.1 Verrucomicrobiota bacterium | reverse complement strand
TGATCGTGATCGCGCACATGCCCACTCTCTCGTCCCTCCCCCCCGCCGCGCTTCCCCAACTCCACCTCCCGCCACTGCCAAAACCCCGGCGCCGTCACGCACGTCTCGCGCCCCAACACCGTCGCTTCCCCTTCCTTGCGCAACGCGAACCCCGCCGGCGCCACCGTCTCCGTTTTCGTTCCCACCCTCTCCTCCACCGCCGCAATCGTCGCCGCCAGCCGCTCGCGAAAATCCTCCAGATCCACCGGCCCGATCGTCGCCACCGCAACTTTATGCGTCGCCGGATCGATCTTCACCGCACTGATCTGCGGCTGCTCGCGCAAAAACGCCGCCAGCTCTTCCACCCAATTCGCTGCGCTGTCTTTCATCGTGCTCACGTGCAAGTTGTAGGAGCCTGCTTGCAGGCGATATAAAACCTCCTCGCAGGCGATTTCATCCTCACTCACCCGCCCCTCGCCCGCAAGCCGCGTCCTCCGTTGTAATTCTCCCGAAACACCCTCACCTGTTTCGCCCACCATGATCGGCCTTCGCGACGACACCGACTCCGCGCCACCTCCTCCGGTGCGCAGTCGCGCGCCCGAAATGGCCGCCCACATTTTTGCCGAGGATGGCGTCCTCGCCGGCCCGCTTTCTCTCGAACATCGCCCCGAACAGGAACAAATGGCCCGCGCCGTCGCCGCTGCGATGCGCGACGACGCCCCTCTCCTCTTCGAAGCCGGCACCGGCGTCGGCAAATCCCTCGCCTACCTCGCCCCCGGCATCATCCACGCCGTCGACTGCTCCCGCCAACTCATCGTCTCCACCCACACAATCTCCCTCCAGGAACAGCTCGAATCCAAAGACCTCCCGATCTGCCGCCGGCTCTTCAAATCCTCCCCCGAGCTCGCCCGCTACGCCGACTTCAAATCCGCCGTATTGGTCGGCAAATCCAACTACCTCTGCACCACGCGTCTCGCCTCCGCCCTCAACGACAAACAGGACCTCTTCACCCATCCCGAACAAAGCGAACTCCTCCGCATCGCCGAGTGGGCCAAACTCTCCGACACCGGCCTCCGCCACGAACTCAAACCGCCGCCCACCGACGAGGTCTGGGAAGCCGTCTCCGCCGACTCCTCCGGCTGCTCCAAAAAATACTGCGATTGCGACCGCTGCTTCTACCAACGCGCAAAAAAGCGCTGCGATTCCGCTCACGTCCTCATCGTCAATCACAGCCTGCTCTTCGCCCTCATCCATCTCGGCGAAGCCGTCGGTAAACAACACTCGCGCGGCGTCGTGCGCGCCGACGACTTTGTCGTCCTCGACGAAGCCCACACCGTCCCCGAGGTCGCCACCCAAAACTTCGGCCTTTCCATCACCAGCTTCGGCCTCGAGCGCCTCCTTCGCTCGATCTACAATCCCGCCAAACGCAAGGGCTTCCTCGCGAAACTCGGCGAACCCGCCGCGATCCTCGCCGTCGAGGAATGCGTCGACGCTTCCCGTCAGTTCTTCGCGTTCCTCCACGACAAACTTCTCGCCACGCGCCCAATCCTCCGCGTCCGCGACGAAAATTTCGCCGAGCCCTGGCTCGATGCCCCACTCGCCAAACTCCTCGGTCAACTCGGCCGCATCGAGTCCCGTCTGCCCGAAGGAAAAGTTCGCGACGAGCTCGGCGACAAAATGGTGCGTCTCGCCAGCTACCGCGCCGGCATTTCCGAATTCCTCTCCCTCGCCGACGCCGAACACGTTTACTGGCTCGAAATCGTCGGAAAGAAAAAAGCCATCGTCGCCCTCCGCAGCGCACCCATCGACGTCGCACCCAAACTCCGCGAGCTCCTTTTCTCCCGCAACACCAGCGTCGTCTGCACCAGCGCCACCCTCGCCATCGGCGGCGAGCTCGCGCCTTTCGCCGCCCGCTCCGGCGCCGACGACGCCCGCGCAATCGCCGTCAAATCTCCGTTCGATTTCGAACGCAACATGCGCGTTTTCATCGCCGCCGATGTCCCGCTGCCGTCCCCGCAGGAAGCCAGGCTCGCGATCGAATCCCTCACCGACTACGTCCGCTTCTGCACCGATCGCGTCGCCGGCGGCTCGCTCGTCCTTTTCACGAGCTACACCGACATGCGCGCCGTCGCCCAGGCGCTCGAGCCCGCGTATCGCAAAACCAATCGCACCTTCCTCATGCAGGGCGCGGGCCTTTCCCGCACCGAGCTCGCGAAACAAATGCGCGAGATCGGCAACGCCGTCCTTTTCGGCACCGACAGCTTCTGGACCGGCGTCGACGTCCCCGGCGACGCGCTCGCGCAAGTCATCATCACCCGCCTGCCTTTCGATCCGCCCACGCATCCCATCACCGAGGCCCGCTGCGATCACATCCGCGAACGCGGCGGCAGTCCGTTCAACGAGCTCACCTTGCCCGACGCCTTGATCAAATTTCGCCAGGGCGTCGGCCGCCTCATCCGCACCGCCAGCGATCGCGGCGTCGTCACGATTCTCGACTCCCGCGTCCTCGCCAAAAGCTACGGTCGCCTCTTCATCGATTCGCTCCCCATCTCAGAGTTTACCCGACTCACGCGTGAGGACCGGGAAAATCGATTTCGCCCTTTCGCGTCCGTCGAACCGCGATAAACTCGCGTCCCAAGTCCATGACGCTTCTCCGCTCAGCCGCCCTCTCGGATATCGGACGCGTCCGCCGCAACAACGAAGATCGCTTCCTCCACGACGAAGCCGGAATGATCTTCGGCGTAGCCGACGGAGTCGGCGGCCTCCCCGGCGGCGCCGAAGCCGCTCAACGCACCGTCGACGAAATCGCTTCTGCCTTTCGCGATCTTCCCGCCGATCACCCGCCCAGCCTCACGCCGATTGTTCAACGCGTTAATTTCCTCGTGCACAGTCTCGGCGCCGATCTCAGCCCGGGCGTCGGCATCGGCTCCACTCTCACGTTTGGCGTGGTTCGCGAACGCACCCTCCACATCGCCCACGTCGGCGACTCGCGTTGCTACGGCTGGCGTCGCGGCGAAATCGTCCAGCTCACCGACGATCACTCCGTCGAAAACGAAGCCCGCCTCCGCCGCGCTCGCGGCGAGGTCGTTTACTATCACGAGGGCAACCGCAACGCCCTCACCCGCTGCATCGGCCAGCCCGGCTCGCCCAGCGTCGACGTGATCGAACGCCCGCTGCAAGCCGGCGATCGCTACCTCTTCTGCACCGACGGCGTCACGCGCCTCGTGCGCGATCACGAGCTCGGCGAACTCATCGGCCGGTTCGACGACCCCGAAGAATCGCTCCGCCAGATCATCGCCCTCGCCGTCCGCCGCGGCGGTCCCGACAACGCCACCGGCGTGATGGTTTTCGTGGACGAACCCTGATCCTTCCGAATCCTTCCGACGCATGTCGGATCGCATCGCCCAATTCGAAAAACTCGTCGCGCAACAGCCCGACAACGAACTCTTCCGCTTCAGCCTCGCGCAAGCCCTCGCCGGCGCCGGTCGCGCCCCGGACGCGATTCCTCACTACGAATTCTGCGTCGCCAAAAAGTCCGATTGGATGATGCCGCGCATCCTCCTCGGCAAACTTCTCCTTTCGCTCGACCGCCGCACCGCAGCCCGCCCGCTCCTCGAATCCGCCCTCCAGCTCGCGATCGACCAACATCACGAGGACCCCGAACGCGAACTCCGCGCCCTCCTCGCCGATCTCTAAAACTGCGGCGGGTTTTCCGCCCCGGCTCGAGCCCACAAAAAAGCCGGCCCCCTCGGGCCGGCTTCGAAACTTCACCTGCCGCGCCTCGCGCTCACTCGCGCCGCGACAGCAGATACAGCAGGTTCAACAACGCGCCGACGAACGCCGCCACATACGTGAGCGCCGCCGCATTCAGCGTCTGACTGACACCCGGCATCTCGTCGCGATCGATGATCCCGAGCTGCACGAGCTGCGCCTTCGCGCGACGGCTCGCATCGAACTCCACCGGCAGCGTGATCAACTGGAACAGCGAGAGCACCGCGTAACAGATAATCGCGATATCGAGCACGATGCCCGTCAGCCCGCGCACGAAGAAGAAGCTGCCCAAAATCACGAACGGCAGAATCTGCGAAACGAACTGCGTCGTCGGCACCAGCGCCATGCGCGCCTTCAACATCGAATAACCCGTCGCATGCTGAATCGCGTGACCCGCTTCGTGCGCCGCCACACCCAGCGCCGCCAGGCTCGTCCCGCGATAATTCTCCGACGAAAGCACGAGGCGCTTGTGGATCGGATCGTAGTGATCCGTCAGATGCCCCGACGTTTCCGCAATCTGCACGTCGGTGATACCCGCGTGCTCCATCACCGCTTGCGCCGCTTCGCGCCCGGTGATGCGACCGCGCGACGGAATCCGCGCGTTCTTGTTATAAGCGCTCGACACGCGAATCTGCGCGTAGAGCGCGAAGATGAACACAGCCACGAACAGGAGGATAAACACTCCCGTCGGCAGGTAAACGAATGCGAGTTGTGCTGTCATAGTTGGAAAATGGGTAAAATGCGCAGGCCTCCACCTTAACCAAAATGCTCCGATTTCCAGCCGAATCGAATCCGCATGGAAACGCCCTTTCCGCTTTCCAGCTCACATCGTTCGCAGGGCGGAGCCTCCTCCACCGCCTCCTCAAAACGGAAACCCGATCGACAACAACAACGTCCCGCCCGGATCCCCCGCCCGCGGATTGAGATTCCGCCCATACTCCGCCCGCAGCGGTCCGATCAGCGTCTGATACCGAATACCCAGCCCCACTGAATACAGGTTCTCGTCAAAGGGATAGTCGCCGAGCCTCACCGATGTTCCAATCGCGTCCGCGAACAACACCACCGACCACTTCGTCGTCAGCGCCTGCTCCAACTCCAGGTTCAGCAGCAAATAAGTCTTCGCCCCAATAAAACGCCCTTCCGCATTCCGCGGCGCCGCCTCTCCCGCCTGATAGCCTCGAATGCTGTTATCCCCTCCGGGAAAGAAGCGTTTGTTCACCGGCAGATCCGAATCGCTCGAGGTCCCGAAGGTCGTGATCAAACCGTGGTTCAATCCCGCGTGCACCCAGCGTCCGCGCCCCCAGGCCGTGTGATACGAGCCGCCAAACTCAACCCGCTGATAATCGACTCCGCCGCCCAAATACCGGCTCGCCGTTTCCGCCTGCGCAAACACCCGGTAACCGCGCCGCGGCCGCAACGGATTATCCCGCCGATCCCGCGTCAGCCCCACCTCCACGCTCGCCGCCGTCACTTGCTGATCGTCCGCTCCGCGCGTCGCCAGGTTGTTGTCCCGATTGCGCAGCGCTTGATACGTATAACCCACCGACGCATTCGCCCCGATGCGTTGCACATTCGCCGCCAGCGAAACGCTCCCGCCCCACTCCTGCCGGAGAAACGATACTTCCTGCCGCTGCAACCCAAACACCCGCGCCGTTCCGTCGACCGACTCCCCAAAAATCTCCGGCACCGTATAACTATACTCCCCCCGGCTGCTCTTCAACGACTGCACCAGCAACAACCGCGTCTGGTGCGCCCGCCCAAACAGATTGAACTGCCGCATCTCCACGCCTCCGCGCAACTGCTCGTAGCTTCCGTATCCAAAAAGCAAATTCACCTCGAGCTCGCGTCCTTCCTGCAACTCGAACACCGGATCGCGCAGCGGCCCGTCGTCCGGCTCGTAACGAACATCGACACTCTCGAACACCCCGAGCCGCGACAACCGAAACCGCGCCTGCTCGATCGCCAGCGGATTCAACAGATCTCCCGATCCACTCCGCACACGTCGTTCCAAGACCGACTCGCGCGTCTGCTCCGCTCCTTCGAACCGAACCTCCCCAATCCGCACCTCTTCCCCCGGGGCAATCGTCGCCACGATCGCCACCGGCTGAACGCCTTCCTCCACCGGCGGCAGCGTGCGACTCATCCGCACCGAAATGTCCGGATGCCCCAGCGAGAAGTAGTGATTGCGCACCGCCGCCACCACGTCCTGCTGCCAAAACGTCGACCACGGCATCCCCACAAACCCGCCCAACGCCGGCATGCGTTCTTCCACCGCATCGCCTTGCACGTCGAGCGACCGAACCATCCAGCGCGGTCCTTCCTTCACTTCGACGTCCACATCCACTTCTCCCCTGGCATCGTCGATCCTGAGCTCGCGCACCGTCACCGTTGCATTCGCGTATCCGCGTCGCTCCAACTCCCCCGCCAGCGCCGCTCGCGCCCGATCCAGCCTCGCCGGCGAATAAACCCGCGCCGCCCCGGTCGAGATCAACACTTTCTCTCCCGTAAAATACTCCTGCGCCGATTCCACCGGCAGCACCGTCAGCCCTTCGATCGTCACTTCGTCGAATCGATAACGC
This sequence comes from Verrucomicrobiota bacterium, assembly GCA_023426435.1. Classification (GTDB taxonomy): domain Bacteria; phylum Verrucomicrobiota; class Verrucomicrobiia; order Opitutales; family Opitutaceae; genus Opitutus. The sequence goes on along the minus strand of JAFAAS010000009.1, from coordinate 25,219 downwards.
TCCCCTTCCTCCACGTTGAAATGCACCGCCGTCGCTTCGAACGGCCGCGGCAACGAGGTCTCCAATCGTTCATCAAACTGAAACCGGTGCGTCTCTCCCGCCGGCGTCTCCGCCACCGCCTCCACCTTCGGCTTCAAATGCCCGCGCTCCACCAGCGCCGAGATCAACAAGAACACCGCGTCCTCCAACGCATCCGCATCGAGCGTCGCCCCTCGTTCTTCGCCCAACAACCGCTCGAGCGATCGCCTCTGCTCGCGATTGCGCAACCAGCCCAGCCCGTTCACTTCGATATGGGCCGGTTCCCGCTCTTCCGCCGACTTTGCGGGCACGGGTGCCACCCACGACGCGATCAGCAGCGCACCGACCAAACTCGCTCGCGCCACTCTACTCCTTCGCATCTTTGCTCCCTCCTTTGCTGTAGATGCGCCATTTCACGCCGCCGTAATACTCGTCGAACTCGTCGTATTCCCCGGTCAAAGCCCATTTCTCATTCAACCGATACTCGATGTTGTAGGTCTCGCGTCCCTGCGCCGAAATATCTTCGCCGCTCGAAATCGTCAGCCGGTCCGCGCCGGTCGCATCGCCACCGAGCGTGCCCAGCAAACTCTGTCCAAAGAACGCTCCGAATCGCGTCGCGCGCTGCCTCCCCGTCGTTGTGATTTCATCGTTCGGCGCCTGCCCCGCCATCACCATCAACAACACCTGCTCCGCCTCCAGCGGCGGGCTCGACGAAAAGGTCAGGTTCGGCGCATTCACCGCGCCCGACAACTCCATGCGCACGTCGTATCCATATCGCCGGGTCGTCCCGGTCACAAAGATCTGCGGATCCGGCTGCTCCGCACTCACGCGCACATAACCTTGTCGCACCGCAAAGCTCGCGAAGGGCAGCCGCACGTTTCCTTCCTCGATCACCGCTTCTCCACTCGCGCGCGGATTCGCCAGCGTCCCGGTCAACTTGAAGTCCGCCGACGCCACCCCGTTAAACACCGGCGTCCGCAACTGCATGAACCGGTCGCCTTCCACCACCACGTCCAAACGCCACGCGTTCACCGGCTCCACCTCCACCGAAAAATACGGGGGTCGCGCCGCCGGCCCGCCTTTCGCCCCGCTCGGCAAAAACGAACGCACGTCCGCCAGAAACAAACTGTCGCGCAAGCCCACGCGCCCGCCGATCGTCGTCGTGCCATTCGACGCCGTCACGAGCTTCAAATCCAAATCGCCGCGCAACAGCAGCCCGGTCTTCCGCACGAAGGGCAGATTCTCCCCCTTCAACGTCAGGTTCAGCTTCACCGGCTCCCCGTCCGGCAACTCCGCCGTCCCTTGCAGCGTCACCGTCCGCCCCGCCATTCGCGCCGTCACGCCCGCAAGGGTCATCGTCCGTCCTTCGAATCGCACATCCGCATTCACTTCCTGCAACACGCCCAACGGTCCGAGCGGCCGTGAAGTGGCTTCGCTGATACGCAAGAATCCGTTCACCGTCGCATCCGGTTTCAGCGTCACATCCAGATGCACGCGCCCTTTCGGCGCCAGCACCCCCGGAAAATGCTGCGCCACCGCCGCCAGATCCGCGTTCGGCACCTGCACGCGCACATCCCCCCGCCGCGCAATTTTCCGCGGATCCCGAAAAAATTCGCGCCAGCTCGCCGCCGTCACCGGCAGCCAGCCTTCCGCCCGCACCGCCTGACCATTCACCTCCAGCGAAAAATGCTCCAGCTTCACGCCATCGCGATCGCCCGTCAGATGCGCATTCAAGTCCTCGATCTTCGGCCACACATCCTTGAACCGGCCCGACACCGCCTCCAACCGCTCCGCCTCCAGCCGCGCCTCGCCCTGCGGGTGCGACCACGTTCCTTCAAAATGAACCACCGCCGCGGGGCCCACCAACTCCAACCCCGTCAACTGCGTGAACTTTTCCCAGAACGCGGGATTCGGCGACGTCGCCGCATCCAACCTAAATCGCGCATTCGCATCGAAGGCCACCAGCGGTCGCCCCAACGGCTGCACGACAATCGGCAAAACGCCCGACGCGTTCACCACCACGCCTTCGCCTTCCGATACGCGTAGCAACTCCAGTTGCAGCCCGTCCGCATCGCCCGTGAACTGCGCCGAGAAATGCGCGTCGCGCTGCTCATCGAGCACCACGGTCACATCCGTATCGATGCCATATTTCAACGGTCCTCGATCCCACTGCCCCCAGAACCTCAGGTCATCCACCGTCCATTCCACGCGCGGCAGCTCCGCGAAATCTCGCAACCACTCCGACCGCAACCCCGCCAGCGTCAGATCCACCTTGCCCGTCTCGCCCCACGCCAGCGCGACCTCCGCCCGGCCCTTCGGCCCCTGCAACCGCAACGGTCCCGCCCGCCGCCCGCCCCATTCCATCCGCGCCGGTTCCGTCAGCTCCAACACCGTCTCTTCCCCGCGCGTCCATTCGATCGTCCGCAACTCCACGCCGCTTCGATCTCCGGCGCCACGCGCCACCAGCGTCGCGTCTTTGATCCGCGCCGCCGCCGAAAACTCGTTCACGCGATCCGCCACGCCACGCCAGTTCGCCAACACCCGCGCCGGCGAAAACTCGCGCACTTTCACTTCCGCAATCTCCACCTGGCCTTCGTGCTTCAGCGCATCCAGCGGTCCGTCCGCAATCGCCTCCACCCGCACTACGTCCATGTCCAGGCTCTCCGGCAGCCATCGCGCAAACGCCTCGCGCTGCACGCTGCCGCGCACGCGCAAACCTTCCACCGCGCGCGCTCGGAAATCCCACGCTCCTTCCGCGTGCAACTCGTCCGCTTCCGTGCCCACCACCCGCGCCGCCGCAATCCGCAACACCGGCCAGTTCAGCGTTCCTCGCGCATTGAAATGCGAGAGCCGCGTTTCCAGCAAATCCAGCGCATCCCCGCTCAACGCGAATGCGATCAATGGCCGCCCGTCTTCGTTCGCCGAAATCGTTCCCGCGCCCACCAACCGCCCCGTCGCCTCGATCCAGGTCTGTCGTTCGAGATCCGCCTCGAAGCGAAAATCCGACGCCTCCGAGTGCACGCGTCCGGTGCGATCGATCTCCACCGGTTCGCTCAAGCTCGCCGCGATTCCCGGCAGTTCCACATCGAAGGTCTCCGCCACAAACCGTCCCTTCTCGCCCCGACCACGAATCGTCACCTCCAAGGGCGGCGCCTTCGCCCCTTCCACAGGCACACCCGAGGCCTGCACATTCGCCGTCAGGTTTTCATCCCGCCACGCGATCCGCGCCTCCCCTCGAATCGTCGCATATTGATCGCCCAACCGCACTCGCGCCCCGGAAATCTCCCAAGCGTCCGCCACAAAACCCGCCTCCAGCGGCCGCCATCCTCGCTCCGCGAATCTCACCTCGACCGCAATCGGCTGACCCCACCATTTCGCCTCGCCCACGACCGTTTCACCTTCGCTGCTCAACCGCGCCGTCGCCTCGTCTTCAACCGACTCCAGCGCCGCCGTGATCGCTCCGTCTTCCGGCAAGCTCAACACCACGCCCGCACTCCAATTTCGATAACTCACCGCCGGCGAACTCAGCGTCCTTTCCCGCCACACCGCCGAATCGATCGTCAACTCTCCGTTCGGCCAAGTCACCACGCCTCGGCCCACCTCCGCCGTCGGCACCCAGCGATCTAAACGATCCGCCACTTTCATCAACTGCGCCCGCAGCGGCACCCAGCCCCGCGGACGAGCCGGCGCCGCCACTCGCTCGCGCCGCCGCACCTCCGTTCTCCACTCGCCCGCCTTCGCCGTCACGTCTCCACCCGTCGCCTTGCGCCACAACCACACCACCGGCGTAAACGACTCGATCTCCGAAATGCTCACCGTCACCCCGGGCCGCTCCACTTTCACGTCGCGCACGGCGAATCGCGCATAACCCATCCGTTCGTATTCCCCAAAACTCAGACCAAACCGCGGCCCCACCGTCGACACCGCCGCGCCGAGCCACCAGGGCAGCGTCAACACCGCGACAGCCATCACCGCCGCGCCCGCCACGAGAACGATCACAAATCGACGCATGAGAGGTGAACGACGCGCACTCAATGCGCCGCGTTACGCGTCAAGCGGCCGACGCCAGACCGCACCGCTGCAGAAGCGCGCCAAGTTCCGGATCACGACCCATAAACGCGCGATACAGTTCCGCCGGGTCCGCGGAATTTCCCCGACTCAAAATATGCCGCACAAACGCCGCGCCCGTCTCCGCATTGAAAATTCCTTCGCGTTTGAAGCGCGTGAACGCATCCGCATCCAGCACCTCCGCCCATTTGTAGGAATAATACCCCGCCGCATAGCCCACCGGATCCGCAAAGATATGCGTGAACCGCTTCACGATCGTCGGCCCGGGCGGCTCCGTCGGCACGAGACACTCCTCGATCGCCGCCCGCACTTTCGCTTCCACATCCGCCTCGCCCGCAAACTCCGGCGTCCGCGTGTGCATCAACAAATCCATCTTCGCCAGCGACAGCTGCCGCATCGTCGCCGTCGCCGCCCGGAAGGTCCGCGCCGCCGTCATCTTCGCGAACAAATCCTCCGGGATCGCCGCGCCCGTCTCATGATGCCGCGCAAACAAATCCAAACTCTCCCGCTCCCAGCACCAATTCTCCATGATCTGCGACGGGAGTTCGACAAAGTCCCACGCCACATTCACGCCGTTCAACGACTTGATCTCGACCTCGCCCAACAGGTGATGCAGCAGATGCCCGAACTCGTGAAAAATCGTCTCCACTTCGCGATGCGTCAGCAACGCCGGCTTGCCCGGCGAGGGCGGCGTGAGATTCCCGCAAATCAGCCCCAGATGCGGCGCGCGCGTTCCATCCTCCCGCGGCCCGCCCGTGATCAAATAATTCATCCACGCTCCGCCGCGCTTCGATTCCCGCGGATGCCAGTCCGCATAAAACGACCCAACCTGCCGCCCATCGCGATCGCGCACGTCGTAAAACTTCACTTCCGGATGCCACGTTTCTACTTCGCCCGCCGCGCGTTCCTGAATCCGTAATCCGAATACACGACCGCACAGCTCGAACAACCCCGCCACCACGCGATCCATCGGGAAAAACGGCCGCAGCCATTCCTCGTCAAAATCATAGCGGCTCCGCCGCAATTTTTCCGACCAATAGGCAAGCTCCCACGGCGCCAATTTCCTCCGCGGCTGCCCGGTTTCCGCCGCCTTGAATTCCTCCAGCTCGCGCGTCTCCCGCCGAAACGCCTCGCCCGCTCGGGTCTGCAAATCGTCCAAAAACGCCAGCGCCCGCGCGCCTTCCTTCGCCATGCGTCGCTCCAGCACGAGATCCGCAAAATGCGGTTTTCCCAACAGCGCCGCTTTCTCCGCCCGCAACGCCAGCACTTTCGAAATCAACGCCGTGTTGTCATGCGCCCCGCTCGCGCCCACGCCCACCGCCGCCGTCCACATCTCCCGCCGCAACTCCGCATCGTGCAGGTAAACCATGAAGGGCTCCTGCGAGGGTTGATGCAGCGTGAACCTCCATCCGTTCAACCCTTTCGATTCCGCACTCCGCCGCGCCGCCGCTTTCGCGTGCTCCGGCAATCCCGCCAGCCGCGCTTCATCTTCGACGACCAACTGCCACGCATTCGTCGCGTCCAAAACGTTCTCCGAATACTTCTGCGTGAGCTGCGACAATTCCGTCTGCAACGCTTCCAGGCGCGCCCGTTGCTCCGGCGCCAGATCCGCGCCCGCCTGACGAAACTCCGCCATCGTCTCGTCCACAAATCGCCGCCTCACACCCGCGAGTTCGCGCACGTCCGACGTCTCCGCCGCCGCTTTCAACCGCCGCCACAATTCCGCATTCAACGGAATCCGTGCATAAAATGCCGACACTTTCGGCAGCATCGCATTATGCGCCGCGCGCAGCTCCGGCGAATCCGCGACCGACTGGAGATGCGTCACCTTCCCCCACGCCTGATTCAACTCCTCCGTCGCCTGCTCCAGCGCCAAAAACGTATTCGAAAAGTTCGCCTCTGCCTCCGCCCGATTCGCAATCGCATCGATCGCCGCCTGCGCCCGTGTCAGCGCTTCTTGGATACCCGGTTCGATCCGATCGGACGCGAGCTCCGACCAGCGGATGTGAAACGAACTGTCGAGGAAAGGATTCTGCGCCATCCGCGCAAACACCGTGCCGCCCGCCCGGTTGTCAAACCGCAAAACTCACCAGGTGTAGCTCACAAGGCCCGACACCTGCCGCGGCGCCGCCGGCACTGCCGGGACTTCCTGAAATTCCGCATCCCAAAAATTATCCGCCTGCAAGGTCAGCGACACCCGCCGCCACGCTTTCGGCCGATACGTCACACCGACCGCCGTCAGCAGCGGTTCATTTCCGCCCCGCGTCCGCAACAAGTTCGGCGCCTGCCACCTCGCCTCATTATCGATCCGCAACTCCAACTCGTCCGTCAGCCGCGCCGTCACCGCGAGCGTCACGCGATGCCGCGCAAAGTTCATCGCGTAGAAACTCGCGTCCACCAGCGCCGTCCCATAGTCCTCGTCCTTCTCGAGCCACGTGTAACCGAGCACCACGTCAATCCGCTGCCACGAGCGCCGCGCGACCAACTCGACTCCGCTCGTCGCAATATCCACCGGATTCGCTGTCCGCGCCGTCACCCCGCGACGAAAGGTCCAATCGACCAACTCATCGTCCTCGCGATGAAATACCGCCGCCTGCGCACTCCACCCCGCCCAAACTCCGCTCACGCCCACCTCCAGATTCCGACTCACTTGGCGATCCAGGTTCTGATTTCCGCGAAACAATCCCGCCGCCGGACTCGACTTCAACGCCGTGTAAGTCGCCACCTGCGAACTCTCCGCATAACTCGCATAAATCCGCTGCAACACCGCCCCGCGCTGCTCGCGTGCAATCTCCACGACAGGCGACACCCGACTCCGATCGCGATTCGTATCGTCGTAAGTCGCGCCCGCTTTCACCACCACGTCCACCCCATCGTTCAACGCCCACGTTTTCTCCGGCACCAACGCCAGCTTTCCGATCTGACGCGTGCGATACGGCCCGAAAGTCAATGAGGTCGATTCAATCCGATCCGCCAGCCACTCCGCGCGGTAGTTCAACGCCGTTCCACTCCACGCTTTCCGCCCCGCCGCCGCCACCCCGCGCACCCAGGTCGTGTGCAGAAACGGCGGCACCGGCCCCACCGGCGCAAACCGATCGAAGGCATAATTGTCCCGATTCCTTCGATAGTAAGCTCCCGCTTCGAAAAACTCTCCGTCGCCGAATTCCACGCGATGATTCAACGCCACGAAAAGCGTTTCGAGGTCATCCGTTTCGTTCGAGTTGAACGGCGTATAAAGATTCGGCCACCCAAAGAACTTCGTTTGGTAACCCGCAAACAGATCCGTCTGCGCCCCGCCTCCGCTCAACTGCAGCCGCGCATTCACGCGATCCAATTCGTGATCGCCGAAACGCACCGCTCCGTCCGATTCCGAATGCGCCCACGCCACGTCCATCGCCACCGCTCGCCCGCCCGCTCTCGCGTCGGTCGCGACACCTTGATAAAACTCGCCTTGAAACAATCCGAACTCCCCCGCGCCGACCGACGCCGCTCCCGCATTCACAATCCGGCGCCAAGGATACGCCACCGCGCCCACGGTCGCATTCGTCGATCCCACCGCAACGTCCAACCCGGTTGCGATCCGCGGCGCCCCCAGCATCTGCGGCGCCACCGGGATCTCCGCAAAATAATGTCCCGTCTGCGGATCGAACAACGACACCGCTCCAATCGAAAATCCCGTGTTCTCGAAAATCCCTCCCCGCACCGCGACGTCCGCCTGCCCTTCCGCGAAATTGCGCGCCTGCACGTCCACGCGCGGCTCGAAACGAAGCGAGGTCACCGGCATCGCAAAGGTCGCCACCGGAGCCTGGTTCGCGACCCGCGGCGAATACACCGTCACGGCCGGAAGCGTTTCCGCCGGCTGCGCGCACACCATCGAACTCACCACCGCAAGCGGCAGAAATCGCGAAATCATCCCGCGATCGCTATCAGCCCACCTGCGGAAAACAAGACCCAGTTAAGTCAAAACGTCCGCGGCCCTTAACCAAGTCCGTCGGCCACAAAAAACCCCGGCGCACGGCCGGGGATATTGTGAAACTAGCTTGCGAGACTACGACTTACTCCTCGCCGTCCTGCCCGATCGCCTCAACCGGGCAACCTTCCAACGCTTCCATGCACAGCGCGACATCTTCTTCCGTCGTCGGCTGCTTATGCACGTAAGAGTAGCCTCCTTCATCATGGCGGGTGAAGAACCCCGGCGCCGTCTCGCGGCAAAGATCGCAGTCGATGCATTGCTGATCGACGTAGAATTTACCCGGCGCATTGTTCGCCCACTTGTCCGCTTTGTTGGCCATGATTTCCGCGAACAAAGAGTAATTGAAAAGGGTGTCAAGCGGGCAGCCCGACGCTCGGAAAAGCGAGTGAAAAACGGGTGACGGCTTGTGTTTGCGAGGGCGCATTCCTAGCTTGCCGCCCAATGCTGTCCGACCGGCCCTACATGCGGGACGATTACCCTCGTAATGGAACCAGCGCCGTCACGTGGCTCATCTCAGCCATCGTTGCGACGGTCGTTCTGCAATACGTGTTTCTCCGGGTCTTCAACGGCAACCCAACCCTCGATCGCCTGCTGATGCTGACCACCGAAAGCATCCGCTCCGGCAAGGTTTGGACGCTCTTCACTTACAGTTTCCTCCACTCGACCGGCAATCTCCTCCACGTCGTCGGCAATCTCCTCGGTCTCTACTTTCTCGGCCGCGCGTTGCAACCCGTCCTTGGCTCCCGGCGTCTGATGTGGCTCTACTCCGGCGCGGTCGTCACCGGCGGCATCCTCTGGGTCGCAACTCACTGGGATGGAGCCGGCGCCGCGATCGGCGCTTCGGCCGGCGTCCTCGGCCTGCTCGTCGTCTTCGCCTGCTTGTATCCCAACCGGCCGATGACGTTCCTCCTGTTCTTTGTCCTGCCCGTGACGTTGAAACCGAAGCACGTCGCGATCGGCCTGCTGATCTTCGAGCTCCTCGGATTCCTCTTCTACGAAATCATGGGCGCCGTCTCGCCTTTCGGCTCTTCCATCGCCTACTCCGCTCACCTCGGAGGCATGCTGGCCGGCTGGCTGTTCTTCCGCTACGTCCACGAGTCCAACTGGAGCTTCCCTTCGGCGCGCCGCGACATCGAGCCGCCCGGCTGGATGCGCAAAACGCCGAAATCTGCGCCGCCGCCGGTGTATCAGGTGGATGTTACACGTCGTGAAGACCTTCGCGTCGAGATCGACCGCATCCTCGACAAGATCAACAGCGAAGGCTTCGGCGCGCTCACCGCGGACGAAAAACGCCTGCTGGATGAAGCGCGTGATTTGCTCAGCCGTCGTTGATCCACGATCCGGTGCGAGCGCGCCCCGCCGGTTTTTTGCCGGGCTGCTTCGCGCTGAAACCTCTTCCCCTTTGCTTAATCTAATCTTTTCGAGATGACCTCACGTTTCTCCCCCCTTCGCCGCTTCTTCGTCGTCACCTTCCTGGCCGCGGCGTCGATCGCCGTCGCTGCCGCTCCTCGCGACCGCAAGTTCGTCACGTCCCCCACCCTGTCGACCGAAGCGCGCACCTTGGTGAACCTCCTCGAGCAAGCGCACTACAATCGCGACGCGGTCCGCAGCGCCGACTACGCCGAGGTCATCCCCAACTACATGAGCGATCTCGACGGACAACGACTGTTCTTCCTCGAGACCGACAAAAAATCCTTCAACGACCTCTACGGGAGAAACATCTACTGGAATCTCAGCGCCCTCGGAAACATCGACGCCGCCTACGAGATCTTCAAAGTTTACGAATCCCGCACGCGCGACCGGATCAATTGGATCTTCGAAGAACTGAACAAGGATTTCGACTTCACCGTTAACGAATCCTACCGCGCCGATCGCACAAAATCCGAGTGGCCCGCGACCATGAGCGACGCCGATACGCTCTGGCGGCAGCGTCTCAAGTTCGAGCTCATCACCGAGCTCATGAACAAGAAGGAGATCGCCGAGGCCAGGGAGGTCGTCCGCAAGCGCTACGAGCGCATGCTCAAGAACGTTTCCGATCTCGAAACCAGCGACCTCGCCGAGCTCTTCCTTTCCAACGTCGCCCGCATCTACGATCCGCATTCCACGTATTTTTCCGCGGATACGTTCGAAGACTTCGGCATCCAGATGAAGCTCCAGCTCGTCGGCATCGGCGCACTGCTCGGCATCGAGGAGGATTACTGCCTCGTGAAGGAAATCGTCCCCGGCGGACCGGCCGACAAACACAACGAACTCAAGCCGAACGACAAAATCATCGCCGTCGGTCAGGGCGACGCCGAACCCGTCGAGGTCATTGGCATGAAGCTGCGCAAGGTCGTCGAAATGATCCGCGGCGAAAAGGGTTCGCAGGTGAAACTCATCGTGAAACCCGCCGCCGCTCCCGACGAATCCGTGCGCAAGGAAATCCTCATCACGCGCGACGTGGTCAAGCTCAGCGACAAGCGCGCCCACGCCGCCGTCTTCGACGTTCCCAATCCCGAAGGCACCGGCACCCTCCCTCTCGGCGTCATCACCTTGCCCGCCTTCTACGGCCCGGCCGACAACGATGATCCCGAAGCCGAAAAAACCACGGCCACCAAGGACGTCGCGCGTCTCATCGAGCAACTGAAGGAGGCCGGCATCAAAGGCCTCGTCCTCGACCTTCGACGCAACGGCGGCGGCTATCTTTCCGAAGCCGTCGAACTCACCGGCCTCTTCATTCCACAAGGCCCCGTCGTGCAGGTGAAGAACTACGCGGGAGAAATCCAAATCGACAACGACAACGACCCCGCCGTCGCCTACACCGGTCCGCTCGCCGTGCTCGTCGACCGTTTTAGCGCTTCAGCCTCGGAAATCGTCACCGGCGCACTCCAAAACTACGGCCGCGCCGTCGTGATCGGCGACACTTCCACCCACGGCAAAGGCAGCGTGCAAACGGTCCTCGAGATGAAGAACATCGTCCCGCAACTTGCCCGCGCCCCCGACAAAAGCGGCGCCGCCAAATTCACCGTCCAAAAATACTACCTCCCCAACGGCGCGTCCACTCAGCTGAAGGGCATCACCCCCGACATCGTCCTTCCGTCCATCGACGAATTCCTCCCGATCGGCGAAAGCAGCCTTCCGCACGCGCTCGTCTGGGACGAAATTCCCACGAGCTTCTTCGACGGTGAACCGCTCGACCAAAAACTCCTGACTTCGCTCCGCGACGCCAGCGTTGCCCGCCAAGGAACCCTCGACGAATTCCTCTACCTCAAGAAAAACGTCGACTGGTTCAAAACCCGCCAGGAGCAAAAACTCGTCTCGCTCAACCTCGACGTTCGCCGTCAGCAGAAGGAGGCCGACGAGGCTTTCCGCAAGGAACTGAACGAGGAAAAAGCGCGCCTCGCGAAGGCGGATTTCCCCTTCCGCGAATTCCGCCTCGGTCCGCCGCCGCCCCCCAAACCCGCCGCGGAAGAGCCCGCTGAAACCTCCGACGATGAACCAGCGGATCTCGAAGCGGAACTCAGCACCGACGACGATGAATCTTACGGCAAGGTCGACGTGCACCTCCGCGAAACGCTCCGCGTCCTCGGCGACGCGATCGCCCTGGCGAACGATCAGCAATATTGGGCGAGCAACCAACCGCCTCTCACCATCGCGGCCAATCAGCCGAAGAGCTGATTCGATGGCGGGCGCTTCTCGCCCCGCGGCTTAGCTACTTTTCCACGCGATCACATATCGATCGCGTTTGGTCAGATCCTGGAGCGATTCGCCCGCGGCCAACCCCGCGCGGCCACACGCCTCCAGCAGGAGCGAGTGCTGCGCAATGCCCGTTTCCAACGCCAGCATTCCCCTCGCCGCCAGATACGCCGGCGCTTCCGCGATGATCCTCAAAAGATCGCCCGCTCCTTCCTCCCCCTTGCCCGTCAGCGCGCTCACCGGCTCGAACTCTTTCACTTCCGGTGCCGATTCCGCCGTCTCCGCGGCCGTCAAATAAGGCGGATTGGAAACGATCAGATCGAACTTCTCTTCGCGCGGCACCCGCTCGAACCAGTCGGATAAAATCAACCCGACTCTCGCCTCCAAATTCTGGATACGCACATTCTCGGTCGCCAGCGCGATCGCGTCTTCGCTCGAATCCACCGCCACCACCGTCGCATCCGCAAAAATATTCGCCAGCGCCAGCGCCAGCGCTCCCGTTCCCGTCCCCAAATCCAGGATACGCGAGGGCGGCGTCGACCGCCGCGCGGCGATGAGCTCGACCAGATATTCCGTCTCGGGTCTCGGGATGAGAGCCCTCCGATCGACCTTCAACGAGAGCCCGCAGAACTCCGTCTCGCCCACGATGTATTGCAGCGGCTCTCGCAACCCGCGCCGGCGCACCACCGGTCGTATCTTTTCCAACTCCTGCTCCGTCAGCGGTCGCTCGAACTGGAGATAAAGCTGCATCCGCTTCAGCCCCAAACCGTGACCGATCAACAATTCCGCGTTCAAGCGCGGATGCTCTATCCCTTTCGCTGCCAGGAAATCGGTCGTTCGCTTGATGATCTCGAGGACCGTCAGCATATCATTCGTCGTCGGCGCGCCTCGCCTGACCCGCCGCACCCGGCAGGACTAATCCCGTCAACGCCGCCAGCTTCTCCTCATAATCTGCTTTCTGGAGCGCGGACACGATCTCCTCGATCGCTCCTTCCATCACTTGAGGCAGATTATAGAGCGTCAGACCGATGCGATGATCCGTCACGCGATTCTGCGGAAAGTTGTAGGTGCGGATCCGTTCGCTCCGATCGCCCGAGCCAATCTGACTTCGTCGCGTCGCCGCATATTTCGCTCGTTCCTCATCCTCCCGCTGCTTGAGCAGTCGCGACCGCAGCACCGTCATCGCGCGCGCCTTGTTCTTGATCTGCGAGCGCTCATCCGCGCACGTCACGATCAAACCCGTCGGCTTGTGCACGATCTGCACCGCCGAATCGGTCGTGTTCACGCCTTGCCCTCCCGGCCCGCTCGCGCGCGTGACCGTGATTTCAAGATCCTGAGGATCGATCTCCACATCCACTTCCTCGGCTTCCGGCAGCACCGCCACCGTCACGGTCGAAGTGTGGATCCGGCCATTGGCTTCCGTCACCGGGATCCGTTGCACCCGATGCACGCCGCTCTCGAACTTCAGCTGTTTATAAACATCCGACCCGGTGATCAGGAAAATGACTTCCTTGTATCCGCCGCGATCGGACGTGCTGCTGCTCATCGGCTGGATCTTCCATCCGTGCCCGTCCGCGTAACGTGAATACATCCGAAAAAGCTCCGCCGCAAAAAGACTCGCCTCGTCCCCTCCCGTGCCCGCGCGGATTTCCATGACCGTGTTGCGCGAATCCGTGGGCTCCGGCGGGATCATCTCCAACAACACCGTTTGCCGCCGGGCCTCGAGCTTCTGCTCCAACTCCGGCAACTCCGCTTGCGCCAGCTCGCGCAATTCCGGGTCCGCCGCCGCTTCCCGGCTCAGCGCTCGCGCCTCCTCCACATCGCGCGCGAGACGCGCGTGTTCACGATGATTCTCCACCAGTTGCTGCAATCGCTGCTGCTCCCGTGAGATCTCTGCCGCTCGACGCGGATTCGCATAAAAAGAAGGCTCGGCCATCTGCGCGTCGAGCTCTTCGAGTCGCCGTTGGAAGGGAGCAATGTCGGGAAGTTCGTCCATGAAGTGCAGCGAAGCTGCGGGGGCATTTGCGAATTGCGCGCACCGCGGCCTGCAGCTTGGCTGACGGCAATCGAGCGCCTGGCGAAGACTCGCCTAATTGTGCCGATCAGCAATGGCCACCACGCTTTTCACTCAGAACACCATCGCCTGCATTTGGGACTTCGACAAGACTCTTATCCCCGAATACATGCAGTCGCCGCTCTTTCGTCGTTACGCGATCGACGAAACCAACTTCTGGGAGGAGACCAACAAACTCGCCGAGCACTACCGCCGCCGCGGCTATCACCTCTCGCCGGAAATCAGTTATCTGAATCACCTGCTCACTTATGTTCTCGCCGGCCCCATGGCCGGACTGAACAACAAGATCCTCCGCGACTGCGGACAGGAAATCGAGTTCTACCCCGGATTGCCGGACTTCTTCGGGCGCGCCAAGAGATTCGCCCGCGAAAAGCCTGAATACGAGAAACACGACATCGCTCTCGAGCACTACATTGTGAGCACGGGCATCGCTCCAATGATCCGAGGCAGCGCCATCGCCCCGCACGTCGACGGCGTCTGGGCGTGCGAATTCATCGAAAACCCTCTTCAACCCGGCTTCCTCAAACAAAAGGAGCTGCCCATCGAAGACACCGCCGCCATCGCACAAATCGGCATGGTCATCGATAACACCACCAAGACGCGCGCGATCTTCGAAATCAACAAGGGCACCAACAAGAACCCCGCCATCGAGGTAAACTCGAAGATGGCCGCCGAAGACCGGCGCATCCCTTTTCAGAACATGATCTACATCGCCGACGGTCCGAGCGATGTCCCCAGCTTCTCCGTCGTAAAATCCGGCGGCGGCAAAGCCTACGCCGTTTACAATCCGGACAAATCGGAAGAGTTCGCGCAAAACGACCGCCTGCTCCAATCCGGCCGCATTCACGGTTATGGTCCCGCCGATTACACGGAGAAAAGCAGCACGTCACAATGGCTGCGCATGCACATTCACCAAATCTGCGACCGCATCGTCGCCGACCGCGAAGCCGCCGTGGCATTGAAGGCTTCGAAGCCCCCCCGCCACCTCAATGCCACCGCCGAAGAGCTCGCCGCCCGCCGGATCGCCAAGCTCCCCAAGCAGCAGTCCTTCCTCGACGAAACCTAACCCACGCGATCTCCCATCGTCTGGGCCCAAAAAAAAGCGCCGCTCGAAAGCGGCGCTCGAAGTTTTCAACACCTCACAGACCCGACCCACTCGGGCTCACCGGCGGAAGGACCGGATCCGTCGGAGGCGTTACAATTGGAGTCGAAGGAGCCTCTCCTGGCGTGGGTGACGCGGGCGGAGGCGTTACTTGCACAATCGTTGGCGCGGGCGTGTTCACGACGACCTGCTGCTGTTGGACCGCTTGCGCCATACCTTGCTGGGAACCCGAATTGACCGAGTTAATGATCGATTGCGCTACAGCCGAATCTGCAGAGGCATTACTCCCCGCGAGCGCTGCTTGGGCAATAGCCTGCAAAGCTTGGCTCGCCGCGTTCGCGCCTGCTGTAGCAGCCGCGGTTGCATCTTGACCGCTTGCCGTGGCCGCAGCAACAGCCTCAGCAACCTTCGTTTGCACCACCGCATTAGCCGCTGCTTGGCTGATGTTGGTTGCCGCTCCCGGATTCGCCCGGACTGCAGCTTCGGTGATCGCCGCTACCGCCGCCGTGTTACCGCCCGTTGCCGAGGTGCTGGACGAAGCCGCTGCCACCGCCGTCTGAGCAAACTCCGCCGCTCGCGCCGGAGCCGCGGATGCAGCCGCATTCACCACCGCCGCCAAGACCGCCGTCGCCGTATCCGATCCACCTGCAGCACTGGTATTGGCTGCGACATTGTCCGCTACCGCTTGCACGGCCTCCTGCAACAACTGCTCCACGGAAAGCCCGGTTTGTCCTGAATCCGCGATCGCCGCAGCAATGGTTGATGCCGTGTCGGAATCGCCGGCCACAGCCATCCCCACCGGGATGTCGACCGTCACTCCATTACCGAGATTGATCGTCACCAGGCCGCTCAGCGTCGCGACCGTCGTTCCGCTGACGTTGACCGACACGCCATAGACCGTGCCCCGGGCTGCCGCCACACCTTTGGGCGTGCGCACACCATAGCGGTTGATCGCCTTCTTCGTCGGATCCAGCGTCGAGATGACATTGCCTTTCTTGAGGTCGAGCAGCGCCTCCTGGCTCGTCACTTGGTTGCCGGCTTTCGTGATCTCAAGCTTCTCCACGAGCACCGTGGAATTCGGTTCGATCGTCGCAACGACCCCCGGAAGAGCCTCCAAATACACCTGCCCATCCGCCGCCGTCGTCACCAACGCCCCTTCCGGAATAGCCATGCCACCCGTAAGCGGCTGGGCCGAGGTCGATCCAGGCAGTTGCACCTGAACCGAACCAGTGACCTTCACTGCCTTCGCCTCGTGGGCACTGAGCGGCACCGCGAGCCCCCCTGCGAACAGGCAGAGGAACGTAAAAAACTGCAGTTTCTTGAACGATTTCATGAGCTGGTGTGTAGAGGGATTTTCCCTGAGGGATGGCGGGGAATATCCCCTGCAGCCACACCATGGCAACGCCTAATTTGGGCAAAAAGGCTGCTCGCTTAACCGCTTTTCCTCGACGAGCTCGAACACCTCCACCGCGGCCGCTTTCCCTTTTACCTGCAGCGCCCCGCACGCCCGCGTCTCGAACCGTTCTCCTAGCAACCGTCGCAGCGTTTCTCCCACCAGCACTTCGGTCCCCTGCTCCTTGTTCAAGCTCTCCAGCCGGGACGCCAAATTCACCGCATCGCCAATCGCGGAAAATTCCATTCGCCGCGGCGAACCGATATTTCCGATCAATACGACCCCGTGATTCAGCCCGATCCCCATCCGAAGCTCGGGCTTCCCCACGGCACGCCACCTCTCATTCAACCCTCGTAACGTGCGCTGCATCGCCAGCGCCGCCCGAGCTGCCCGTCGCGCATCGTTTTCGATCCCCTCGCTCTCCAGGTCGCCCCACACCGCCATGACCGCGTCGCCGATAAACTTGTGCAGCGTTCCACCTTCCCGGTGGATGCACTCCACCATCGCCGCGAGATACTCGTTCAACTGCGCCACCAACTCCTCATCCCCCATTCGCTCCGTCAGGCTCGTGAAGTCGCGCAGATCCGAAAACAAAACCGTCACCGGTCGTCGCTCGCTGCTAACCGCCGCGATACTCCGCCCGTCCTTCATCATCTTCGCCAACAGCTCCGGCGACAAATACGCGCCGAACATCTTCTTCACCTGCTCGCGCGCCCGCTGCTCCCGCCGCACACGTCCGCCGATCACCACAAACTGCAACGCTCCAAACCCCAGCACCGGCCACCACAACGGCAACCATAGGCTCCACTGCACCCACGCCCCGAAACACGCCGCGACATAGCAGGTCGCGCTCGCCACCCCAAAGACCGCCATCGCCCACACCGATCGGCGCAGCCCGATCGCCAACCCCACATAGCCCCACACCACCCCGCCCAACCACACCGCCCCCGGCGGCGCCCGCCGCGCCAGATCGTTCGCGAGCACATTGTTCACGAGGTTGGTATGCACGAGCACCAGCGGCGACAGCGGGCTTCGCTGCGTCGGACCTGCATCGGCTTTCCCGACGACACTTTGCCCGATGAAAACAATCCCGCCCGCCAGCGCCGGCATCTCCGGCTCGCCCGTTCCTTGCACGAAACGTTCGTTCAGTTTGAACAGCGCCTCCACGTAATTCATCGCCGCAAAATCCAGGCCCACTTTCGCCTGATCGTAGCGATAATTCAGCAGAAACCTCCCCGCCGCATCCACCGGCAGTCGCAACTCACCGCGCACCGCCGTGGGCAGATACACCGCATCGCCGAGCTCCACCCGCACGCCGTCCGGCTCCACGTCGAAAAACGCCATCAAGGTCTGCAGCGCCAGCGAGGGATAAACTTCGTCCCCCACTCGCACCACCAGTGGAATCTCCCGCCGCACGCCATCGCCGCCAGGCGGCGTATCCACAAAACCATACCAGCTCGTCGCCCGCAGCGCCGGAAACGGCAGCAGCGCGTGCGTATCTCCCACCAACCCGGCCCGATCCCCGCGAACCTTCGACAGCGCCCGCGTCAATCCCCGTCCCGCCGCGTCTCCTTCCACGGGATACGGATCGCTGACCGCTCCGGTGATCACGCGAGTCCCCGCCCGCGCCGCCATCGCCGCCGCCGCCCCCATCGCTTCGTCTCCGTCGCCTTCGCGCGTCGCATCGAGGATCACGTCCCACGCGATGACTTTCGGCCCCGCGAGGGTCAGAAACTTGATCATATCCCCATGCACGCCCCGGTCCGGCGGCCAGGGCGCGAGGTCCGCCTCCGTCGTATCCTCATAAAGAATGATGGAAATCCGCGGATCGGGCGGCGGTTGATAACGCACGCGAAAAACCGTTCGCCAGTCCAGCGAGCGCCACTCCAGCCGGCGCACGATCGTCCAATCCGCGAGCAACCAAGCCGCGCCAAAACACAACAGCGGCGCCAACGGCACGCGCATCCACGAACGAAGAGCTGGACGCTTCATCCGCCCCGACGCTGGCAACTCGCCCGCAAACAACCAAGCGCTTTTCCGCGCTCCGCCCTCCCGCAGTCACGCGTCACCCGCACCTGAACGTTTCCCGGCCTACGGGCTCGCCGCCACGCGTTGCGCCCGCTCCGACACGAGATTGTTCACGCGCTCCGCATAATTGTGCGCCGCTTTCGAAGCCCGCCCGCGAACCGTCGCGCTCAATCCACCGTTCCACGCCAGCGCAATGTTGTAGGGCGTCGCCGGCAATCCGTTCCGCACCAACCCGCGCTTCACCCACTCGTAATGCTTCAACGCCACTTGCTCGGACGCCTCGCGCTCGACCGCCCGTTCAAACGGCATGTCCGTATGCATCCGCCACGTGACTCGACGAAACTGATACACGCCCAACTCGCCATGCTTCCCCGGCCGCATCGTGTTGCGCGGATTCTCCACCGCTCGAATCGCCTCGAGCGTCTCCGCTCGCGTCGCCGCCCGCACGGTTCCCGGACAAATCCCAAATGCCACCATCGCCGCCCCGCCCAGCAGCAGCAGCCGTCCAGATCTCAGAACACTCAGGCGGGTTTTCACGCGGCTCCCTGACCCCCGTGCCCGCACCCAGGTTCAAAACCGCCACAAACTTTTCCCGGAAAATCGGGGGAACCCCGGGCCTCGCGCGAAACGCACGACTGTCCTCCATCGCCCAACGACATTTGTCTGGACACACCCGCTCTTTTCCCCCGATCCCTCTCGCACACCCCACCTTTTCGTGAGCCCCCCCGACTCCGAATACGCCCGCTGGTTTGCCGAAGAAGTTCACCCGCACGAGGCATCGCTTCGCGCGTATCTTCGCGGAATGTTTCCCGGTCTCCGCGACGTCGACGATCTCATCCAGGAATCCTACACGCGCCTGCTGCGCGCGAAACAGGCCGGCCGCGTCACCTACGCCAAAGCCTTCCTTTTCGCCACCGCGCGCAACGCCGCCCTCGACCTCTTCCGCCGCCGGAAAATTGTTTCCATCGACTCCGTAGGCGATTTGTCCGCGCTGTCCGTCCTAGAAGAAAGCCCCAGTGCCGCCGATACCATCAACAAACAACAGGAGCTCGAGCTGCTCGCTCAAGCCGTCCGCACCCTGCCTGATCGTTGCCGGCAGGTGCTTACGCTTCGTTTGTTGTATGGACTCTCCCACAAGGAAATCGCCGCCGATCTCCGCATCTCGGAGCACACGGTCAAGGCGCAGCTCGCCAAAGGCATGCGCCGGTGCGCCGACTTTTTCGAAGAACGCGGCCTGCTTCCGTCCGCCCGAAAGGACCGTTCGTGAAAACCTTTCCTCGTAAACGCCCGTCCGACGACGACGCCATCGAAAGCCGCGCCGCCGCGTGGCTCGCCGAGCGCGACGACCGTCTTTCCCCCGACCGGCAGCGCGAGTTCGAAGCATGGTGCGCCGCCGATCCCCGCCACGCCGCCGCGGTGGCCCGCCTCGAAGCCGCCTGGTCCGCCCTCCTCCCGCTTCGCGACTACCGCCCGACCGCCCGCGTCCACCCGGATCCCGATATCCTTGCGCCAAGACGTTCTGCGCGCGTGCTCGCCTGGTCGCGTCCTCTCCTGCTCGCCGCCGCCGCCGTCGTTGCGATCGTCGCCGTCTGGCAGTGGCCGCACGCCGATGCCCCCACGCTCCTTCCTTCGAGCGAAACCTACTCCACCACCGTGGGCGGCTACGAACGCGTCACGCTTTCCGACGGCTCCGTGCTTCAGCTCAACGACAGCAGCGAGATCCGTGTCCAATATACGGATACGGAGCGGCGCCTTTATCTGCTTCGCGGACAGGCCCACTTCACCGTCGCCAAGAACAAATCCCGCCCTTTCGTCGTCTCCACGCCGTCCGTTGCCGTCCGCGCCGTCGGCACCGCCTTCGACGTTCGTTTGGGCTCCAACGAAGTGGAAGTGCTCGTCACCGAGGGCACCGTTCAACTCGACCGCGCCGCATCGCCCGGCTCTCCCGACTCATCCCCCTCCCCCCTCGTGAACGCCGGCTGGCGCGCCGTCGTTGCCCACGAATCCTCGATCGCCCCCACCTTCACGCAGGTCGACCCAGCCGCGCTCCGCGAAGCGCTCTCCTGGCAGGGTCCGCGCCTCGTCTTCGTCGAAACGCCACTCGCCGACGTGATCGCTCAGTTCAACCGCCGTAACCAGATCCAGATTTCGCTCGGCGATCCTTCGCTCGCCCGTCTCCCCGTCGGCGGAAGTTTCCGCGCCGAAAATGTCGACGCCTTCATTCGCCTCCTCACCAGCTCCGGCGACATCACCGCCGACCACCAGGGCGACCGCGTCATCTTGCACCCCGCTCGTTAACGGCGACGCCTGCGCGCGAAACGAAAATCCGTCGCATCGCATAGCCGTCTTTTTCCGCTGCTTCGTCTATCTCACTGACGAACCTCCCAGGGCTTTTCGCTTATTCATGCGTCGCCACTCAGACCTCCGCCGCCTGCCGCTCCTCCGCATTCGTTGGTCTTTGCTGTTCGTCACCGCCACCACCCTGCTGCTGGGCCACGTCACGATCTCGGCCGCGCCTAAATCCTTCAACATTCCCCGTGGCGACGCCGCCACCACACTTCCCAAATTCGTCGAGCAGTCCGGCGAACAGGTCGTTTACCTCGTCAACAATGTCCGCGGCGTCACCACCCACGCCGTCCGCGGCGAATTCGAAGCCCGCGCCGCCCTCGATCGCATGCTCGCCGGCACTGAGCTCTACGCCGTGCAGGACGAACGCACCCACGCGCTCGTCATCAACCGCCACCCGCCCGCCAGCCAAAGCGCTTCCACTTCTTCCGCCGCGAACGCCGCCACCCCGCGCCGCGCCGTTGCCACCGATACGTCTTCCGCCGACGACATCATCCGCCTCCCGTCCTTCACCGTCCAATCCGGCCGCGACGTGAGCTACGTCGGCAAACAAGCCCTCTCCACCACCCGCACGGGTGTCGAACTCCTCGATCTCGCCCAATCCGTCAAAGTCATCAACCGCGCCTTGATCGACGACCTCAACCCGTCCCTCGTCGCCGACACACTCAAATACGTCGGCGGCGGCCAGGCCGGAAACATCAACTTCGCCGACGATCGTTTCGTCCTCCGCGGCTTCAACAGCCCCGCCGACATCGGCGACTTCGTCGACGGCTTTCGCGGCAAAACCGATTCCAACACCGACACCGCCATCATCGAACGCCTCGAAATCATCAAGGGCCCGTCCGCCATCTTCGTCGCCAACGGCCCCGTCGGCGGCGTCATCAACAAAATCATCAAAGGCCCCGTCTCCTACGATCTCCGCTCGCTCAAGATTCAAGTCGGCCGATGGGACGGCAACCGCGCCGAGATCGATCTCGGCGGCCCCGTCACCCGCGACGGCAAACTCCTCTACCGTCTCGTCCTCGCCGGCCAATACGCCGACGGCTTCTACGACGAAACCTTTTCCAACCGCCTCATCTTCGCCCCGTCCCTCGCCTACGACTTCAACGAACACTCCCGCCTCACGCTCAAATACAATTTCCTCCTGTATCGATTTTCCTCCTACAACGGCCTGCCGTTCGACGAACGCCTCGGCCGCCGGCTCGACCTCGACCCCCGACGACACTTCGGCGAACGATCTCCACGCAACTGGCGCAAGGACATCATTCACCGCGCCTTTCTCGAATACACCAACCGCTTGAACGACAACCTCGCGATCCGCCTCGCGGGGTTTGCTAATTATAATAACGCCGCCCGCATCGAATCCGTGAACGGCAGTTCGATCCCACCCACGTTCACCGCCGGTAATCTCATCAACCGCAGCACCACCGCCCAGGATCGCGAACATCATCGCCGCCAACTCCAGGCCGACGTCGTCGCCACCTTCGACACGGGCTTCGCGAGCCACCGCCTTCTCGTCGGCGGCGACTGGGGCGACGCCCCCGACATCGTCGCAAGCTTCAGCGGCACCAGCACGCCCATCGATCCGTTCCGCCACCGCTACGCCGCCGGCACCATCGTCAACACGTCGACGCCCACCAACAAAACCCGCACCAACAACCGCCAGCTAAAAGCCTTCATCCTCGAAACCCTCAGCCTCGCCGACAACCGCCTCCTTCTCTCCGCCGGCCTCTCCCGCGTGCACGCCCGCACGTCGTCCCACAACTTTCTCACCAGCTCCAGCACGCCCCAACTCTCCGTCACCGAAAACCTCCGCCAATACGGCGCCGTCCTCAAACTCACTCCCGCCATCTCCCTCTTCGCCGGCTTCAACGAAAACTTCGCCCCCAACTTCACCGCGCAAGGCCAGGTGCTCCCCAGCCAGATCGGCGAACAAACCGAGATCGGCCTCAAAACCGACCTCCTCGGCGGACGCCTCGCAATGACCATCGCCGCTTTCGATATCAAGCAGGCCAACGTCCCCGTTCTCTCCTTTCCGCAAACCATGCCGCCGAGCTTCATCCTCGTGCCGGGTCAAACCTCCGAGGGCTGGGACGCCGACATCACCTGGGAAGCCACCCGGAACATCGATCTCATCGCCACCTACGCCAACCTCACCGCCCGCGCCCGCTCGCAAGCCCACTCCGCCGCGCCCGTCCTCATCCATCCCGTCAACAACGTCGCCGAGGAAACCTGGGGCCTTTGGTTCCGCTACAAGGTCACCGACGGCCCGCTCAAAGGTCTGTCCACCGGCATCGGCCTCAGCCATCTCTCCCGCCGCGCCATCACCGACAACAGCAACGCCCGCGTTTACGGCTGGCTCGATCCTTACACCACCACCGACGTCGCCCTCACTTACGACCGCGGCGCCTTCCGCTATGGCCTCAACATCGAAAATCTCGGCGACGTCGCCTACGACGCCGCGGTCCGCAACCAAAGCATCATCGTCCCGGGCGCAGGCACCAACGTGAAAGCCTCCGTCACCTGGAAGTTCTGATTTTTGTCAGTCGGTCGATCATAGTGCTGAGCCGGCGGATTGGTCTCCGCCGGCTCTTTTTTTTCGCCCCAAAATATCTCCAATTCCCACTCGCCCCACTCGCAAACCCGCCCATCTCTTCGGCCTCATGCTCCGCCTTCACCTTCCGCCAAACTTCATCGCCGCCGCCGCCCGCGACGCGATCCCGCTGAAGGTCGACCTCGATCTCTCGTCCGCCCCCGCGCCCGAACTCCTCCCCGTCCTCGCGCTCCTCCAACGTCTCTGCGGCACACCCACCCCGCCCAAATTTCTCCAACTCACCCGCGCCCAACTCCGCGACCTCGCCACCGCCGCCGGCCCCCAACCGGTCTTCCTCGAAAACAACCAACTCACCGCCTTCCGCCACCACAACCTCCTCAACCCCGCCGCATCCGCCACTCCCGCCTCCGAACCCAAAACTCCAAACTCAAAACCCAAAACCTCCGCGACCACGTCCCGGGGCACGCCGCTCATCGTCGACGGCTCCGAACACTTCCTCGCCCTCACCCTCCCTTCGCGCGAACACCCGTCCTACGCCGCCGCCCTCGATCTCGTCAAAACCCACGGCTTCATCCTCGAGCCTTCCAATCGCAAATGGTGGCTCCGCGATCGCCACAAAACCCTGAACTTCCTCGCCGAAAACGGCCCGCGCCTTCGCGACGAATTCCACGCGCAATTCACGTCCAACTTCGAACGCAACACCGCGCGTATCCGTCCCGCGGATATCGTCGCCGAAGCCACCGAGCTCGGCCGCGATTTCAACGTCACCCTCGCCGTCCGCGCCGGCTCCGCGTCCGACGACGCCATCCGTTCCGCCGTCAACTCCCGCAGCCACTACCTCGAAACCGACGGACGCGTCTTCCTCCTCGAACCCGCCCGCCTCGCCCAACTTTCCGCCGCCCAAAAAGCGCTCGACGGCGCGCCGTCCTCCGCCCTTTCCACGCGTCGCACGCATCGCGTTTCTTCCGCCCGCCTCGCCGACGCCCACGAGATCCTCGAAAATCTCTCCCCCAGCTTCCAACCGCCCGAAACCTGGCGCACCCGCAGCGAAGCCCTCCGCAACCTCTCCCGCCTCGCTCCCGCGCCACTCCCGTCCGCCCTCGAATCCCAACTCCGCCCGTATCAGCGCCTCGGCGTCGCCTGGCTCCATCATCTCCACCGCCACGAGCTCGGCGGCATCCTCGCCGACGAAATGGGCCTCGGCAAAACCCTCCAAGCCCTCGCCCTCCTCACTTCTCTGGTCTCTCAAATCTCAAATCCCAAATCTCAAACTCCTTCCCTCGTCGTCTCCCCCGCCTCCCTCCTCGAAAACTGGCGCCGCGAGTCCGCCCGTTTCGCCCCGCAACTTCGCGTCTTCGTCCACCACGGCGACCGCCGACTCACCTCGGCCGCCGACTTCTCCGCGCACGACCTTGTCATCACGTCCTACGGCACGCTCACCCGCGACTGGGAACTCTTTTCCTCCGTCCACTTCACCACCGTCATCGGCGACGAAGCTCAACACATCAAAAACCGCCGCTCCCAAAACGCCGCCGCCCTCCGCTCCCTCCGCGCCCGCAGTCGTTTCCTTCTCACCGGCACTCCCGTGGAGAACTCCCTCGACGACCTTCGCTCGCTCTTCGAATTCCTCCTCCCCGGCTACCTCGACAAGGTCCCCGCCGGCACCACCGCCGCTGAACGCACGTGGTTCGACGATCGCCTGCGCGCCAAAACCGCGCCCTACATCCTCCGCCGCACCAAACAATCCGTCGCCCCCGAGCTTCCCGCGCGCATCGAGCAAATCGTCTGGTGCGAGCTCACTCCCAGCCAATCCGCCCTCTACCGCGAGGTCCAGCAACGCACCGAGCGCGAGCTCTTCGATCTCGAAGCCGCCGGCGCCAGCGAATCCAAACTCCGCCTCGCCGCCCTCACCCAACTCCTTCGCCTCCGCCAAATCTGCTGCGACCCCCGCCTTCTGCCCTCCTCTCAACTCTCAACCCTCAACTCTC
>JAFAAS010000115.1 GCA_023426435.1 Verrucomicrobiota bacterium | reverse complement strand
GTGCCTTCCTTGGTGGGGACGAGGACGACGTCTTCGCTGATGGTGGTGTCGAAGAGTTTGCCCTCGGCGGGGGTGCGGCGGGCTTGGGGTTGGACGACATTGAAGTCGCGGGAGACGGCGCGTTGGGGGAGACCGGCGATGTCGGGCCAGTTGCCGGTGCCGGAAAGTTCGAGCGTCCACGTGATGGGTTCGCCGGCGGCGGCGTTGGTGGGAACGACTTTGGAGTTGAGTTGGAATTGTCCGACGGCGCCGCTGAAACCGGCGGGAGCGGGCGGAAGCGGGCGAACGATGATGGCGGGGGTGTTGGAGGTGACGGAGAGTTGTTCGATCCGCGGGGTTTGGAAGAGGCCGAAGCCGATGCTGCCGCTCTGGAGGTTTACGAGTTGGCTGGCGGAGTTGAGGGTGAGCGGGCCGGGGTCTTTGGCGTAGGCGCGGGTTTTTTGGATGATGTGGAGGCGCGCCTCGTTGTTGACGGTGGTTTCGAACGGTTCGGGTTTGGACCATTCCTCGGCGATGAGCGGGGCGGCGTTCCATTCGACGAGGGTGCCGAGCTGGTTGAAGTGGCGGCGGGCGACGTCGAGCGTGTAAGTGAGATCGAAGACCTGGCCGGCCCAGACGCTGGCGGGGTTGGGTTCGAGGCGGGAGGAGACGTTGGCGTCGGCGGCGGAGCGAAGGGCGCCGCCGGTGAAGGCGGGGACGGTGATATTGCCTTTGTCGGTGCGGACGGTGAACGCGGGAATGGAGATGGGGCCGGAGCGGCTGGAGCGGGCGCGGTAGGTGAGGATGACGGAGCGCGTCATCGTGAAGTTGACGATGCTCGTTTGTTCGGCGCGGCCGGCGAAGGAGAAGGTGATGCCCTCGACGGAAGGGAGGGTGGGGTCGCCCTCGGGGCGGCAGTCTTCGAAGACGAGCTGGATTTCGGAAGGATCGCCGGAGGAGGCGGGTTCCCAGTGGACGGATTGGGCTTGGGCGGTGGCGGCGAAGAGGGCGGTGGCGAGCGCGAGGAGGGGAAAGAGACGGAAGACGGATGGCCGCAAAGAGGCGCAAAGAGGCGCAAAGAGGAGGGATGGGATGTTCGGGAGGGCGGACATGAGGCGGACGTGGAAAGAGAGTGAAGGTCGAGCGAGGCGCGATCGCGTCGGGAGAATGTTACCAGTCTTTCTTGGTTTTACGTTGGGACTCGGCGGGGCGGTTTTCCATGAGTTGGAAAAGTTCGGCGGGGGAGTCCTGATTTTTGAGCTGTTCGAGTTTTTGGAGCGGGAGGGCGAGGTTGGGGTCGACGGGCGGCGGAGTGCCTTCCTTGCGTTCGGGGACGCCGCCGACCTGCTGGGTTTCTTCGGGAGGGGGCGGGATGCTGCTTTTCTCTTCCATGTCGCCGAAGGCGGATTGGTCTTCGCGGTCCTGCTGCTGTTTTTGCTGATCCTGATTTTGCTGTTGCTGGTTTTCGGCGTTTTGCGGGTCGCCGTTTTCGTCGGACTTTTGATCCTGTTGTTGCTGGTCCTGCTGCTGCTGTTGGTCGGACGAGTTCTGTTTCTGCTGATTGTCCTGTTTCTGTTGGTCCTGATTTTGTTGATCCTGCTTCTGCTGATCCTGGTTTTGCTGGTCTTGCGGCGGCGGCTCTTCGGGTTTGTCGAGGAGGGCTTCGAGTTCTTCGCGGAGTTTGGGCCAGTCGGCGGTTTTGGGATCGAGTTGGGAGCCGAGATCGACGGCGGCGAGGGCGTCGCGGACGGGGCCGGGAGGGACCTGTTCTTGCGAGGATTTCAGGCGGGAGCCCCAGGTGATGGTTTCGCGGGCGAACTCGGCCCAGTCGCGACCGGTGCGGGACGCCGCGGTGGAGAGGCGGGAGACGATACGAGAGAGCGCCGGAGGTTCGGGCGCCGCCGATTCGGCGGCGAAGCTCCAAGATCCAAGAATCCAAGCTCCAGAGAGTATCCAAAAACCAAGCACCGAGCGTGTGGTGCGAGGCGTTGGGAGGTGGGGATTGGAGATTCTCTGGAGCTTGGTCATTGGAGCTTGGTGCTTGCCGCTGCGGCCAGGGGCGGCTCGCCGGCACTGCTGATTCCGGGCGTAGCGGCGTGGAGTTTGATCTCGCGGGGTTTGGGGCGGACGGGGAATTCGTAATAGTAGCTGAGGAGGAGGAACCAGAGGGCGAGGCCGAGCGGCCATTGGAAGCGCTCGACGAGGCGGACGGAGTTTTTCTCGACGAACTCGCCGGCGCGGCCGGCGGCGACGGTGGATTCGACGAGGGCGGCGAGATCGACCCAGTTGGAGGCGTCGGTGTAGGTGCCCTCGGTGATTTCGGCGAGTTCGCGGAGCGTGGCGGGTTCGAGTTTGGACAGGACGACGGCGCCGCGTTCGTCTTTGACGAGGCCGCCGGAGCCGTCGGGGATCATGGCGCCTGCGGCGGTGCCGACGCCGAGGCCGAGGACGCGGATGTTTTTCTCGCGAAGTTCGTTGGCGCGGTCGCGCCAGTTTTCCTCGGTGGCCTCGCCGTCGCTGAGGACGATGAGGAAGCGATCGGCGTTGGAGGAGGTGCTGAAGGCGCCGAGGGCGGTGTCGATGAGCGCGCCGTAGTTGGTGCCGCCCTCGGGGAGAAAGTCGGGGTCGAGGGCGGGGAGAAATTCCCGAAGGATCTCGTAGTCGGCGCTGAGCGGGCTTTGGAGAAAGGCGGTGCCGGAGAAAACGATCAGGCCGATGCGTTCGCCGTCGAGACGCTCGAGGAGGGATTGGGTGAGGAGTTTGGCGCGATCGAGGCGCGACGGTTTGACGTCCGGCGTGAGCATCGAGCGCGAAAGGTCGATCGCGATGATGATTTCGCGGGCTTGGTCGAAAACGGGTTCGTCGATGCGGCCCCATTGAGGGCGGGCGGCGGCGAGGAGGGCGAAGGTGAGGCCGAGGAAGAGCCAGGGGCGCGCGGAGGCGCGGGAATTTGAAATTTGAGATGGGAGATTTGAGAGACGGAGGGAGTGAGGGCCGGCCTCGGCTTGGAGGATTTTGGAGGAAGCGACTGTATTCGTTTTCTGGCGACGACGGCGGGTGAGGTCCCACGCCAGCAAGGCAACGGGAACGAACAGCAGCCAGAGAAGATGAGGCGAGGCGAAGGTCACGGGCGGAAGCTCCAAGCTCCAAGATCCAAGCTCCAGAGAAGCTCCAATGAAGATGAAGCTCCAAGCAAAGCGGCCGCTGGGTGGGTTTGGAACGTCATGGGAGTTAGGCTGCCGCTGGGGCACTCAGCGGGCCTGAGCGAGAGCGGGAAAGGAGGGCGGCGAGGAGGAGGAGGGCGAGGCCGGGGGCGGCGAACCAGAGGAAGAGTTCGGTGGTGAGAAGGTAGCTCTTGGCTTGGAAATCGATTTTTTGGGCGCGATCGATGGCGCGGAAGGCGGACTCGGCGGTGTTGGAATCGGAGGCGCGGAAGAAGTGTCCGCCGGTCATTTGGGCGACCTCGCGGAGGGCGCCCTCGTCGAGGTCGGACATGATGCGACGGTAGCCGAGCTTGCGGCCTTTGTCGTCGAAGACGGGGAAGTGAACGAGTCCGTCCTTGCCGGCGCCGATGGTGTAAACGGGGATGCCGCGGGCGCGGGCGAGTTCGGCGGCTTGTTGCGGGTTGAGGGAGCCGCGGTTGTTGGCGCCGTCGGTGAGAAGGATGACGAAGGCGCCCTGGCGTTGTCCGCCGGAGTCGCGTTTGGCTTGTTCGAGGCGGGTGAGCGCGACACCGAGCCCGTCGCCGATGGCGGTGCCGTCCTCGATGAGGCCGATCTTGATGCGTTCGAGCTGACGCGAGAGCCAGTCGTGGTCGAAGGTGAGCGGCGCCATGGTGTAGGCGCGACCGGAGAAGAGGACGATGCCGATGCGATCGGTGGTGCGGCGGTCGATGAAAGCCTGGATGATGGGCTTGATCGCTTGGAGGCGATTGATGCGTTCGCCGCCGCGTTCGAAGTCTTCGGAGAGCATCGAACCGGAGAGGTCGATGGAGAGCATGATATCGTAGCCCTGGGAGCTGACCTCGCGTTTGTCCTCGATGCGTTGAGGGCGAGCGAGGGCGACGATGAGGAGGACGAGGCCGATGATGGCGAGAGCGGCGGGCCAGCGGGAGGCGGAGGCGAGCGACGGGCGGTGCCAGGCGGCGGCGAAAGGGATGATGAGGACGGGGACGCGGCGGTTTCGCCGCAGAATGAGAACGGCGGCGAGGGCGAGTAGCGCGGCGAACCAGTAAGGACTTTGAAACGTGTAAGGGGTCATCGCGGCGAACCGAAGCTCCAAGATCCAAGATCCAAGATCCAGAGAATGGCCAATTCAGGCGAAGGTCCAAGCAATGGGAGGGAAGTGGGCGAAAGGTGAGGCATCAGGGCGGGCGTGCACGTGGATTCTTCGCTTGGCTCAGAGTGACAGGAGGGCGGAACAGGTTTAAGATTGGGTGGTTCTCTGGAGCTTGGTGCTTGGATCTTGGAGCTTCCGCGCGCGTCAGCGCGCGGCGTTCATGCGGGCGTGGAAAAAGCGGACGAGGGCATCGAGGCGGTTTTCGTCGGTGCCGACGACGAGGCGGCTGAGCGGGGCGGGAAAAAGGGAGCGCCAGGAGGCGTCGCGTTGTTCGCGCCATTGGGCGTGCGCGGCGCGTTCGGCGGCGCTGCCCTCGAGGGTGACGAGACGAGCGGACGTCGGGTCGTAGGCGGCGATGGCGTCTTGGGACGGGAGTTCGCGTTCCCACGGATCGTCGACGCGGAAGCCCATGGTTTGGTAGCGGCGTTGGAGGACGGGCCAGCCTTCGGGTTGTTCGCGCGGGGGGAAATCGCTGAGCCAGAGGAGGACGGAGTGTTTGGGGGCGGCGCGGGCGAGGAAGCGCCAAGGGAGGGAGTTCGGAGTTTGGAGTTCGGAGTTTGGAGTTAATTGCGGGGCGGGTTGGGAGAGGAGGGTGGCGGCGGAGTGGAGGATGGCGCCGCGGCCGCGGACGGGTTGACGGAAGACGTTGCCGGTGGGTGAAGCGTAAACGAAGCCGACGCGGTCGCGATTGACGGCGCCGAGGAGCATGACGAGGCCGGCGAGTTCGAGGAGGGCTTCGCGTTTGGATTGGGCGCCGGAGCCGAAAAGGAGCGAGGGCGAATCTTCGAAGACGACGAGGAGCGTGACCTCGCGCTCTTCGACGAATTTCTTCCGGTAGGGTTCGCCGAGGCGGGCGGTGACGTTCCAGTCGATGTCGCGGATGTCGTCGCCGAACTCGTAGCGGACCACCTGATCGAATTCCATGCCGCGGCCGCGGAAGGTGGAGCGGTATTCGCCGGAGAGGACGT
Organism: Verrucomicrobiota bacterium; assembly: GCA_023426435.1. Classification (GTDB taxonomy): domain Bacteria; phylum Verrucomicrobiota; class Verrucomicrobiia; order Opitutales; family Opitutaceae; genus Opitutus. The sequence goes on along the minus strand of JAFAAS010000115.1, from coordinate 22,480 downwards.
TTTCCACGGCGTGGCGCACGCGCCATTCGAGCTGGCGGAGGAGGGCGAGTGGGGACTTGGCGTCCCCGCCGGAGTTGAGAGTTGAGGATTGAGGGTTGAGAGGCACGTCAGGCGGGGGAAGCTCCAAACTTCAAGATCCAAGCTCCAGAGAAGCTCCAAATGGGAAAATACCCAATTGGGGCGTGCGGAGGTTGGAGATTGGGAGGGCGGAGCTTCATTGGAGCTTGGTGCTTGGCTCTTGGTGTTTCGCGCACGGTGCGCGTTATTTGGCGGGGACAGGGGTTTGTTCGACGACTTGGGCGACGATTTTGTCGGCGGAGATTTCCTCGGCTTCGGCTTCGTAGGTGAGGCCGATGCGGTGGCGGAGGACGTCGGCGGCGAGTTCTTGTATCAGTGCGGGTGAGACATAGTCCTGGCCGCGGAGCCAGGCGAGGGCGCGTCCGGATTGGTAGAGGGCGAGCGAGGCGCGAGGGGAGGCGCCGAAGGTGAGCCAGCGTTTTCCCTTTTGGGCGGGATCGGCGAGAGCGCGCGTGGCGCGGACGAGGGAGAGGATGTAGCCCTGCACAGCGGGCGAAACGTGGACCTGGTCGACGAGCGTGCGGAGCTGGAGGAGTTCTTCGCCGGAGGAGGCGGCGACGAGGGCGGGTTGTTTGGTGACCTGGCCCCAGCGCTGCATCATCGAGGACTCTTCGTCGGCAGTGGGATAGTCGACGAGGAGCTTGAAAAGAAAGCGGTCGGTTTGGGCTTCGGGGAGCGGGTAGGTGCCCTCTTGTTCGACGGGGTTTTGCGTCGCCATGACGAAGAACGGCCGCGGAAGCGGGTGCGTTTGGCCACCGATGGTGACCTGGCGCTCCTGCATGGCCTCGAGGAGGGCGCTTTGGACCTTGGCGGGGGCGCGGTTGATTTCGTCGGCGAGGACGAGATTGGCGAAGATAGGGCCGCGGTGGGCGGAGAATTCGCCGGTCTTCGGTTGGAAGATCATCGTGCCGACGACGTCGCTGGGGAGGAGGTCGGGCGTGAACTGGATGCGCTCGAATTGGACGCCGAGGGCGGTGCCGAGAGATTTGACGAGAAGGGTTTTCGCGAGGCCGGGCATGCCCTCGAGGAGGACGTGGCCATTGGCGAGGAGGGCGACGAGGAGGCGCTCGATGGCGGCTTCTTGGCCGATCACGGCTTTGGCGATTTCGGAGCGGAGTTTTTCTGACCAGGCGGGTCCGGTAATCATGTGGTAAAGGGGAGCTGAAGCGGACGAGGTGTGACTGGGTTGAAAGAGAGATGTTTCGCGGTGAGGAACCACGAAATACACGAAACACACGAAAGAAAGGCTGCAATGAGCCGATCGATCGCCGGCGCACGGAAATCGAGGCGTGTGTTCCGATCTGTCCGTGGTTAAGGGTTCGAGAGAAAGGGGACCCGATGGCATTACCAACTCAAATTTATGAGCGGCTGGCGAAGGTCGGGGCGCGGCCGGAGGAGGTCGAGGAGCGATTCGTGCGCGGCAGCGGGCCGGGCGGGCAGAAAATTAACAAGACCTCGTCGACGGTGTGGCTGCGGCACGGGGCGACGGGTGTCGAGGTGCGGTGTCAGGCGGAGCGTTCGCAGGCGGCGAATCGGCAGCGGGCGTGGGAGGAGTTGTGCGAGAAATTGGAGGCGCGGGTGCGTGCGCGGCGGGAGGCGGCGCAACAGGAACGCGAGACGGAGCGGCGGCGGAAACGGGGGAAGACGCGCGCGCAGAAAGTGCGGATGATCGAAACGAAAAAACGTCGCGCGAAAGTGAAGGCGGGGCGGCGGGTGGGGGATTTCGAGTGACCGGTGGAGCGGCGGACCTCGTTCGAGAGGCTTCTCGCTGCTGCGGTGGCTTGATTCTCGATTTCAAGAGCCCGGATTAGAGCGGGGCCAGCAGCTTCGCGAGGTAGGCTTCGGGTGAAATTTGCTCGCGTGCGGCTTTTTGAAGCAGGGAAGGATTTGAGAGCATCTTTTTCGAGAACTGCTCCTTGGTTTCGCCGTGTTTCGCCATGAGGTAGCTGGCGTCGGCTCGCTCGAGCTCGAGATCGATTGTCTCTGGAGTGGCGAGGTTTGCCAGGTTTCGGCGAGCGGCCAAGGCTTTGTTCACGTTGCGCAGGTGGAGGGTTTCCTTGATTCGTCGCTCTTCGATGCTGGTTTTGGGCTGCAGCAGGGTGACATAGGCCTGAAGCATTTCGGGATACTCCACGCTGTCGGGATCGCGCAGTGCCGGATGGTAATCCAAAGCTTTGATGATCTCGGAGCGATAGCTGGGAACGACCGGCTCCAAAGAGAAGCCGTAGGCGGGGCCGCGATCGGCGGGAGCGATCTCGTGCGCGGGGAATTTCCTCCAATTTGGAAAGAACTGATTCGTGCCAGCGGACGCTGCGACGTAGGCGACGGTGGCGACGAAAAGGTGGTCTCGATCACGATAAGCGGTGAAGAGATGGCCATCGATTTTCGGCAGCGGCGCGACGAACTGCCATGATTTCCAATCGGTGCGGTAGGCGTAGATTTGATGCTTCTTCAGCACCGGATAGACGCGGCTCGCGAAGGTTGCCTTTGTTTCCTTCGATGCGGCGGAACTCGCGGTGAACAGCAGGCAGCGCACGATCTCCTGCACGGAGATCGCGGCGCCCGATTCGGCGATGATGTCTTCGATGGGTTTCTGAAGCAGATAGACTGTAGGGCGGAAAATGCGGTCGTTCAGATCGCAGCCGGAGAGTTCCGGGGTGGCGGGCAGGGCGACGGTCGCGAAGGCCGCGTTGCCGTCGAGGAGGTCTTGAAGCAATTGCTCCGCCGCGTTTCGTGCCTGTTCTTTCTGCCTCTGGTCCATTGCGATCAGCGCAGAGTTGATGGGATCGGCGTGAGACGGGAGGAGCGGCGCCGCAGAGGCGAAGGCGATGGCGAGCAATCCGGCTGCACAGGTGATCACACGTGAAAGGAGGCTCGTCGCGGCAGACATAACTCACTGCGCGACGAGCAGCCCGGCGGCTTGGAGCAACGGCGTGCAAAGCAGAAACAGGACGTCTGCGAACGTCGTGAAGGGATCGAAGGCCCAAATGATCAGAGCACAGAGGAGCGAACTCAGCACGGTGGAACTGGCCAACATGCCGCACGCGACGAGCACCGGATGAAGGTCCAGCCAACGCTGCCAGCGGAGTCCCCAAATGTAGCAGAGGAGCAGCACGAAGTTCACCGACGCCATCGAGACCCAGGCGTAGGTCCGCTCGATGGGCGAGCCCGCCATGATGTAGGCGACAATCAGGCACGAGAACCCGCACGCCGCTGTCGCGACCGTCACCCGATGCACCTGGGTCTGAAGGCTGACGTGGCGATATTTCGTCGGCGTGCTCAGCTTTTTGTTGAGCCGGCGGTTTTCGGAAAAGTGAAGGCGCAGTGCTTCCCGGGCGGTAAGCTTTTCGGTGCGCATGCGGTCGCGAAGGTTCACCACGGTCGCAACGACCACCGGGTCGTTGGGGTCTTTGGCGAGGCGCGTGTTTAGCTCTTCTTCGGAGGCGATGTGTTGGCCGGGAGTCGCGCGTAGGGTGGGCGCGGCGTGCGTATCGGTCGACGATGAGCTGGAGGCGAGAGGAGTGGGTTGATCTTGGGATGTGAGGATAGCTTCCGAAGTGGTGATACGCTGAATTGTTTGAATGCGCTTCTCTTTCGGAAAAAGGGCCGGCGCGATCGGCCAATCGGCGGCGATGCGGAAATCGGCGGTGCCTTCGATGGCGAGCGGCGTGCAAGGAGTGATCACGCCGCTGGCGACGAACTGCTGGAGTGTCGCGAGATTGCACGGGCCGCGGACGTCGGAACCGACCGAGAAGACGAAGCGGCGTTGCAGCAGGTGGAAGCCTGAGGCGACGGGCTTCACGCTCGGCGGGAGATTTGGATTTCGAAGCTGCGGCGGCGCGGCAGCTTAAGCGCCCAGGCGGGGGTGGTGAGCCAGTCGGATTTGTCGCCAGTCGGGGCGGGATGTCCGGCGCGCAGGAGCACGCAATAGCATGCCGCTTCGAACAAGGGCTTCGTGAGCTCCTGGAGCGAGGGCTCGTTTTCCAGATTTTGTCGGATGATGTCGGGCCAATCGCGCACCGGCACATCGAGGCGAGGCAGTTCGGTGACGAGTGCGCGCAGCAACGGGAGCGAGTTGACGGGCACGGGACAGAAAGCCGGGACAACGCCGGTCAGATCCTGAAACCGCCAGCCGTCGGTGAGGAGGTATCCGCAGGCATACGCCACCGGGACCCAAGGCGCGCCGACTTCGGCGGCGCGTGTTTCGGCGTTGGCGCGGTTGGAGAAGAGAAACAAACTCGGACGCTGAGGATTCGCGTGCAGCGTCAGGGCGGGAAGCGGGGCGGGATCGCGCGAGGGCTGTTTGGTCGGGCTGGGAAGGGCTGGGCCGAGCGATCGAGTGTTGGCGGTGCGCGCGAGGCTGGTGGGGCGCGAGTCGTGGGCGGAGGTGGAAGCGCTCAAGATGATATTAAAGGAGGTCCGACGCAAAGCGGAGCTGGGTGAGATATTCGGCCCGAGAACCCGCGCGGTTGAGGAAACTTCGTGGGTGCGGCGTGGCGGCATCAGACTTGCGCGAAGGGCCGCAACGCGCGGGGTTCGCGAGGCGCGAGGGGAAAGGTGAAGCCGTTGGCGGTGCGCGTGAAGCCCCAGTCCTTGAGCACAATCCACACGATGGCGCTGCGCACGTCGGCGGATTTGTCGCCGAGGCCGCGAATGAGGAACTCCACGAGCACGTAATTGGCGAGCTGCGCGGGTGCGGCGTGGATTTCGTCGCGCAGCTTGGCGTCGACCGAGTAGTGCCGGCGCATGAAGAGCTGCAGATTTTCGCGGACCGATTCGATCGTTTGCAGATACTGCTCGGGCTCGAGGCCGTAGTGTTGCGGCGAGTCCTGGAATCTTACGCCGTTGATCTCGAACCCGATGGGTTGTTCGTCGGCGGAAAAACGATCCAGCGCTTCAGGTGGCTCCAGCAAATTGGCGAGCGCTTGTTCGAGCGAGAGGCCGCGGCGTTTGAGCTCGGTGGTGCGAGCGAAGAGTTGCGCGAGTTGCTGGCGCGTGAGTTCCCAGGTCTTCTCGGCGGCGGCCGTTTGCATGGCCGTTAGAAAAGAACCCGCGCGGGCGCGGCCCAACTCTTCCGTTTACCTTTGGGAAGGTAGCGAGGCGCAGGGCGGTCGGGATTTGATTTGATCCGCTTTCGATTAGGCCGATGAAGCAACCGGGAACATGCTTCGCCTAATCATCATCGAGGACCAGCGGCTGGTTCAGCAGAGTCTGTTGTCCGCTCTGCGCGAGCACCTGGACGTGGAGTTGATCGGAGGCTTTCAGTCGGGGAAGGAAGCGCTGGCGCAACCGGCGGCGTTGCAGCGAGCTGACGTGGCACTGCTGGATTTGCAGCTCGGGGAGGATCAGGCGTTTGATTCTGTGCCCGAAATCCGGCGGGTTGCGCGGGGGTTGAGGTTGATCTGGGTGACGTCGGTCGCGACCGAATATCTCGTGAGCCGGGCGTTCGACGCGGAGCTGGAAGGCTTCGTGCACAAGGACGACGCGGTTTCGGTGCTCGTCACGGCGATCGAGCGGGTGGCGGCGGGCGGGCGGTTTATCAGCGAGACGGTGTTGAAGATGCAGGCGCGTTTCCGGCAGAAGCCGGATCATTTTCAGAAGCTGCTTTCGCCGCGCGAGCAGGAGCTGCTGGAGCTGTTGAGTCAGGGGGTTTCGAATCAGGAGGCGGCGGCGCTGCTCGGGCTGAGTCCGGGAACGATTCAGGCGCATCGGCGCAACATCATGGCGCGACTCGATCTGCACAGCCTGGCGGAGCTGCAGGCTTATGGGCTGAAGAGCGGTTTCACGACAGCCGACAAGTTGCATCGGTCGTGATGAGCGCAAAGACGAGCGATGTGAACGCAGTTACCTTTGGGAAGGTAATTTCGGTTTTTGTGGCGCGACCACGCGGGCGTCACGATGAAATCCACGTGCGCGCGGCGGCGCGGCGTTTGTGGCAATGACTCATTTTCATCTAATTCCTTTCTTCGCCGGGATCATCAACATCCTGCTCGCGCTGTTTGTGGTGGCGGTGAATCCGCGGCGGAGGTTGAACCGGATTTTTCTCGGGCTGGGACTGGGGCTGGCGTTTTGGAATCTCGGCGCGTTTTCGCTTTCGCATGTGGACAACGCGGACGACGCGCTCGTGCTCGCGCGATTGACGATGGTCGGCGTGATTTTTTTGCCGGCGATGTTTTATCATTTTGTCGTGGAAGCGGCGGGGATTCCGCGAACGAGCGGAAAGGTGCGCGCGGCGTATGCGGGCGCGGTGGTGTTTCTGGTTTTGGACGCGACGCCGTGGTTCATCGCGGGGGTGCGGCCGCTGTCGTTTGCGTGGTTCTCGATCGCGGGGCCGGCGTTCTGGGTTTTCTCGAGCGGTTATTTCTCGCTGATGATGACGGCGGTGTTTGCGACGGTGTTCTCGGTGCTTCGGCGCGGAGCGGGGGCGTCGACCAGCCGGCAGTTCAAGCTGTTGTTGGTGGTGATCTCGCTGCTGTTCGTCGGCGGCACGCACGATTTGCTCCCGGTGTTGGGATACGACACCTATCCCAATACGGAAGTGAGGATCATTCCGTGGGGCACGCTGGTGGCGTCGTGTTATGGTTTGTTGATCGGCTACAGCATCCTCAGCGATCAACTGCTCGATGTGCGCGTGTCGCTCAGCGAGCACTCGGCGACGGCGCTGCGGATCGGATTTCTGGTGGGGATCGCTTATGTGCTGATGGTGCTGACCGGGATGTTGTTTCCGGAGATGTTTACGACGGCGGGGCTCGTGGCCTCGTTGATCATCCTGGCGGTGAGCGCGGTGGTGGTGGCGTATTTTTTTCCAAAACTGCTCGGGCGGTTCACGACGCGTTGGGAAAAACGGCTTCTCGGCGATCGGTTCGAGTATCAGGACAAGATTGCGGCGTTCATCGAGACGTTGTCGGGGCACGAGAACGCGCAAACGCTGCTGGATCGCGTCGCGGACCTGCTGCTCGGTTCGATGAATTTGAGCGCGGTGGGTGTCGGGATCACGGGAGGCGAGCTGTCGTCGCGGGCGAGAGCGATTCGGCCGGAAAGCGATCATCCAAACTGGGCGGCGGTGTTGTCGGCGGACTCGGCGTTGATGGCGTTTTTCAGGACGAGCGGTGCGGCGCATCTCGACGTGCGCGATGCGTCACGCGGAGACGAGCGTGAGTGGGCGGCGCGCGAGACGCTGGCCGCGAGCGGGGTGGAGTTTGCGCTGGCGATCGGACTGCGGCGGGAGTCGCCAGTGGGAGTGATGGTGCTTCGGATGCGGAGCGAAGGGCGGGCGCTCACGCGACTGGACATCGAGTTGTTGGAACGACTTTGCCGGAGCGTGGCCTTTCAGGTGGAGCGGATCGCGATCGTGCAAACCGCGCAGCTGCGTCAGGCGAACCAGGCGAAGGATCAGTTTCTCGCGAGCATCAATCACGAGATCAGAAATCCGCTCAATGGCATCACTGGCATCGTGAAAATGCTGGCGGAGACGAGCGCAGATTCGCGGCAGCGGTTTCTGCTTTCGACGCTGCAGGCGTGCACCGACCAACTGCGTTCGACGATGGATGAAGTGCTGGATTTTTCGCAGATAGAATCGCAGCGGGTGAGTCTGGTCGAAGCGGATGTCGAATTGGGCGAACTCGTGGCGACGACGTGCGCGAGCTTCGATGTTGCGGGAACGCAGATCGTGGTGGCGTCAAGGCCGGCTGAACCGGTGTTTGTGCGTGGCGACGGCGGAAAGATGCGGCAGATCCTTTCGAATTTTTTGGCGAACGCGCTGAAGTATGGAGTGCCCCCGGGGGCGAAGGTGGAACTGACGGTCGAGCCGCGGGAGGGGAGTGCGGTGAAGGTGAGGCTGACGGTGACGAGCACAGGCCCAACGTTGAGCGACGAAGAAGTCGCGACGCTCTTCACGCCATTGACGCGGGGTAGGCGCGCGCGGGAGACGAATGCGCACGGGATGGGGCTGGGGTTGGCGTTGACGCGAAAGTTGGCCGATGCGATGGGCGGGCGAGTTGGCGTGAGCAGCGCGGGTGGTGAAACGGCGTTCTGGTTTGCGGCAAGTTTTCCGCTGGCGAAACGCGTGGAGCCCGAGGTGGGAGGAGCAACGCCGCAATTCGCCGGTCGCACCGCGCTCGCGATCGAGGATGAACGCTACAACCGGCTCGTGCTCGGACACTATTTGTCGCAGCTCGGCTTCACTATCGTCTGGGCGGAGAATGCTGCGACAGCGTTGGCGGTGTTTCGCAGTCAACCGTGCGACGTGATCCTGATGGACTGGTTCCTGCCGGACATGACGGGCGCGGAGTTGTTGGCAGAAATGAAACGCGTGCAGGGCGCGATGCCGCCGGTGGTCGTGGTGAGCGCGTATTCGACGACGGCGAAAAAAGCCGAGTGTATTGCGGCGGGCGCGGCGGCATTCGTAGCGAAGCCGATCGATGCGGAGAAACTCTCGGCGGCGCTCGCGGGGAGTGTCAGCGATTTCGCGCCGCCGGCTTCGGCCGACGGCGTGGTGGAGGTGCGGATCGATCTGTCGGCGCTGCTTGCGCTCGGCGAGCCGGAGACGGTGCTTCGGTCGTTTCTCGAGGACGTCCAAGGAGCGTGGATACAACTGCGGGAAGGTTGGCAACAGGACGCACGAATGGCGGCGTTGCTCGCGCATCGGTTGAAGGCGCAGATGGCGCTGGTGCGAGCGAGCGAGGCGGCGAGTTTGCTCGCGATGTTGGAGCAGGCGTTCGCGGAGAAGTGGCCGGCGACCGATGTCGTGAAAATGATCGACAGCTTCGAGGCGGAGCTCGGCGGGATCGTGTTGGCCGCTCGACGCGTGGAGAAGCAGACGTCAGCTCGCGCGAGTGCGGTGGCGCAGGCAGAGTAGCAGGGACGCGAGTGCGGCGGCGAAGCCGAGAAGCGCGAGGCGGAAAGGCCAGCTGGACCAGTCGGTGAAGGGTTTCCGGATTTGCATGTAGTCGAACCGAATGAAGCGCGGGAGGAAGTCGGGGAGGTCGAGGCGAAGGCTATTGGACCGGTTGAGATCGCCCCGGATCGAAAAGGTCGCGGGTCCCTGTCTCACCTGTGCCGCGTTCACGGCACCTGTGGACGAGAAGAAGTAAAAAATGCCCTCCGTTTCGACGTAGTGTCCAATGAAGTGAATCGCGGCAGACTGAATAGGCGTGGCGTTTTCCGGGAGGTCGACCAGGAGATAAGGGTCGCTGCCGGCCACCGACAGTCGCTTGGAGACGTCGTCCCAATGAACGTCGTTGAGGTGGGAAAAGCGGATCTCTGCGGAAGAAATCGTGCGGAAGGTATCGATCCACCGCACGAGCCCGCAGGCAGCGGCGAAGGCAAGAAACAGGAGCGGGAAGCGCAGCGCTTTCATTTGAGCCGGAAGGAGGCGTCCGGGAGTTGGGACTTTTGAGAGGGACGCAGCGACATCCACGCCCAGGCGGGTGCGAGCATCGAGAATGCAATTGCGAGCGGAGTGGCGGGGGCCAGATAGCCGGCGTGGGTGGCGCCGAACGAGGTGACGTCGACGAGCGATACGATGATCATCAGGGCGGAGGCGCCGCCGGCGAAAGCAAGGACGATAACGAGGGGGAGCAGGGGTGCGCGACGGCGGGCGGCGGCGCAGCAGGAACGGGAGGCGGAGCGGCGGCGGAAACGGGGAAAGACGCGCGCGCAGAAAGTGCGGATGATCGAAACGAAGAAGAAACGCGCGAAGATCAAAGGCGCGCGCGGGCGGGTGAGCGGGGAGTGGTGAGGGCGAGGAAGGCCCAGGAAGGAGCGAGGACGAAGAAGGCGAGGGCGAGCGGGCTGGCGGGGCAGAGGTAGCCGGCGTGGACGGCGGTGAAGGAGGTGACGTCGACGAGAGCGACGATGAGGGAGAGGGCGAGGACGCCGCCGACGAGGGAGAAAAGAATGGAGAGTTGCGGAAGTTCAGGGGCGAACGTGCGACGTCGGACGACGACGACGATGAAAGCGAAGAGCGAGAGGAGGGCGACGGCGGCGGCGGGGTAGCCGGAAAATCGATACACGGAGGCGAGCAGAAGACGCAGGTGAGCGAGGAAGTCGGGCGGCGTTGGCGTAGGTAGGCCGGAGTGATGGGTGATGCGCGGGAAAAGGGAGCGGTCGGCGGCGGTGCCGTTGTCGACGGATGGCGAGAGAGAAAAGTCGGAGAAGGTGACGATCACGCGAGTGGCGTCGACGATGGCGGAGCGGAGCGGGGCGTTGAGCGAGGGGTGCCAAGGAGGAAGAAAACCGTGGCGGGGCGGGCCGGCGGGGAGACGGCCATCGTCGCAGGCGGCGTTGATTTCGGAGGCGACGCGTTGCCAGAAAGCGTGGGCGGTGGCGGCGTCGCGGTAGTGTCCGGCGAGTTCGGCGGCCTCGCGGAGCGCCCATTGGAACCAGCCGCCGCGGATTTCCTTTTGGGCGGAAGGATGGTCGATGTTTTCCCAGCCGATGCGGGCCCAGGCGTTGCCGGGGGTGCCTTCGAGGTGAGGTTGGAGTTCGGCGAAGGCGGGGCTGACGGCGTAGGCGCGGAGGCGGGTTTCGCGGAGGACGGGGACGCCGGGAATAAAATCGGTGGGCGTGATGCGCGTGAGGGCGCCGTAGGCGTCGGGTAAGGCGCCGTCTTTCACGTCGACGGTGATCGGCGCGTGGTAGTGGCGGTCGTTGACGACGCGCAGTGCGGCGGCGGACAGGAAGAGGATCAAGGGTGGAGCGGCGAGGAGGAGCAGGCGCAGCGATCGATGGGAAGGCGGCGAACGAAACAGGATGAAGACCCCGGTGAGAAGAACGAGGGCGAGTGAAGGAGCGAGCCAGAGGCCCTCTTCGCGACAGAACCAAAAAGCGGATACAGCGAGCCCGGCGAGGAGCGACCAGGGGAGCAAGGCGAGGAGCCGCCGGTGGAGGCGGGCGGCGAGACCGATGACGCCCGCCAGGGCGAGGAGCGTAAGTGCCGGGTGGATACCGGAGCGAAGAACGCGTCCCACCGCGGTGGCGGAAAACGTGTAAGGATCGAAAAGCAGGACGGCGAAAAGGATCAGGCGAAGCGTGGGCGACGGGAGGAGTGGACGGAGGGCGAGGACGAAGATGAAGCACGCGAAGGCGTGGAAAGCGGTTTGCGTGACGGGCAGGGGAAGTTGGGTGGCGCTGGAGGCGGCGAGGAAGAACGGGTAAACGGGACCCTTGGTGAGCGTGAGATGGTTGAAGGCGCCGAGCCATTGGTGATCCAGGAGGGCGGCGGCCTGGCGGACGAAGAGCGCGTCGTCGTAGCGGAAAATGCCTCCAAACGACAGAGGGAGGTCGGCGGTCAGCGCGACTTTGAGGGCGATGAGAACGGCGAGGGTGGCGAACTCGGTGGGAGGCCAGCGGCGAACCGCGCGATGAAGGAGGGGAACGACGACGGCGACGACACCGGCGAGAAGGCAGAAAAGGGAGAGGGCGAAGAAGCGATTCCCGGGGACCGAAAAAGCGGCGTGGAATGTGACGCCGCGAAGCTGGATGGGTTGGGCGAGGAAATCGGGAAAATCGAGACGGAGGGCTTTGGAGGCGGGGAAGTCGGCCGTCAGCGTGAAGCCCTCGGCGGTGCGCGCGAGTTGCCCGGCGACGGGATCGGCCAAGGCGAGCTCGGGGAGGTGGGCGGGTGAGTGAAAGAAGTAGAACGTGCCCTCGGTTTCGTTGTAGGAGCCGGTGAATTCGAAGGTGGCGCGTTGGAGCGGAACGGCCGCGGGCGGGAGTGTGATCCAGAGATAGGGATCGTTGCCGGTGCGGGTGAAAGTCTGGGTGTCGTGATCGCGTTCGAGATGGTGGAGGAAGGAATGCGAGAGCTCGGACGCGGGCAGAACGACGGTGGTCTCGCGCGAACGGACGCCGGCGAAGATCGCCGAGAGAACGAAAAGGACGGTGCCGACGAGGAGCGGGAATTTCATTCGAGGCGGACGTCGGACCAGACGGACCAGTCGAAGGCGTCGGAGCCGACCGTTTCGGTGTAGAACGTAATTGTGCCGCGGATACCGGGCGGGAGCGCGAGGGTGGCGGAGTGGAGGCCGCGATGTTCGGGATGGCGAACGGGATCGAGCTGGGCGGTGAGGAGACGTTGCATGGGGCCGCCGTCGTCGGGGTTGAACTCGACGTTGAAGCTGACGCCGTCGGTTTCGTTGCCCTGGGTGTAGGCATCGGTGCGAAGGCCGTAGCTCACGTGAAGCGTGGAGTGGTGCGGTTCGCGGGCGAAGATCACGACCCCGGGCGCGTGGACGAGCATGCCCGGGTGGCCATCGAGCGTGGTCGGTTCGAGGGCGCGCGACCAGGCGAACAGCGGCAGGGCGGTGAAGCCGGCGGTGCGCCATTGGGCCTCGTGACGGAGAGGTGCGCCGGGAGCGGGAGGGAGATAGACATCGCCGACGGGGGACGCGTGGACGCGTTCGAATGGGCGGCGGAGGAGACGCATCTGTTGCGCCATGTGGTAGCGATCGTCCTTGCGGAGCTCGCGAAAGACGACGGCGCCGATGGGACGGTCGAGGCGGGCGAGTGCGCGTTGGAGGCGGGGATCGGAGAGCGGGGCCTCGATGCGATTGGTGAGCGCGCGACGACCGGCGTAGTAGGGGAGCGCGGATTCCCAGTCGCTGCCGTCGATGAACAGGATGGTGTCGGGCGGGGTGAGCTCGGCGATTTTGGCGCCGAGCTGGGGGATGGCGGTGTCGGGTGTTTTCTGGGCGAGGTAGCCGCGTTGAGTGTAGGCGTGGAGGCAGGCGGCGGAGAGGAGCAGGACGAGGGCGGAGGCGAGCGTGCGGGAGAAACGGATACGCGAGTCGAAGATGGCGCCGAGGAGGGCGCCGGCGAGAGCGGGAGCGAAGAGGGCGGTGGCGTAGAAGTAGTATTCGTGAACGAAATACAGATTCGTGAAGACGAGAGGGCCGGCGCAGAAGGCGGCGAGGCAGACGGAAGCGAAGGCGAAGAGCGGGAAGATGGTGGCGCGCGAGGCGGCGCGGTAGAGGATGACGAGCGCGGCGAGGCCGCAGGTGAACCAGAGAAATGGATACGGGAGGATCAACGAAGAGACGGTGCGGGCGATTTCGGTCCACGTGCGGGGGAGGAGACGTTGCGCCCAGGTGCCGAAGTTCCAGTCGTGCAAGGCGGCGGACGTGGTGAAGGCGGCGAACTCGTTGCGAAGTTTGATGGCGTCGGTCCACGCAATCCACGCGTAGGCCAAGAGCAGCGGAACAGTGAAGGCGAGCACCGCGCCGAACAGGATGAAAGGGAAATTCGGGTGGGCGCGGAGGCGGGGCCAGGCCTCGCGGACGGAGGCGAGCAGAAGGATGCCCAACGCGGCGACGGCGACGGCGTAGGTGGTGACCTTGGTGAGGGCGGCGAGAGAACCGGCGAGGAAGATCCACCACAGCGTGAGGAGGCGGGGGCGGGAGAGAAATCGTTGGGCGGCGACGAGGAGAGCGAGGGAGAAGCAAAGCGCGGTCGACTCGATCATGAACGTGCGCGAGTAGAGGAGGTAGAGCGGTGTCAGCAGGACGAGACTGGTCGCGAAGCATGCGGCAGCGGCGGAGCGAGTGGCGTGGCGGACGAAAAGAAAGAAGAAGGCGAAGGCGGCGGCGGCGAAGAGGAGGGACGTGAGGCGTCCGGCGGATTCGAGAGGAAGCCCGGTAAGTTTAACGAGGGCGGCGACGGAGAATTGGTAGGTGGGGAATTCGAAAGGGAGAGCCCACGGGGCGCCGAGGACGGGCGTCTGGTAGGCGAGAGTGAAACCGTCGCGGAGCAGGTAGTCGGTGTTGATGGCGGTCTGGGCCTGGCGGAAACCGGAGTATCCGAGAATCGGATTCGTCCAACCGATGGTGGAAATGCCAGCGAAGATGAGGGCGGAGAGGATGAGGAAAAGGAGAGGAGCGGACGCAGCGAAGCGGGCGAGCGGTGATGGCTTCGTGGGGATCGCGGGCGGGTTCATGGAGCGAATGCGGCGGGTTCGAGTCGCTCGTTGAGGAGTGAACCACGAAGGGACACGAATGAACACGAAGGACGGACGGAAGATGCGCCCGGGAGAACGTCGTATTCAGCGGCAGGGTGGCGAGAGGCGGGTCCGAACATTGGGCGCGAGGGATTTTCAGCGTTCGCGGGCGGAGGCTTTTCTGAAGGCGAAAGGAAAGGATGCGGCGGTGGTGGCGGCGAGGAGGAGGGAAAGGATGGCGAGGGTGCGGTGGGTGGATTCGGCGCGCTCGGCGCGGAGAATCGCGCGCCAGCGATCGCCGAAGGTGGGATCGTCGGTTTGCGCGGGGCGGGCGACGCCGAGCCAGCCGTTGGGGCCGTCGAGGCCGTCGTAGAGGAAGAGGGACGCGGTGGAGCCGCGGTGGGCGGAGGTGTCGATCGACCAGACGTTCCAGCCGGTGCCGGGGTTGGGGCCGAGAAAACCTTCCCAGGTTTCGACGCCGGTGGTGGGATCCAGAAAACGGATACGCAGGCCGTTGCCGGGAAATGAAGGGTGGCCAGTGAAAGGGACGAAGAGGCGGTCGGAGCGGATGGGAAACGGAAGCGAGCGGATGATGCCCTGGAAGTCGGGTTTGATTTTCAGGCGGGTGCCATACCAGTGCGGCCGGACCGCGGTCGGGAAGGTGTCGACGGCGCCGCGAGCGGCGACGCGGTGATGGAGGCCGCCGTCGTGTCGCTCGAACTCGAGGTCGGCGAAAAAGACGCCCTCTTCGAGCGGGGCGTAAGCGAGGCGGAGGCGGGTGGTGGAGTCGAAGACGAAGGCGTGGTGCCAGGAGAGCGCGAGGGAGGCCACGATGAGGAAAGTGCCGGCGAGCCAGACGAAGGCGGTGCGAGGCGTGTGGGACGTGGGATCGACGATGTCGAGCTCGCTGCGGTGGCCGAGCCGCGGTGTTTGAAGCATGGATACGCCGAGCAGGAGGAGGCCGCCGAGCGCGAGCCAAGGCGCGGAGGGAAGGAGAAGTGCGGGCAGCCAGCCGAGGCGACCGTGATCGGAACGGGCAAGAGGCGAGCCGGTTTCGGGCGGGAGGACGGCTTGGAAGCGGGGATGGGAAAGAAGCGGCGGAAGCGATGGAGGATAGGTGAAGAGCTCGTGCGCGGTGCCGGGGTCGTTGACGAGCGCGGAGGCGTCGTGGGTGGCGTAGAAAAGTTGGAGGCGCTCGAGATTGCGCCGGTTGATGTCGGGGCGATGGAGGAGGTTGTAGCCGGCGTGGCTTTCGGTCGTTTCCCACCAGAAACTCTTGAGCGGAGCGACCAGCCAGAGGACGGAGAAGGCGGCGAGGGCGAGACGCGGAAGTTTGGCGGGAAAGGCGAGAACGAGGCGGAAGAGACAGGCGGCGTTGAGGAGCCAGCCGAAGGAGAGGAAATCGCAGTAGCGCGAGGCGAAGGTGAAGGTTTCGGCGGCGCGGCCGTAGCCGATGGCGGCGGCCTGGGCGCCGACCCAGAGGCCGCAGACGAGAATGAAGGCATCCGGAGATTGGATACGCCGGGCGGCGAGACGATTGATGGTCCAGACGAGCCACGGGGCGTAAACGACGAAGGCCCAGGCGGGATGCGGAAGCGGCCAGGCGAGTTGGCGAAGAAAGACGTCGAGCGCGAGTTCCCAAGAGTCGGCGCGGAGGGCGGCGGTGACGGTGATGGAAGGGAAAAACGCGATGAACGCGGCGATGACAGCGAGCGCGAAGCCGAGGCCCGCGAGGGCGACGCGGCGATCGCCGTCATGGCGCCACCAGCGCCAGGCGAGCAGAACGGCGACGGCGGCGTGGGCGAGGATGGCGGAGTGCTGGGTGAAGAGGACGACGAGACCGGCCATGTGGCCGAGCCACCAGGCGAGCGAGAACGTGCGCTGGGTGCAGACCGCGGCGAAGTAGAGCAGCGAAAGCGCGATCTGAGAATAGACCAGGGACTGGATGCCCCAGAGCGTGTTTTCCCAGGTGATTGGAAGCGCGAACAGGGAGCCGGTAAGAACGGCGAATGCGGCGCGGGACCAACCGCGAAGCCCGGGAAGGATGAGGCGGAGAAAAAGCGCGACGCAGCCGGCGAGAAGGAGCGCGTTGAAGGTGGTTTCGACGAGGTTGTTCCACTGGCCGTTGAGGCGGAGGAGGAAGAACGAGAGGGCGCGGGTGAGGACGGGCCAGTGGTCGTTGAGCGGCGTGAAGAAGTGGGCGAGGGTCAGTTCGCCATTGGCCCACGGGCCGAGGAGGTCGAAGCCGGTGGCCTGCCATTGATCGCGGAAAGGCAGGACGGTGCCGTAGGCGCGGATGAGACCGAGGTGTCCGGCGAGCGCGAAAAGCGCGCCGGCCAAGGCGGCGGCGACGATGCCGCGGAGCGCGGGCGATTTTATTGAATCACCACGTCGGCCCATGCGGTCCAATCCCAGGAGTGTTCGTTCGCGGGGCCGGCGGTGACCTCGAGGAGAAGTTGTCCGCCGGCGGGGAGGTTGGAGAGATCGACGTCGAAAGTTTGGAGACCGCGGTCGGCGGGTTCCTGGACGGGACGGATGACGCGGGAGAAGAGCGTGCGGCGTTCGCCGTCGGGCGCGGCCCAGACGATGCGGTATTCGGCGCCGTCGGTGTTGCCGCCGTCGAGGTAGGCGCCGGGCACGTATCCAAAAAAGCCCTGCGCGCGCGTGGCGCCGGGCGGCGGGGTGAAGACCATGAGACTCGGCGCGTGCATGACGAGCGCCTGGCGTCCCTCGATGACCTGCTCCGACGGCGGGGTGAACGCGGCGGTTTCGTCGGGGATCAGCGAGAACATGGAGAACTTCGCGCGTTCGAGCTGCTGGTCGTATTCGGGTTTCGCTCTCGACGGGGTGACGGCGGAGAAGGTGAACGACGCGGCGTCGGCGAAGTAGCGGCGATCGGACGAGTCGACGTCGAGGGTGACGCTGCGGACCCAGCGCTGGGATTCGCCGCCCTGGGATTCGAGGTAGGAAGCGATGTCGGTGACGAGCGGGTTGAGTTGGAAACCGCCCTGCGCGGCCTTGATGGGGAGGCGGTAGGTTTCGGTTTTGTTGTCGGCGTCGGTGACCTGGAGATGAACGAGCGGCGGCTTGTAGAGGAAGTTGCGGGCGCGTCCGAGGAGAGAAGGCGGGAGGTCGACCTGGAACCAGAGCGGTTTGTTTTCGAGATCGCCGAGCGTGTAGGTTTGGCCGACGGGAACGGAGACGCGGGTGAGCGGGCGCGGTTCGAGTTGTTCGGCGGGCGGAGGGTTGGGGCGGCGGCGCCAGAGCTGGTAGCCGTGCTCCTCGAGGACGAAACGGTAGTAGTGCGGAAAGAGGCGGAGGAGATCGGCGTCGTCGAGGAGGAGCGGGCGTTCGTCGATTGTCTGGAGTTTGAAGAGCGCGTATTCGGGAGCCTGGGACGAAGCGATCCAGTCGGCGTTGAGGCGGTTGAGGCGGGGCGTGTAGGAGGAGTAGCTTTGGAAGACGGGCCGCGGCGTGTAGTTGAACTGGTTGAAGAGGGCGACGCCCTGTTCGAAGCCGAGGACGTCGATGGAAGCGTCGCCGATCATGCGGGCGGTTTTGGGGAGCGCGGCTTTCTGGCGTTCGGCGGCGAGCTGGTTGTCGAGATGCTGGCGGGCGGTGCGGAGGTCGGAGACGGCCTGGAGATTGCGCACGAGTTTTTCGTTGGCGATGTTGCCGGCCCATTGGAGGACGGGCGGAAGGGTGTTGTAGATGCCGACCAGGCCGAGGACGGCGGCGGGGACGAGGAGGGCGCGGGCGATCCAGCGGGATTCGCCCGTTTCGTGGAAGAGTGCGGGGAACGCGAGGCAGATGAGCAGCGCGCAGTAGAAGAAACCCAGCATGTGGCCGTCGGCGCGGACGAAGCCGTGTTTCCAGTTGAGGTAGAGGAAAGCGCCGAGGATGAGGAAGGACGCGCAAGAGCGGATGCGGTCGGGTTGCGTGCGAAGGTGCCAGGCGAGATAGCCGAGGAGCAGGGCGATCATCACGAGGGCTTTCCAGAACGGAGCGAACGGCGTCGGGAGGCCCATGGTCGCCTGGTAGCCGGAGCTGATCTCGAGAGAGTTGAAGAAGTAGGGGACGAGGGCGGAGATCGGTTGCTGGCAGGCGGACCAGATGAGGATGAACGTGAAGGAGAAGATGCCGAGGAAGAGCCAGGCGGCGAGGTTGCGGTGGCGGAGGAAGGCGAAGGCGGTGACGACGGCGACGACGAAGCCGGCGAGCATGAGATTGGTGAACTTGATCGCGGCGAGGAACGCGAAGAAGACGGCGGGGGCGACGACGGCGAGCGGGCGGTCGGCGGCGGAGAGTTTGTCGATGAGGCTCCAGCCGAGGAGCACGATGAGCATCGTATGGAGCGCGTCCTCGTAGCCGACGCCGAACAGGATGAAGAAGGTGAGGAAGCAGAAGCGGGAAAGTCCGGCGAGACCGCGGCTCAAGCGGAGCACGACGGTGGCGGTGACGACGGCGAGGAAGAGTTGCCAGAGAAGGAGCGGCCAGAAGAAGTCGCCCGTGTAAGTGCGGCCGAGAAGGAAGCCGAGCGGGCCGTAGGTGAAGACGACATCGCGGCCGAACGCGAGACCCTGCTCGAGGAAGTAACCGAGCGCCATGCGCCAGGAAGCGTCGAGCTGGAGCTCGGGCGGTTTCGGCAGGCTGAACGTGACGAGCACGAGCAGGAGCCAGAGGAGAAGTTCGCTCAGGCGGCGGGAGAGGAGCGAAGGCGCGGGCGCGTCGGGCGAAGCGGAAGATGAGGCGGAAACGGCGGCGGTTTCGGACATGAGAAAAGGAGGCGCGGTGATAGGGGGTGGCGGGAGGCGGGGCGAATTGTTTTTCGGGGCGGAAGGCGGAGCCGTGACGATTCAGTGGAAACCGCGAAGCACGCGAAGATACGCGAAGTCCGGAGGAGAAATCACGATGTTGTGGGTCGGGTGACGCCTCACTGTTGGGTGACAGGTTTTTGTCGGTTGAAAACGGGCTCGTCCAAACGGCTAAGGTGATGGGGTGGTTTCGAGGGTGACGTCGGACCAGAAGGTCCAATCGCTGGACGGGTTGCCGTGGGGGCCGGGGGTGATTTCGAGCTCCAAGACGGAGTTGGGGACGTGAGGCGGCAAAGGAAGGGCGAAAGTTTGGATCGGGCGGTCGGCGGGTTCGACGGCGGGACGGAGGAGGCGGTCGAGGAGGATGTGATGGTTTCCGGTGGGATCGACGATGCGGATGATGAATTGAGCGCCGTCGGAAGGGGCGTTGTTGTCTGGAGCGTAAGCTCCGGGAGGAATGCCGAAGTTGCCGCGGAGGATGCGGGCGTCGGTGGGAAGTTCGTAGCGGACGAGGGAAGGCGCGTGGAGGGAGAAGATGCGCTGACCCTGGTCGGTGGTGGCGCCGGGATTGAGGAGGGCGCGGGCGCCGGAAGCGGGGTGGCGGCCGGAGATTCGGGCGATGGAGAGCTCGTTGAGGAGTTGCGGGGTGGTAAGGAGGTCGGTGACGGAGACGGTTTTTTCCGCGCTGCGAGTGACGGAGCCGTCGGACCAGGTG
Source organism: Verrucomicrobiota bacterium (assembly GCA_023426435.1). Classification (GTDB taxonomy): domain Bacteria; phylum Verrucomicrobiota; class Verrucomicrobiia; order Opitutales; family Opitutaceae; genus Opitutus. The sequence continues at coordinate 2,940 of JAFAAS010000115.1, read as the reverse complement.
GCGACGGCCTGGAGCGTGTGGGTGGAAGCGACGGCGGGATCGAAAGGAATTTCGACGCGGAATGTCATGTGGTTGGACGAAGGGAATTCGACGGCGGCGAACTCGGAGCCGTCGAGGAGAAGGGCGAGGCGTCGGGCGTCGGCGCCGTTTTCGTGAAAAATGCCGGCGGTGAAGGCGGCGGTTCCGGGTCCGACGGAATCGAGACCGTCGACGGAAGGCGCGGGACGGTTGGGAGCGACCTCGGCGCGGGCGGGCGCGGAGAGAGGCGCGGCGCGGCGCATGAACAAACGGAAACCCTGCGGGGGGTAGCGGGTGGGATCGATTTCGACGTAGTGTTGGGCGACGAAAGAGTTCAGCGCGGGGAATTTCCGCAGCGGATACTTGGCGAAGCCGCGATGGGGGCCGGAGCTGCAGTCGACGATGAAAAGAGGCGTGGTGCGCTGGAGATCGGCGAGCAGCTTGTCCATGGCGCCCGGGACGATGGCGTAGGACGTGTCGATCGCGGGATCGAGATTGGTCCACGGAACGAGTCCCGTCTGGAAAGTGCAGAAAAGGAAGCGGGAGGCGGGGAGGCGGTCGGTGAAGAGATGGATGTCGGCGTTGAAGCCCCAGACGAAAATGCGGTCGGAAGGGGAGCTGTGGTGTCGGATGAATTCGGATACGCGCAGGGCGGGATCGGGCGGCGGCGGCGAAATGCGGCGGGCCCTTGCGGAGGTGACGAGGAGTGAGATGCCCAGCAGGAGGCAGAGCGGAATGGCGGTGTAGCGAAGAGCGGGGCGGAGCTGGGCGGACCAGTGGCCCGGGAGCCATGCCGCGAGGCAGGCGAAGGGCGGGAGAAACTGGATGAAGTAGTGTTCGAAAGCCCGCCCGCTGGCGGCGGCGGCGGCGAGGGAGGTGGCGAGCCAGAGGAGCAGGTAGAATTCGGCGGCGCGCGCGGCGAGGATCGAGGCGGATGGGCGGAGTTGGGCGACGCGCACTGCGAGCACGGCCGCGGCGAGGACGCATGAAATGGCGGCGAGCGGATAAGTTCGGACGAGGGAGTGGAGGAAGCCGGCGGGAGCGACCAAGCGGTCGACCCAGTCGGTTTCGGGCGCGTAGTAGAGGGTGTTGTAACTCCACGTGTAGAAAGCGACGTCGGGCCAGGCGCCGATGGCGGCAAAGAGCGCGGCGATCGGCAGAACGATGGCAGCGAATCCGAGCAGGAGCCCGCAGCCGGAAATGAAAGCGGCGCGAAGCGGGATAGCGCGCTGGGCGGTGAGGTAGAGTAAAGTTCCGAGCGGAACGCCCAGATCGAGGAGGGCGGGTTGTTTGGAAAGAAAGGCGAAGGCGAAGAGAGCGCCGATGACGAGGCTGCGGCGAAAGCTCGGGGCCGTGGAGGGGGAGTTGAAAAAGGTCCACGCGGCGGCGCTGGTGAAGAGGATGAGGAACCACTCGGTGTGGAGGGCGTAGGCGTCGGCCGGGTGAAGAAGATAAGAAGCGAGCGCGCCGAAGATAAAGGCCGCCCAGAGGCCGGTGGCGGTGTTGCGGATGCGTCGGCCGAAGAGAAACAGGAGGAAGGCGGTGGCGGCGGTCAGGCCGGCGGTGAAGATGTGCAGCGCGGTGGTGCTGACGCCGGTGAATGCGAACAAGGCGGCGGTGGCGTAATAGCTGAACGGCGTGCGGTGATCGACGATGTCACGGTAGAGCACATCGCCGTCGAGGATCATGCGAGCGGCGACGGCGAGGTTGGCCTCGTCGATATTCCAGAGAGGGACGCTGAAGGTGGGAGCGCGCAGCCAGAAAATCCAGGCGGTGAGAATGGCGGCGACGGCGAACGCGAGAAACGGAGGAGGGCGGAAGCGCGACGTCATGGGGAGGGATTTCCGGCTGTTTCGCCGGTGAAATCGGTCCAGTAAGACCAATCGTAGCCGGTGTCGTTGTGCGGACCGGGATGGAGATAAAAAACGAGGCGGCCGGGGCGGCCGGGAGTAATGACGCGGGCCTTTTGGGGGCCGCGGTCGGCGGGATTGTTGAACGGATCGAGGGTGCGCGCGAAGAGCTCGATCGGTTGTTCGGAGTCGTCGCGAAACTCGACGAAGACATGAATGCCGTTGCTGCGGCGAGTGCCGTCGTCGTTGCGATAGGCGGCTTCTTCGAGTCCGAATCCGAAGTCGACGGCGTGGAGGTCTCCGGGACATGGATACACGAGAAGACCCGGCGCGTGAGCGATCCAGCGGCCGTTGACCTGGGTGCGGATCGGTTCGCCGCTGGCGGTGGTGCTTTCGGTTGGGGTGAGGATGCGATCGGGGGAGATGACGAGATCCGGGCCAGGCCCTTGGGCGCGGAGCGGATGGAGATAAACGGGAGGTGGGGAAGTGTTGGGGGACGTGGGGCTGAATTTGAGCTCGATGCGGCCGGAGGCGGACGGCGGGAGGGCGATCCGGGAGGACTGGCGTTGGAGGTCGTCGGGTCGCAACTCGGGTTCGAGGATGCGAGAGTGAAGGTTTTCGGAACGGCCGTCGGGGTGGAGGAAGTTCACTTCGGCAGCGATGGCGCCGGTGGAGCCCGGGAAGGCGGTGACGCCGTAGTCGACGACGAATGAGTCGATGTGTTGAGGACGTGGATACACGACGCGGGCGGGAGCACGAGCGGTCCAGCGGGAGCTCGGATCGTCAGCGGGAGACCACGGCGAGGTGGAAGGCGATTCCGCCACGGCGGGAAAGTGAGTGACGCCGCGAACGCGGAAGGCCGGGCCGCGGGCGGACGCGTGGAGTTGTCCGATCCATACCGACGGATTGGGGTGGGGCGGATGCCGGGCGGGGTCCCAGCGAAGACGAAGGTGGCCGGAGCCGGCGGGCAGCGATGTGGTGAGTTGTTGTCGATCGTGCGAGAGCGGCGTGGCCAGAAGCGGGAGAGCCGAGGCCTGGCCGCTGGAATCGACGAAGAGAAGCTCGGGAAGGG
>JAFAAS010000059.1 GCA_023426435.1 Verrucomicrobiota bacterium | reverse complement strand
CGCCCACCACCACGATCGGTCGCTTGCCCGTCTCCACCCGCAGCCGCGCAAGATTCGCGTCCAGCGTCTCCGCGCCTTCCGAGTTGTGCGACGCATCCAGAATCACCGTTCGCCCGCTCACCTCACGAATCTCCCACCGCCCCGGCCACGCCGCCTTCGACAACCCCGCCGCAATCGCGTCGTCATTCATCCTCCAACGCTCGCCCAACTCGCGCGCCGCCAACACCGCCGTCCCCGCATTCCATCGCTGATAAATCCCCGCCAACCCGGGTCGCGGATACGCCTCGATGTTCTCGCCAAACACCTCCCGCACCGAAACGCATCGCGCCTTCTTTCGCTCCGCCGTTTCACGCATCACTCGCTCCGCGTCCGCCGGCATCCGGCCGATCACCACCGGCCGGCCCGCTTTGATGACACCCGCCTTCGCCCGCGCAATGTCCTCGATCGAATCTCCGAGCCACTCGCAATGATCCAGTCCGATCGACGTGATCACGCTGACCTCCGGTTCGACGATGTTCGTCGCATCGAATTCTCCTCCGAGCCCCACCTCAATCACCGCAATATCGCACCCCGCCCGCGCGAATTTCAAAAATGCCATCGCCGTCATCCACTCGAAGAACGACGGACGCATCTCCACTCCTTCCTTCGCCTCGATTTTCGCCGCCACCGGCGTCAGCTCCGCAGCCAACGCCACGATTTCCTCCTCGGTCAGCCGCTCGCGATTCACCTGCACCCGCTCGCCGAGATGAACCAGATGCGGCGAGGTATAAAGTCCCACCCTCCATCCCGCGGCGCGCAGCATCGCTTCCACCATCGCCGCCACCGATCCTTTCCCATTCGTGCCCGCCACGTGCACCACGGGCATTCTCCTTTCCGGATTCCCCAACGCCGCTGCAAACGGTCGCATGCGATCGATACCCAGCCGCGAACCGAGCGGCTTGAGTGCATACAACCGGTCCACCAACGCCCGATAACCGGCCGGCTCGCCCATGGCTTGTGCGTTCGACTTACTTCGCCAACGAGCCCGACCGCGCCCGCGCAAGCGTCCGCCGCCGCGCGCTCACTTCTTCGCCGTCGCCGGCTGCACGGGCTTTTTCTTCACATGCAACGCCCGCAGCAAATCCGCCAGACGTTCGCGCATCTCGAGCCGGCTTACGATCTGATCGACGAGTCCGTGCTTCAGCAAAAACTCCGAGGTTTGAAACCCCGGCGGCAGCGTCTGCTTCGTCGTGTCCTTGATCACGCGCGGACCGGCAAAACCGATCAACGCTCCCGGCTCCGCCAAAATCACGTCGCCCAGCGTCGCAAAGCTCGCCGACACCCCGCCCGTCGTGGGATGCGTCAGCACCGAAATGTAAGGCAGCTTCGCTCCCGCCAGCCGCGCCAGCGCCGCACTCGTTTTCGCCATTTGCATCAGCGAAAGAATCCCTTCCTGCATCCGCGCGCCTCCCGAGGTGCTAAAGATGATGCACGGAATTTTCCGCTCCAACGCCGTCTCGATCGTCCGCGTGATCTTCTCGCCCGCCGCCGACCCCAAGGTGCCGCCGCAAAACCGAAAATCCATCACCGCGATCGACACCTCGATCCCTTCGATCTTTCCCGTGCCCGTGATGACCGCCTCCGGCAGACCGCTCTCCTTCTCGTATTTCTTGATGCGAACCGGATACGGCGCCGAATCCACAAACTGCAGCGGATCGCCCGATTTGATCGTCGCACCGGTCTCCACAAAGCTGCCCTCGTCCACCAACCGGCGGATCCGCTCGCGCGCTCCGATCGGAAAATGGTGGCCGCTCTTCGGCACCACCATCTGGTTTTCTTCGATCTCCTTGGTGAAGACCGCGTCACCCGAAACCGGGTCTTTCGTATAGAGCCCTTCCGGGATCTCCTTCTTGCGCGTGCGGCGGACCGAGTAGGTCGGCTTGTTGAAATGACTCATGATGCGTCAGCCGTGGCCAAATGTTACAACGTTCAGTTGCGTGCAACCTGCTTTCCGCAGGACCAACGCGCAGCTGTTGAGTGTTGAACCTGTCGTGAAAACATCGTCGACCAGCAGATAAGAATGGCCGGCACTTATGGTCACCCCTTGGGCGAGTGCAAAGGCATTTTTGAGGTTCAACTGCCGCGTCCGCCGGTCGTGATGCGTTTGCGAAACGGTGTCGACCGTCCGCCGCAACAACTGCCGCACCGTCGCGCCGCCTCCTGCCGCGCGCGCCAGACACTCCGCGATAAGCTCGCTTTGATTGTAACCGCGCTCGCGCAACTTCCGCGGATGCAGCGGCACCGGCACCAGAATCGCCCCGCGCGCCAAATCCAGCACGTGAGTCGCCTTCCGAAACACCGCCTCGATATCCCGCAACACCTGCATCCCGCGGTGATACTTCAACTCGTGCACCAACGCACGCCCCGCTCCTTTCAACAAAACCGCCGTTCGCCCTTCCTGAAACGCCGGCGCCAACCCTTCGCAATGCGGACACAACCGCTCGCCTTCGACCACGCCGAAGAAGGGATGCCCGCACGTGGTGCAATGCGGCCCGCGCACATAATCCATCGCTCCCGCGCACTTCCCGCACACATGCCGCAACTCCGTAGTTTCTTCCACCAGCCCGCGGCACTGCACGCAGATCGGCGGAAACACCACGTCACTCGCCCCGCGCAACGTTTCCCGCAGCAGCGTCTTCATTTCCCGTAATACACTTTCACCAAAAACAATCCTTGCGGCGGCGCCGTCTGAACCGCCGCCGTCCGCTCGCGCGACGCCAAAATCCGGCGCACCTGCTCCACCGAAATTTTTCCTTCGCCCACCGACACCAGGACGCCCGCCAGGCTGCGCACCATCTTGTAGAGAAATCCATCCGCCTCCGCGACGATTCGGATCACCCGCCCGCGTCGCGTCACGCTCAGCGTCCGCAACTCCCGCACCGTATCCTCGCGCTCGGGCCCGTTCAAAGCCGTGAACGCCCGAAAATCATGCTTCCCGCGCAACACGTCCGCCGCCGCCTGCATCGCTTCAATTTCGAGCGGACGAAACACCGACCAGCTATACGGACGCAGGAAAGGATCCGCATCGCCGAGATGCACGCGATACTCATAGCGCTTTCCCGTCGCCTGAAACCGCGCATGAAAGTCCGGCTTCGCCGCCCGCACCGACTTCACTTGTATCGTTCGCGGCAACCCGATCCGAAACGCCGCCAGCAATTTCTCCGGCCCATGCCGCCACGCCGCATCGAAATGAAACACTTGTCCCAGCGCGTGCACGCCCGCATCCGTTCGCCCGCTGCCGTGAATGCGTATCAGGTTTCCGAATATTTCCGTGATCCGCGTCTCGATCACATCCTGCACCGCGCGCCCGCCCGCCTGACTCTGCCAGCCCGCAAACTCCCCGCCGTCATACGCGCACACGCATTTCCAGCGCGTCGTCCTCGGCGTATCATTTCCGCTCATTTGTAGGAGCCTGCTTGCAGGCGATTCGAACTCTCAACCATCAAAATCTCCCCGCGCGCCGAAACCTCACTCCTCGTCCTCCGGCGGATCCAGCAGCGGCGGATTCCGCTGATCCAAAAAATCCTGCAGGATCAACGTCGCCGCCCGCGAATCGATCAACCCGCTCGCCCGCACGTCGCGCCGTTTCGCTTTCGCGATCGTCGCCTCCGCCTCGTAACTCGTCAGCCGCTCATCGACCAGGTGCACGGGCAACCCGAGTTCAACCCGCAACTTCTCCGCGAGTGCCTCCGCTTCTTTCGCTTTCGGTCCGACACTGTCGTCCATGTTCAACGGATGCCCGACCACGATCTCGTCCACCCGCCGCGCACGCGCCACCGCCACCAAAGCCTGCCACCGCTTCCCCGCCTCCGCGTCCGTCAACGCGGGCAAGGGCGTCGCCACGCCGAGCTCATCGCCAAACGACAGCCCGATTCGGCGCGTGCCATAATCGATTCCCAGGAAACGCATGCGCCGTCATTTCCTTCCACCGGCGCTCGCGGCGCAATTTCATTTGCGACCCGCCGCCCGCCTCATGACTTTCCGCGCAATGCCCGATCCGCTGCCCACCCTCACGCCCGCCGAGCTCTCGCGCTATTCGCGCCACATCCTGCTCGACGAACTCGGCGTCGACGGTCAGCGCCGGCTCGCCGCCGCCCGCGTGCTGGTCATCGGCGCCGGCGGACTCGGCAGCCCCGCTGCACTTTATCTCGCCGCCGCCGGCATCGGCACGATCGGCATCACCGACCTCGATCGCGTGGAAGATCACAATCTTCAACGCCAGCTGCTCCATGACACCTCCTCCGTCGGCGAACCCAAGGTCGTCTCCGCCGCCCGCCGGCTCCGCGCGCTGAATTCGCATATTCGCATCGTCGAACATCCCGAGGGCGTCACCGACGAAAACGCCGTGTCCTTGTTTTCCCACTACGACATCGTCCTCGACGGTACCGACAACTTCACCGCCCGTTATCGCAACAACGACGCCGCCTTCGCCGCCCAAAAACCGCTCGTGTTCGGCAGCATCTTCAAGTTCGAGGGCCAGGTCTCCGTCTTCGATCCCGCTCGCGGCGCCCCCTGCTACCGCTGTTTGTTTCCCGATCCGCCGTCGCCCGGCAGTGTGCCCGGTTGCGGCGAAGCCGGCGTCATCGGCGCGCTGTGCGGCGTCATCGGCAGCCTGCAGGCGGTCGAAGCGATCAAGCTCGCCGCCGGCATCGGCGAGCCGTTGCGCGGACGACTCCTCACCTACGACGCACTCACCCAGCGCTTCCAGACGTTCTCGCTCCCGCGCAATCCCGCCTGCCCGTGCTGCGGCGAATCTCCCGTATCCACGATTTCAACACGCACCGAAATCCCCCCACCCGCTCCCGCCGCCGCCATGGACCACCCGCTCGAAATTTCCGTCGCCGAAGCCAGCACGCTCCTCCGCAACTCACCCGGCGAGGTCGCGCTCATCGACGTCCGCGAACCGTGGGAAACCGAAATCTGCCGCGTGTCGGGCGCACAGTTTATTCCGATGCGCCAGATCCCCGAACAGCTTCCCTCGCTCCCGCGCGACCGGCCGTTGCTCGTGATGTGCCATCACGGCGCGCGCAGCCTGCGCGTCACCGAATTTCTCCGCGCCAACGGCTTCTCCGCCGCCACCAACATCGCCGGCGGCATCGCCGCGTGGGCCCACGAGATCGATCCCTCGCTCGCCCGCTATTGAATTCAACCGCCCGCGATCGTCACACCTTCAACTCCGCGCGCCGCGCCGCATACTCCCGCGCATACTCGGCAAACGCCCGCTTGAGCTTCATCGTCACCGTTGCCTCGCCCAGCGCGAAGCGGTGCTCATCGATCCGCGCCACGGGCGCAATATCCTTGGTGGTCGACAACAAAAAGCATTCGTCCATCTGCCCCAGCATCGCCGGCGTGATCGTCTCTTCGCTAATCGCCACGCCCGCCGCCGGACCTATTTTATCCAACAACACCCTTCGCGTCGTTCCGGCCAATATTCCCGCGCTCAGCGGCGGCGTCACAACCTTGCCGTCGCGCACAAACGCAATGTTCATCACCGCCGCTTCCGTGATTTCGCCGGCAAGATTCAACATCACGACTTCTTCCGCCCCGCGCGACCGCGCTTCGCGCAAGCAAAGCAGATTGTTCAAGTAGTTCCCGGTCTTCCACGCCGGATCGAGGCTGCCGATCGGATTTCTCCGCAGGCCGGTCGCAATCGACAAGTGTAGGCCTTCGCGCGCCTTCTCCTCCGACAAATTTGGATTCGCCCGCACGAGCAACACATAGTCGCTGCGATCCGCCAGCCCGGGATCCAATCCGATCGGCCCGCCTCCGCGCGTGATTTGTAGTCGAATGTAAAGATCGCCCGTCGCTCCCGTCCGCTCCCGATACGCCGCAACCGTTCGCTTGATCTCGCCCAGCGCGTCCCGCGCCGCGAAGGGCAGCGTCAAGTAAAGCGCCGCCGCCGACCGCTCCAAGCGCTGCCAGTGTTCATCCCACGAAAATACGACGCCGTGATACGTGCGCCATACTTCGTAGATCGCATCACCATACAGAAACCCGCGATTGATCGGAGCGATCGAAGCTTCGCTCGCATCATGTAACCGGCCGTTTGTGCATGCTTGGATATACACGGAATCGAAAGCCATCCCGCTCACGGTGCCTAAATGCACCCGACACGCTACCCGAAATCTCCACAGCTATAAAATTGCAAAACCCCACGGTATAACTCCCCACACAAAAAAGCCCTCGCCGGAGCGAGGGCTTCGAAAGTGAGCAATCTACCTTACTTCTTCCGGGCTTTCACCAGCCCGAGCTCCTTCTTGATATTCTGCACGCTCGGCAGCGAAATGCCGACCGCCTTCGCGATTTCTTCGCCGGTCTTTCCGCTTTCGACGAGCGACTTCACCTTCGCCTTCGTCTCCGCCGTGATCACCGCGCGCTTGCGGCGCTTGCCCGCGCCTCCCGTGCTTCCCGCACTCGCCGTCGAAGCTTTTCCCGGCTTGCGACCGCGCTTGCTTCCGGTCGCCGAACGAACGGCGTTGATGAATTCTTCGGCATTATTGAAGCCGTATTTACCCGGCAACGCGGCGAGCTCACGACTGAGTTCTGCGGCGACGCTATTCTCCAGTTCAGCCAGTTTCGCTTTGGTTTGCGCGAGGGCTTTGAGTTTATCGGTTAGCATAGAACACGCGCACATTAATACTCACTCCGACTATAGCAAGCCGTGTATAGAGATTAGTGGAGAATTCTAAATCCGTCGGGTCAACCGTTTGCGTTCCCCGCCCGAAGCTTGAAGAAAACTTGCGAGAACCCTCCGCCCGCATCTACTGCGCGCATGGCTCGCATTCCGCTCGAGGACAATTTCAACGATATCATCGCCAAGGCCCAACGCGGCCTTCGCATCACCGACGCCGACCTCGCCGCCCGCGCCGAAATCACCGTCCCGGAACTTACCACGCTAAAGGCCGGACGCCCCCACATCGCCGTTCTTCGCCGCGTCGCGCGTCACCTGCGGCTCAGCCCCGACGCGCTGGAGATCTCCGCCAATAAATCCTGGTATCCACAACAACCCGATTTTCCCACCGGCTTCGCCGCTTTTAATACCGCTTACGAAGATATGACCGTAAACAGCTACCTCGTGTGGGATTCCCGCACCCGGCTCGCTGCGGTCTTCGATACCGGCGCCAACGCTCAGGAATTGCTCGATGTGGTCGCCGCGGAGCGACTCACCGTGCGCTATATCTTTATCACTCACACGCACGAAGACCACATCGCCGACCTGCCGCGCCTCGCCGCCGAAACCGGCGCCGAAATCTGGTCGCACGAACTCGAGCCGGTCGCCGTCTCGCCCTCGCGCACATTCAAGGAAAACGTGCACTTCCATGTTGGCCCGCTCGCCATCAAGACCCTGCTCACCTCCGGCCACTCCCCCGGCATGACCACATTCTATATCACCGGCCTCAGCTGGCCGCTCGCCGTGGTCGGCGACTCCATCTTCGCCGGATCGATGGGCGGCAGCGCCGATCATTTCGAAGACCAGCTTCGCAACAATAAACAGAAAATCCTCACGCTCCCCCGCGACACCGTGCTCGCCTGCGGCCATGGGCCGCTCACCACGATCGGCCAGGAAAAACTCCACAATCCTTTCTTCGCCCGCTGACCCCACCGGCCTTTCATCTCACTCCGCTCTGTTTCCTTCTCATATTCACCCGATCGAATTGTGAAATTTTATGAAATCTGCGGGATCCCAAATACTCTCGCCGCGCGCCCACGGGGAACAGCGACAACCCACACGCAAGCTAACGGAATTTTGAATTAGACACCATTCAGGCAGGCTGCTTTGTGGTGCGCGCCGCGTTTCGCCCATGCTTCGGAAAACGATTCTGCTCCTTTCGTTGGCGCTCAGCCTGGTCGCAGCGCTCATCGCGATCGCGATGCAGGAAGATCTGCGGGAGCGCCTGGGCGACGCATATTGGATCGTCGGCCTCGCCATCGTGGGCTGCGTGCTCCTCGTCCTGAGCGGCTACGTCTGGGACCGCAGCCTCATCCAACGCGTCAAAACGCTCAAGGAAACCGCCGCCAGCGCCGCCGATGTTCCTTCCGACGATAGCGACCCCGACGAAATCATCGGCCTCGCTCGCAAGATCGAGCACATGGCCAAGTCGCTCCAGAACGTCGAAGCCAGCTACCGCGGCATCGTCGAAGATCAGGTGGACCTCATCTGCCGCTACCGCCCCGATGGCCGCCTGACTTTCGTCAACGGCGCTTACGCCCGCGCCTTCGGTCGCAAACGCAACGAACTCAACGGCACCCTTTTCCCGTTCCTCGAAAATCTTTCGTTCGCCAGCGACAGCCCTTCGACGTTCGAACGCGAACTCGATCTCCCCGACGGCAAGCGCATCTGGCTCCAATGGACGCAGCGCGCGATCAAGGATAGCTACGGCGAAACCGTCGAATACCAGGCGGTCGGCCACGACATCACCGATCGCCGCGAAGCCGAAGCCGCGCTGCTTCGCGCCAAGGAAGCCGCCGAAGACGCCGATCGCGCCAAAAGCGAGTTCCTCGCCATGGTCAGCCACGAAATCCGCACGCCCATCAACGGCGTCATCGGTTTCGCCCGGCTCCTGAACGACACCCCACTCACCGCCGCCCAGCGCGAGAGCGTCGCGATGATTCACACCAGCGGCCTCGCCCTCGAAAAACTCATCGGCGACATCCTCGATCTCTCCAAAATCGAAGCCGGCAAGGTCGAGATCGAACACACCCAGTTCTCGCCGCAAAAATGCGTCGAGGAGGTTTGCGCCTTCTTCGCCGACCAGGCCCGCGCCGCCACCCTCAAACTCGAATTCCGCCTCGATCCCGGCGTGCCCGTCTTCGTCAACGGCGACGAGAGCCGCGTCCGCCAAATCCTCGTCAACCTCATCGGCAACGCCCTCAAATTCACCGAACGCGGCGGCGTCACCGTCCAACTTTCGTGCTCGCGCGGCGATCCCGCCGACGACGGCATCCGCGCCGCCCGACTTTTCTTCGCCGTCAGCGACACCGGCGTCGGCATTCCCGCCGAAAAACTCGCGCTGCTCTTTCAGCCGTTCACTCAGGTCGATTCGTCCGCCCGCCGCCGTCGTGACGGCACCGGCCTCGGCCTCCTGATTTCGAAACGTCTCTGCGAACTCATGGGCGGCACGATTTCCGTCGAAAGCCGCCCGGGCGAGGGTTCAACCTTCCGCTTCTCCGTCCTCACCGACTACCAGGTCGGCGACACCGCAATCCCCTTCCCCGCCAAAGCCGCGAATCCCATCGCAGGCTGACCCCCAAAAAAAATTGGAGGCGCGGGCCGGAATTGAACCGGCGCATAGAGGTTTTGCAGACCTCGGCCTTACCACTTGGCTACCGCGCCTTCGAGAAAGGGCGGCACGTTGCAGAAAAGAATTCTGCTCCGCAAGAACTGAAATGAATATGCCGCGCGACCGAGTTCGTCGCCACGCTTGCTTAGCGGCATTTCGCTCTTAGCCATCATCCGCATGCCCACCACCGTCTTCACGATCGCCAACCAAAAAGGTGGCGTCGGCAAAACCACCACCGCGGTCAATCTCGCCGCCGCGCTGGCCGAAAAGAAGATTCCCACGCTCCTCGTCGACCTCGACCCGCAAGCCAACGCCACCAGCGCCATCGGCATCGAGAAACAAGCCGGCAAAAGCCTCTACGGCCCACTCCACGGCGAGGGCACCGCCGCCGAAATGATCGTGCCCACGAGCTACGAGCATCTCGCCCTCATCCCCGCCGAGGAAGATCTCGCCGCCGCCGAGATGGAGCTCGCTCAATCCGAAAACTACCTCCTCCGCCTCCGCTCCGTCCTCGAGCCGATCCGCGCCGCCGAAACCTACCGCGCCATCATCATCGATTGCCCGCCCGCCCTCGGCATGCTCTCGATGAACAGCCTCGCCGCCGCCAACTATCTCCTCATCGCCCTCCAGTGCGAATACATGGCGCTCGAAGGCCTCGGCCAGATCCTCCGCAATGTCGACCGCCTCAAATCCGCGCACGTCAACGACGACCTCGATCTCGGCGGCGTCGTCATGACGATGTTCGACATGCGCACCAATCTCTCACGCCAGGTTGTCGAAGAAGTGAAGAAACACCTTCCCGAAAAAATCTTCAAAACCGTCATCCCGCGCACCGTCCGTCTCAGCGAGGCCCCGAGTTTCGGCAAAACGATCTTCGCCTACGACAACTCCAATCCCGGCGCCACCGCCTACCGCAACCTCGCCAAAGAAATCATCGAACGCTTCTCCCTGAAATCCTAGGTGGAGCCCGACAGCCCGTCCCGATGTATCGGGGTCCCCGTCAGGCTTTCAAGTCGGACGAAACATTCTGCCCCCACCTTGAGATCCCGCTTACGCGCTGAGCTCATCTCTCCGTTCGCTCCGTTTCCTCCTGTTCAAAACAGAGCCTCTCCCACGTGTTCGCCTCCCTCAACAAATACCGGCACGCCTTCCTGATCGGGTTGCAGAGCAATCTCGTCTATCGCGTCAACTTCGTCGTTCGCGGCTTCTTCTCCCTGTTTCATCTCGCCGCGGTCTTCATTCTCTGGAGCGCCGCCTACATGGGCGAAGACGAACTGGGCGGCTACTCGCTCAACGAAACCCTCACCTACTTCGTCACGCTGCTGATCCTCCAATTCTTCATCAGCGCCTTCAACGAGGACTACCAGATCAGCGAGGATATCCGCATGGGCCTGATCAATCAGTTCCTCCTGAAACCCATCAATTACTTCGGTTATCGCTTCAGCATCTTCGTCGCCGCACGTCTGGTCACCGGCGGACTCGTCCTCATCCCGCTGCTCGTCGCAATGCCGTTTCTCTACAACATGCTTTCGTTCCCCGACGAGCCGTGGCGCATCGGCGTCGGCCTCGGCGCGATGGCGCTCTCCGCAATGATTCAATTCAGCATCGCCTACTGCTTCGGCCTGCTGACGTTCTGGTTCCTCGAAATCCAGGGCTTCGTCATCCTGTCCATGGCGATCGAATCGCTCTTCGGCGGACAACTCTTCCCACTCGATCTCCTGCCGCCTTGGGCCTACGCGATTTCGAAATTCCTTCCGTTCTATTATCAGATGTATTTCCCCGCCGCGATCTTCACGGGACGCCTCAGCGACCCCACCGAGATCATGCATGGGTTTATAATCCAGTTGTTCTGGGTCATCGCCCTCCTCGCCATCAATCAACTGCTCTGGGTCCGCGGCCTGCGCCGCCACACCGCCGTCGGAGGCTGAAGATGACGCATCCTCATCCAGTAATTCCTGCCTGTCATTCTGAGCGAAGCGACGAATCCACGCGTCCGTTCGCGTCCGGTAATCCGCTCGGAACCAACTCGCTGAAGCCATGATGCACTACCTCCGCGTCTGGCTCGCCAGCGCCCGCTACTCCATCACCCGCACACTCATGTTTCGCGGCGACTTCTTCGTCTGGTCGCTCGTCGAGCTCTTCTGGATGACGGTTAACATCCTCACGATTTCCGTCATCTATCGCCACACCGAGTCCATCGCCGGTTGGAGCAAATACGAAATGATCCTTCTCGTCGGCACTTCGATGCTGATCCAGCGCCTGCTCATGGGTTTTTTCTGGAGCAGCATCTTCGAAATGGGCCGCAATGTCCGCACCGGCAATTTCGACTTCCTGCTCGCCCAGCCCGGCAACGTCCTGTTCATGGCGTCCACCCGCAAGCTCGACCCCGACGGTCTCGTCAACGCCGTCATCGCCGTCGCCATCGTCGTTTACGCCGCCCGCCAGCTCGGCCTGCAACCGGGCTTCCTCGATCTCGCCCTCTACGCGTTCATGATCCTTTGCGGACTCGTGATCCACTACAGCGTCCTCGTTCTCTCGATGTCGCTCGCATTCTTTCTCCGCAATTCCCAAGGCCTCGAGGGCGGCTACTTCACTCTCACCGAATTCTCGCGCATGCCGCGCCGCGCTTTCACCGGCACCGTCTCTCGCTGGTTGTTCGTTTACCTCCTGCCTGTCGTCGTCGTCAGCAACGCTCCCGCGAGCACCATCCTCCACGGCTTCGATCTCGGCTGGGCGCTCTGGCTCGGCGCGTGGACCCTCGTCTGTTTCAGTGTTACCGTGCTCGTCTTCAACGCCGGCCTTCGCCGCTACGCCAGCGCCAGCTCATGAGCCATCCGCTCGAACAACTTCAGGCACGCCTCACCTACACGTTTCGCGATCCCGCCCTGCTCGAGCGCGCCGTCACCCACACGTCGTTTCTCCCCGAAAATCCCGACGTCGCCGAAAGCAACCAGCGTCTCGAATTTCTCGGCGACGCCGTCCTTCAACTCATCCTGACCGAAGCGCTTTTCCAACTCTTCCCCGGCGATCGCGAAGGGCTTCTGAGCAAACGCCGCGCCGCCCTCGCCAGGGGCCAGTTCCTCGTCGAACTCGCCCGCGAACTCGGACTCGACCGCTGCCTCCTGCTCGGCGGCAGCGAAGAATCCACCGGCGGACGCCAACGCGCCTCCTCCCTCGAAGACGCCTTCGAAGCGCTCATCGGCGCACTCTATCTCGACAGCGATCTTACCATCACTCGCCGCATCGTCCTCAGCCTCTACGGCGATCTGCCCACGCGTCTCCACGCCGTCGAACACGAAGAAAATCCCAAGGGCCGCCTGCAGGAACTCGTGCAACCCCTCCACGGCAACAACGCCGTCCGCTACGAACTCGTCGGCACCGAAGGCGCCGATCACGCGCGCGCCTACGAATTCGCCGTCTTCGTCAACGACCGCGAACTCGGTCGCGGCCGCGGCCCCTCCAAAAAATCCGCCGAAGAAGCCGCCGCCCGCGCCGCCCTCGCCACCTTCCAATCGTCCCCCGAGACCCCGTAGGTTGCGCGCTCGACGCGCGACACGGTGGAGCCCGACATCCCGTCGCGCTAGCGCCTGCCTTTCCCCATCGCCGAAACGAAGCCGCCCCCCCCCTTCGTGTTCATTCGTGCCTATTCGTGGTTCAAACCCATTAAACTCATCGTCGTCCTGAGCGACCAGTTGCATCCGCCCGCATCCTCGCTTCCTACTTTTCGTTTCATGCCTGCTTCGGCCCTCACCGCGCGCCACAAACACACCGGCGTCTGCCCGCCTGCCCGCGGCGCCGTGATTGCAGATCTCACCCGCCAGCACCCCGCGCCCGTCTGGATCATCGTCGCCGCCGACCTCAAAACCGCCGAAGAACTCGCCGAGGACGTCGCTTTCTTCCGCTCGATCGACGCCGACCAACACGCGCCGACCACGCTCGTGTTTCCCGAATCGATGCCCGACGCCCGCGACATGCGCGAAGCGATCGCCGCCTCGAACGACCGCTACACCGCCCTCTCCAAACTCCGCGCCACGCGTTCACTGTCCGGCTCTCCAAACTCTCAGCTCTCACCTCTCAACTCCCAACTCCTCCTCCTCACCACCCCCGCCGCGCTCGCCCACCCCGTCCCCGCCATCGAAGAATTCGCCACCCGCGAATTCAAACTCTCCCGCGGACAGGAACAATCCTTCCAAGGCCTGCTCGAGCGCCTGCAACAACTCGACTACGACTCCGAAGCCGTCTGCGAAGCGCCCGGCCACTACGCCATCCGCGGCGGCATCATCGACGTCTATCCGGTCACCGCCAGCGAACCTTACCGCCTCGATTTCTTCGGCGACCAGATCGAGGAAATCCGCGCCTTCGATCCCGTCACGCAGCGCTCCGGCGCCACCGTCGAAAGCATCACGATCTCCGCTTCCTCGCGCGTTAAACTCGATCCTTCGAAAACCGGCATCACCGACTACGTCACGCCGCGCGCTCATCTTCTCTTCCTCGAACCCGCCTCGCTCGACGAGATCTTCAGCACCGTCACCCGCGAGTCCGGCGATCAACTCACGCCGCTCCTCGAAAAATGCGCCGCCGCTTTCGCCGTCAGCGACATCGACGAAGCGTCCGCTCTCTTCGACAGCGCCGAACACGAGATCACCTGGGACACCGAACCGCTCTCCCTCCACCGCAGCTTTCCTTCCGACTCCCTCGTCGCCCAAGAACGTCTCCAGGTCGAAGAAGACGCCCGCGCCAAATTCCTCCTTCAACTCATCGACTGGAAGAAATCCGGCTACGCCATTTCCTTCGTCGTCACCAAAGAGGGCGAAGAACAACGCATCCGCGAAATCCTCGACGAAGACTCGCGCTTCAAATCCCTCAAACCGCGCTTTCTCCGCGGCGCCTTGAACGAGGGCTTCCGCCTCACCTTCCGCGAATCCGCTTCCCTGATACATTGTAGGGGGGGGTCTCCCGACCCCGCCGCCCCGCGTAAAAAGAAAACGCCCCCGCTCGAATCCCGCGGCCTCATCCTCGTCACCGAAACCGAAATCTTCGGCCGCCAGCGCCAGCGCCGCGCGTCCGTCAACACGCGCGCCGTCGCCCACCGCGCGCAAATCGACCAGCTCCTCGATTTCGCCGAGCTCGTCGAGGGCGACTTCGTCGTCCATCTCCAGCACGGCATCGCCCTCTACCGCGGTCTCACAAAACTGGATACCGCACAGGGCATCCGCGAGGTCATCTCCCTCGAATTCGACGACCACGTCACGCTCCACGTCCCGCTGCAGGAATCGCATCTCATCAGCCGCTACGTCGGCCTGAGCAAAACGAAACCCCAGCTCGGCCGCATCGGCTCCGGCCGCTGGGAAAAAGCCCGCGCCGCCGCCGAGCGCGCCACCGTCGATCTCGCCGCCGAGCTCCTCCGCATTCACGCCGCGCGCGAAGCCCAGCCCGGTCACGCCTTTCCGCCCGACACCACCTGGCAGAAGGAATTCGAAGCATCGTTTCCGTTCACCGAAACCCGCGATCAACTCCGCGCCATCACCGAAACCAAAGCCGACATGGAGCGCACCCGCCCCATGGATCGGCTCATCTGCGGCGACGTCGGTTTCGGCAAAACCGAAGTCGCCATCCGCGCCGCCTTCAAAGCCGTGCAAGGCGGACGCCAGGTCGCCGTCCTCGTTCCGACCACCGTCCTCGCCCAGCAACATCTCAACACGTTCCGCGAACGCATGGCCGGCTACCCGATCGCCATCGAAATGGTCAGCCGCTTCCGCTCGCGCCAGGAACAAAAGAAAATCCTCGCCGAAACCACCGCCGGCCACGTCGACATCCTCGTCGGCACGCACCGTCTCCTGCAAAGCGACGTTGTATTCAAAGATCTGGGACTCGTCGTCATCGACGAGGAACAGCGCTTCGGCGTGAAACACAAGGAGGTCTTCAAACGCATGCGCGCCACCGTCGACGTGCTCTCGATGAGCGCCACGCCGATCCCGCGCACGCTCTACCTCGCGCTCACCGGCGCGCGCGACTTGAGCGTCATCGAAACCGCTCCGACCAATCGCCATCCGATCCAGACGATCGTCAAAACCTACGACGAAAAGATCATCGTCGACGCCGTTCGCCACGAGATCCGCCGCGGCGGCCAGGTTTTCTACCTGCACAACCGCGTGCAAACGATCGACCTGCTCGCCGCCCGCCTGCGCGAAC
This sequence comes from Verrucomicrobiota bacterium, assembly GCA_023426435.1. GTDB lineage: Bacteria > Verrucomicrobiota > Verrucomicrobiia > Opitutales > Opitutaceae > Opitutus. The sequence goes on along the minus strand of JAFAAS010000059.1, from coordinate 7,312 downwards.
TCCTCCCCGATCTCTCCATCGGCGTCGGCCACGGCCAGATGGAGCCCGCCGAGCTCGAACACGTGATGACCGATTTCGTCGCCGGCAAATACCACGTGCTCGTCTGCACCACGATCATCGAGAGCGGCCTCGATATCCCCAACTGCAACACGATCATCATCGAGGGCGCCGACCGCTTCGGCCTCTCCCAATTGTATCAGCTTCGTGGACGCGTCGGCCGTTTCAAACACCAGGCCTACGCCTACCTTCTCCTCCACCGCCACACGCGCCTCCTCGAAGTTGCGCGCCAGCGCCTCACCGCCATGCGCCAGCACAACCAGCTCGGCGCCGGTTTCCGCATCGCCATGCGCGACCTCGAACTCCGCGGCGCCGGCAATCTCCTCGGCGCCGAACAAAGCGGCCACATCGTCGGCGTCGGTTTCGAACTCTACTGCCAGCTCCTCCGCCAATCCGTCGCCCGCCTCAAAGGCGAGAAAACCGCCGCCGCCATCCGCGCCAGCGTCAAACTCGACTTCGTCTTCGTCGGCGAAGCCGAAGGTCGGGCGAGCCCTCCGGGCGAGCCGAACGCATCCGCCTCCAGCCGCGGCCGCCACCACGATGGCTACACCGCCCTCCGCGACGCCGAAGATCAACAGGTCGCCGAAATCCCCAAAATCCAAGCTCGCCTCCCTTCGTCCTACCTCCCCGAAACCCGCCTCCGCATCGATTTCTACCGCCGCCTCGCGATGGCCGAATCCACCGCCCGCCTGAAGGAAATCGAAACCGAATTGCGCGATCGTTTCGGCAAATTCAGCGACGAAGTGCGCGCCTTGCTCCTCATCACCGAGATACGCATCCGCGCGGAACAAAAAAACATCCTCTCCGTCGAAACCGAATCGAACCGCCTGAAGTGTTTTCGGAATTCCGGCCGCCGCGACGACTGGGTCCAGGTGGGAACCCGGTTTCCAAGGTTGACCGCCCCGAAGCCCCTTCTACGTTTGCGCGAAATCATCGCATTTCTGAACAACCTGCCCGATCCCACTGCTCCATGACGATTGGTCGTTTCTGCCGCTTTACCGCTCTCACTCTCGGCCTCGCCTCCGTCGCCTTCGGTCAGAACCAAACTTCCGACGATAACCTCAACCTCCGCTTCGCCAACGGCATCGCCGCCATCGCCGAGGACAAGGTCATCACCGTCGACGACGTTCGCCGCGAAATCGCTCCGCTCATCGCCCAGCTCCAACGCGACGCCCGCAGCGAGCGCGAGTTCAACGAGAAACTCGAACAACTCCAGGACGAGGTCATCCAAAGCCTCATCGATCGCGTCCTCATCGTGAAGGAGTTCCGCAAGGACGAGAAAAAGCAGATCCCCGCCAGCTTCGTCGACAACCGCCTCGCCGATATCCAGAGCGAGGAGTTCGACAACGATCGCTCCAAGTTCCTCGCCTACCTCCACGCCCGCGGCACCACGCTCCGCGAATACCGCAAGGAGGTCGAAGAAGACATCATCTACCAATACATGCGGCAACAGCAGCGGAAGTCGCAGAGCATCGTCAGCCCCGTCCGCATCGAAACCTTCTACCGCGAGAACAAAGACCGCTTCTACCAGGAAGACGGCGTTCACCTGCGCCTCATCCAATTCACCCGCGCCGACGGCGAAACCGACGCCGATCTCCAAGCCAAGGCCAACCTCGTCTTCGCCCGCCTGAAAGCCGGCGAGAAATTCGAAGACCTCGCCCGCGAATACAGCCAGGATTCCCGCCGCGCCAAAGGCGGCGATTGGGGCTGGCAAAAACGCTCCGACCTCAAACCCGAGTTCAGCGAGCCGCTCTTCAACTTGGACAAAGGCGAATTCACCGACGCCATCATCCTCCCCGAAGGCTGCTTCATCCTCTACGCCGAGGACCGCAAATACGCCGGCATCCAGCCCATCGACCAGGTTCGCGACGAAATCGAACGCGTCCTCATCCAGCAGATGACCCGCAACAGCCAGGAACACTGGCTCGAGCGCCTCCGCCGCAACGGCTACGTCAAACACTACTAATCCTCCATCTCCTCTCCGATGGAGGCGCGGTGCCCTCACCGCGCAAGCAACCGGGCGGGTCGTCGACCCGCCCCTTTTTGTGCTCAAATCCCCCGGCCGCCTAACCGCCTGCCACCTCTCCATTTGACGCTTTCCGCCGCGCGTTCACCCTACCTTTCATGACGACGATGGAATGGCTCGAGGCTCTCAGCTACGCGGTCACCATCATCGGCCTCCCGCTCGCCATCTACGTCTTCTTTCGCGAGCAACAAAAGGAACGCCAAAACGACGACGAGGAAGTTTACCTCCAGCTTTCCGACGACTACGCGAAATTCCTTCGCCTCGTCATCGAAAACGCCGACTTGCGCCTGATCACGCAATTGCGCCCCGACCAACCGCTCACACCGGAACAGATCGAACGTCGCAACATCCTCTTCGAGCTCCTCATCGCCATCTTCGAGCGCGCCTACATCCTGGTTTACGAAGATCGCATGAGCCGCCAGGCCGCCCGCCTTTGGCAAACCTGGGTCGACTACATGCGCGAATGGTGCGCCCGCCCCGACTTCCGCGAACTGCTCCCCGAACTCCTCCAGGGCGAAGATCCCGAGTTCCAAGCCTACATCCAAACCATCGCCAAAGAAGAAGCTGGCTCCCGCGCCACCTAGAGCTTTCAGAGAAACTGTAGCCCTTCAGGTGAACCACAGAGGCACAGAAGGCACGGAGAGATCCCGGGGTATTCCTCTGTGTGCTCGGTGCCTTCGTGGTTCAAATCGGTTTTTCCGATTCGGCCAACGGCTATGACATTATTTAATGTGCTATAGGTGGAGCCCGACGTCCCCGTCGGGCTGGAGAACGCCTAACCCCCGCCCCTCACTCGCCCCGCCCAATCCGCTCCCGCGGCTCCTTCACATTCGTCGGCGTATCCACCCACTTCCCCTCCGGCCGCGCCCATTCCACCGCATTCGCGATCACGCGCTTCACGTTCGCGTCGTGATAAGTCGGATACGTTTCATGCCCCGGCCGGAAATAAAAAATCTTCCCATTCCCCCGCCGCCAGCAGCACCCGCTGCGAAACACCTCCCCGCCCTCGAACCACGAAATAAACACCTGCTCCTCCGGCGGCGGAATTCCAAACGGTTCCCCATACATCTCCTCGTGCGGCAGCTCGAACTGCTTGTCGATTCCGCGCGCGATCGGATGCCCGGGATTGCACACCCAGATCCGCTCGCGCTCGCCCGCCTCGCGCCACGTCAACGAACACGACGTCCCCAGCATCCGCTTGAAGATCTTCGCATAGTGGCCCGAGTGCAGCACGATCAGTCCCATCCCTTCGAGCACGCGCTTCTGCACGCGATCCACGATCTCGTCGCGCACCTCGCGATGCGCCTTGTGCCCCCACCAGGTCAACACGTCCGTCTCCGCCAACCGCTCTTCGCTCAACCCATGATCCGGCTCCTGCAACGTCGCCGTCGTCACCTGCGCTCCGCCGGGCAACAACTCCCGCAACCCGTCCGCAATCGCCTCATGCATGCCGCGCGGATAAATCGCCGCGACCGCCGCACTCTGCTGTTCATGCACATTCTCGCCCCACACCACGACACGAAGAGATGACATAGCCAGAGATTGGCATCGCCGCCGCGACTGTCCAAAAAAAATCTCGTGTCCAGCCTGCCGGAATACCCCGTCGGCAACCGCCTGCGCGAAACCGCCGCCGGCGACCGCCCCCAGGAACGCCTCCAGCGCCTCGGTGCCGCAGCCCTCAGCGACAGCGAACTCCTCGCCATGCTCCTCCGCAGCGGCACGCGCGGACATGATGTCCTCACGCTCGCCACGCGTCTGATCGCCGAAGCCGGCTCACTCGCCGGACTCATCTCATGGAAGGAAAAAGACTTTCGCCGCCTGAAAGGCATCGGCCGCATAAAGTCCCTCCAACTCCTCACCGTCATGGAGGTCGCGCGACGCGTCGTCGGCCAGCAATCCGGCGAATCTCCCCTCCTCAATCGCTCCGATCTCGTCGCCGCCCACCTCCAGCCCGTCGCCCAAGGTCTCGAGGTCGAAAAATTCTGGGTGCTCTGCCTGAACCGCAAAAATCGTCTCCTTCGCCGCGTCGAAGTCAGCTCCGGCACCGCCACCGCCGCGCTCGCGCATCCTCGCGAAGTGTTCCGCGCCGCCATTCGCGAATCTTCCACCGCCGTCATCTGCGCGCACAACCATCCGAGCGGCGATCCCGCGCCGAGCGCCGCCGACATCCAGCTCACGCGCATCCTCCGCGACGCCGCCCGCGCCGTCGAAATCGATCTCCTCGACCACGTCATCGTCGGCCGCCCCACCGCCGATCCCACCGGCCGCGGCTACTACAGCTTCCGCGAAGCGGGCGTTCTCTGAACGCGCCTCACAAAACCGCCGCGACCTCTCAATTCGCCGGCTCCAGAAACCGCCACACCCCCGCGCGTGCGTTTTCGTGAAGCTTCTCCCACCGGCCCGGCAAACGCTCCTCGAACGCCTGCCGCTCCTCTTCGCGGAACAGCAGCGCATACACGGGCTGTGCATTCAGATCCACTCGGCCCGCAAACTCCTCGAACTCGGCCCGCTCGATCATATCCCACCTCAGCACGGCACACCGCGTATAATAGTGCACGGCGCCACTCGCATACAGGCAGGCGATCGCCGCGTTCGGCGGCAGATGCTCGTCGATCCATGTCGCAATTTCTCGATACGGTCGTTCCGCCCGCGACGGTTGAAGCGCGTTCACTTGGCCCGACCAGTGCCAACCCAACACCGCCGCCCAAATCGCCAGCGCCAGAACACCCATCCGCCAGACTTGCACCGCCCGCCCTTCCAACCGCCGCCGCAACACCTCGATCCCAAGCGCGCCACCCAAAATCAACGCCGGCATCGCCGGCAGGAGGAAGCGCAAGCACCACCAGGCTTCCTGCGTGACATCGTAGAAAACATAGAACACCGCAATCGCCCCAAACCACAGCGATAACGCCACCGCCGTCCGTCCGTCCGTCCGCAGGGTTCTCACCAACGCCACCGCGGAAAGTATCCAAACAATCGGGACAAAACGCGGCAGCCACTTCGCATAGTGCTCCGTCGTCGGACCCAGGTTGGCCCATCCGAAAATACTCCGCACGTCGCCGTAGCCGGACGTCAGGGGCGATCCATACAACGCGTTTTGATACCACGCCATCCATCCGGCGCCGGGCAGACCTCCCACGACAAAACACCCCAACGCCCGCCAACTCGGCATCCACACCAGCAACGCCGGAAAGATCAGAATATTCGTCGGCCGCACCAAAACCGCCATCGCCGCCGCCCCACCCGCAAACAGCGCCCAGCCCGTGCCACGCCGCGACCGCAGCACGCCCCACGCCGCCGCCAGACACCACGTCGTCGCCAGCACGTCGCTCAACGGCTGGATCGCCACGAATAAAAACACCGGATTCCACGCCAGCATCGCCGCACTCACTCCCGCAAGCCCCCGCGACAGGCCGAGTTCGCGTCCCACCAGATAGCAAAGCAGCACCGCCGCCAGCGCGCCGCCGACTCCCACCAGATACATCCCGGCAACCCGCCCCACCACCAACTCCGCCGCCGCAAAATGCAGCGGCATTCCCGAGGGATACGTCGGCACAAAGCGTCCGGTTCCTTGCTCCATCAAGAAACCCAACGGCACCGTGGCGAAGGGCGAATCGCTCCGCCATCCGAGGATCGGACGCGCATCGTCGATCAAACGACCGCGCAACAAGAGATCCGCAAAATTCAAATATCCCGACGAATCCGACCCGCTCGCCACCGGCACGAAATAAACCGCGAGAAACGCGCCGTAACCGATCAACAACGCCAGCACCGCCCATCGCCACCACCGGTCCCCCCAAGCTTCCAGCGCGCCGCGCGCGGGGAGTTCGGTCGCACCTGCGCCCACATTTTTGGTGTCGATGGGTTGGGAAAACACGCTCTCCGAATCCGCACCGTCGCAATCGCGGACACAACAAAATATCCTCCATCCTCTCCATGGTCGGCAGCTCGAGCTCCTGCCGTTTCGCAGTTGGGATTTGACTCGAGAATCCGCCAACCTGTCATGGCCCCTCCGGCCCTCGGATCGTTCTCGCGCGCCGGCATCTGCGATCGACCGTCTCGAGTTTTCATGCCGCTTCAGCCGCTCTCTTCCGCGTATCCATTTTTCCCCTCTCGTATCGCGTGCGCGTGTCGTTGGCGGCTCCTCCACGTTGCATGAGTCCCGCTCCGGACATTTCTCGGTCGTCTCGCCCGGCGACAGCGTTCCCTTGGAAAGCTCGCGTCATCCTTCTGGCCGCAATCGCCACCGTGCTGCTATTCGGCTGGTTTGTCGCCGGTTTCTACGATCGCAGCACGGGGCTCACCAGCATGCTTTCCATCGGCGATCGCACCGAAGCGGTCGCCATTTCGAAACTACGCGAGGTCCCCCACCACACTTATCGTCACAGCTACGGCTACGACGGCGCTTATTACGTCCAGATCGCCCTCTCGCCGCTGCTCAACGATCCCGAACTGCCCACCGCAATCGACAATCTTCCCTATCGCGCGCGGCGGATCCTGCTGAGTTGGACCGCGTGGGCTTTCGGCGCCGGCCAGCCGGAATGGATTGTCGAGGTCTTTCCGTTCTTGAACGTCGCCGCGTGGCTCGCGCTGGCTTGGCTCCTGCGGCGTTGGTTTCCGCTGACGAGTTGGGACAGCTTCTTCCGCTGGTCCACGTTCATGTTCTCTCACGGCATGTGCATGAGCGTCCGGCATTCCCTCGTCGACGTGCCGAGCCTGCTCCTGATCGTTGTCGCCGTTCTCGCACTGGAACGACGTCGAAATCTCAGTGCCGCCGTCGTGCTTTCGCTCGCCACCCTCACGCGCGAAACCAGCGTGCTCGCCACCGTCGCTTTCTCCGGCGGCGATCCGCGCCGTCCGCGCACCTGGATCAAACGCGCCGCGCTCCTTCTCGTCGTTGCCGCGCCGCTCGCCGCATGGCTTTTCTATCTTCGCACCAAGTTCACTCCGTCCACCGGCGCAGGCTTCAACAACTTCGCTCCTCCCTTTGCCGGACTCGCCGAAAAGTGGGTCGAAAGCATCGCCGCTCTCTTTGAAGAAGTGGTCTGGCCCCTCGACTGGGCCACCGCCGCCTGCGTTCTTTCGCTCACGGTTCAGTGCGTTTTTCTTCTCGCGCGCTGGCGTCCCTCGGAAACGTGGTGGCGCATCGGCGTCATGTTCGCATTCATGGCGATCTTTCTGTCTCGTCCGGTGTGGGAAGGCTCCCCCGGCGCCGCCACCCGCGTGCTG
>JAFAAS010000032.1 GCA_023426435.1 Verrucomicrobiota bacterium | reverse complement strand
TCCCTGCCCCTTCCCCCCTGCTCCACGCGAAGCGTGTCGCCCCACGTGAGCGGCGCCACCACCGACACGAGTTCGTGAAACCCATCCGCCCGCCTTCCCGTAATCGCGAGAAACAGGTTCAACTTCGCCGGCGCATGCAGTGTGACGCTCATCCGCATCAAGGGCGCGGCAGCGCCGGTAGGGCGAGCTCTCCGAGCGAGCCGCTCCCGCCCGACCCGAGTTTTAAGCTTCGAATATCCATCATTCCACTTCATTACTCCCGCCCACATGGCTTGCGACCTGATTCTCGTCCTCGACGCCCAATCCCCGCGCGAGGTCGCCCCCATCCTGAAACGTCTCTCCGGCACCGCCCGTTGGGCCAAAGTCGGCCTCGAGATGTTCACTGCTTGCGGCCCCGACGCCGTCCGCGAAATCGCCGATCTCGGCTTCAACGTCTTTCTCGATCTCAAGCTCCACGACATCCCCAACACCGTCGCCAAAGCCGTCGAGTCCGCGTCCAAGCTCCCGATCCGCATGCTCACCCTCCACACGGGCGGCGGACCCGAAATGATGAAATGGGCCGCCAAAGCCCAACGCGACCACGCTCCCGACCTCCTCCTCCTCGGCGTCACCGTCCTCACATCCATGAGCGCCGCCGAACTCAACGCCGTCGGCGTCACCGCCTCGCCCGCCGACCAAGTCGTCCGCCTCGGCCGTCTCGCCATCGACTCCGGCCTCCGCGGTCTCGTTTGCTCCCCGCTCGAAATCGCCCCGCTTCGCGCCGCCCTCCCCGCCGATGTCGCCCTCGTCACGCCCGGCATTCGCCCGCGCGACGCCAAAGCCGACGACCAGACGCGCGTCATGACCCCCGCCGAAGCCGCCCGCGCCGGCTCTTCCTTCATCGTCGTCGGTCGCCCCATCTTCAAAGCGCCCGACCCCGTCGCCGCGGCCGAGTCGATCCTCGCCGAACTCAAAACCTAAACGCCTGTCCCTCCCCCCACGCGCCTCGTCCAAGCGCTCTCTCCCAGCTCTCAACCCTCAACTCCCAGCTCTCAACTCACACGCATGTCCCGCACCGCCGCCATCCTCCTCGCCGCCGGAACCGGTGCCCGCATGCAGGGCGCCGTCGAAGACAAAGTCCTCGCCCCGCTCGCCGGCCGCCCCGTCTTCGCCCACTCGGTCGTCGCTTTCATGACCAGCGGCATCGCCGACTTCTACGTCGTCGTCTATCGCGACCAGCGCCAGATGACCGAGCTCGCCGCCTACGCGCCCACGCCTTCCGCACTCGTTCGCGGCGGACGCGAACGCCAGGACTCCGTCATGGCCGCCCTGTCCTCGCTGCCACCCGACATCGAATACGTTTTCATCCACGACTGCGCCCGCCCGCTCATCCGCCCCGAACAACTCGTCGCCCTCCACAAAATCGTCCGCCGCGAAAACGCCGTCGTCCTCGCCCACCGCGTCACCGACACCATCAAGGAACACCGCGACGAAGGTAATCTCCGCACGCTCGACCGCTCCCGGCTCTGGGCCATGGAAACCCCGCAGGTCTTCGCCCGCGATCTCATCGTCCGCGCCTACGCCCGCGTAGCCGAAAAACAACTACGCATCACCGACGACGCCGCCGCCGTCGAACTCCTCCGCCACCCGATCGCCCTCCTCGAGAATCCCTACCCCAACCCCAAGCTCACCACCCCCGCCGACCTGAGCTACCTCGAATTCCTCCTCAGCCGATAGCCCGTAGCGGAACGCGTGAGCGTTTCGTTCTCAATGCAGCCCGCCGCATGAGCGGCTGCCCCCACTTTCCCTTTGGCCTTTGCCCCTTCGGCGTTTGAGTTTTCCTCAATGACCTTCCGCATCGGCCACGGCTACGACATCCACCGCCTCGTCCCCAATCGCCCGCTCATCCTCGGCGGCGTCCGTTTCGACACCGATTACGGCCTCGACGGTCACTCCGACGCCGACTGCCTCACGCACGCGATCTGCGACGCCATCCTCGGCGCCGCCGGGCTCCCCGACATCGGTCATTTCTTTCCGAATACGGACCCCGCCTACAAAAACATCGATTCGCAGCTTCTCCTTCAACGCGTCTGCGCCGAGGTCCGCAAACTCGGCTACGATCTCGTCAACATCGACGCCTCCGTCATCGCCGAGAAACCGAAAATCTACCCGCGCCTCGCCGACATGAAATCCGCTCTGGCGAAATCCACCGGGCTCTCCTCGAGCGAAATCGGCCTCAAAGCCACCACCAACGAAGGCGTCGGCGACCTCGGCCGCGCCCTCGCCATCGCCGCCCACGCCGTCGCCCTCCTCCAGCGCACCTAGGTTAACGTAGCTACGAGCGTAAGCGAGTGGCCTCCCCCCCACATTCGCCCGCCCCTCCCGATTGACTGTCATTCTGCGAAGCGAAGAATCCACGCGTGCGCCTACTTTCGATCCTTCGCCGTTTTTCCACCTCCCCTTCGCGCCCCTTCGCGCCCTTCGCGGTTTCCGTCCTCCACTTTCTCCCCCTTTTCATCCTTCTCTCCGCCTGCGCCCCCCGCGAAACCGCCGTCGAACGCGGCAACCGCGAACACATCCTCCATCGCGGCATCGGCTCCGACATCGCCGACCTCGATCCGCATCTCGCCGTCAACATCGCCGAGATGGACATCATCTCCGCCCTTTTCGAAGGCCTCGTCTCCGAAGATCCCGTCGACCTCCGCCCCGTTCCCGGCGTCGCCGAACGCTGGGACGTCTCCCCCGACGCCCTCACCTACACGTTTCACCTCCGCGAAAACGCCCGCTGGTCCGACAACTCCCCCGTCACCGCCCACGACTTCGCCTCCTCCTGGCAACGTATCCTCACGCCTTCACTCGGCGCCGATAACGCGTCGCTGCTCTACGTCCTCCAAGGCGCCGAAGCCTTCCACAAAGCCGCCTCCACCGACTTCGCCTCCGTCGGCGTGACCGCCACCGACGCCCGCACGCTCCGCGTCACGCTCGAACGCCCCACGCCGCACTTCCTCTCCCTTCTCACCCACACCGCCTGGTATCCCGTAAAACTCTCCGCGATCTCCGCCCACGGTTCGCCTCACACGCGCGGCACCCCATGGACCCGCCCCGGCCGCCTCATCGGCAACGGCCCATTCCTCCTCGACGAATGGCAGCCCAACCAATTAGTCGCCGTCTCCCGCACTCCGTCCTACTGGGACTCCAACACCGTCCGCCTCCGCGGCATCCGCTTCTACCCGATCGACAGCCGCGACGCCGAAGAACGCATGTTCCGCTCCAACCAGCTCCACCTCACCTACGTCCTCCCCAACTCCAAAATCGACACCTACCGCGAAGCCAACCCGCAGTTCCTCCGCTCCGATCCCTACCTCAACACCTACTTCCTCCGCCTCAACACCACCCACCGCTCGCTCACCGACCCTCGCATCCGCCGCGCGCTCTCCCTCGCCCTCGATCGCACCGCCCTCACCTCAAACATCCTCCGCGGCGGCCAACTCCCCGCCACCTCGCTCACTCCGCCCAACATCCCCAACTACACACCACCCGACGCCCCGCTCTCCAACCCCGACGAAGCCCGCCGCCTCCTCGCCGACGCCGGCTACCCCGAGGGCAAAGGTTTTCCGCCCCTCGAATTCCTCTACAACACCTCCGAAAACCACCGCCTCCTCGCCGAGGCCATTCAAGAAATGTGGCGCCGCGAGCTCGGCCTCGACGTCCGCCTCGCCAACCAGGAACTAAAAGTCGTCCAGGCCGAACGCCGCGCCGGCCGCTACCAAATCGTCTTCTCCGACTGGGTCGGCGACTACCTCGATCCGCTCACCTTCCTCGACATCATGCGCAGCGACAGCGGCAACAACTACACCGGCTGGTCCGACAAATCCTACGACGCCCTCCTCTTCGCCGCCGCCCGCAACCCCGATCTCTCCGCCCGCGCCCAACAACTCCGCGACGCCGAAACCGCCCTCCTCGCCGCCGCCCCGATCATCCCGCTCTACTACAACACCCACACCTTCCTCATCCGCCCATCCGTCAAAGGCTGGCACCCCACGCTCCTCGATCACCACCCCTACAAACACGTCTGGCTCGAACCCTGACTCACCGCCGCAAGAAAGCGCAAAATGCGCAAAAGAAACATCCAGACTCTCCCTCTCTTTTTGCGCCTTCTGTGCCTCTTTGCGGCCATTGCTCTGACCTCCTGCTCCAAACCCCCGCCCACTTCCGCCACGCCCGAAAAAACCCTCCGCATTTCCCAACGCAACGAACCCGCCGACCTCGACCCCGCCACCGCCACGCTCCCCGACGAGTTCTTCATCATCCGCGCCCTCTCCGAAGGCCTCGTCACCCCCGCCCCAATCGAAAATCGAAATTCCAAAATCGAAAATTCCCCCGTCCTCCCCGCCGCCGCCACCCACTGGGAAATCTCCGCCGACCAACTCACCTACACCTTCCACCTCCGCCGCGACGCCACCTGGTCCAACGGCAACCCCGTCACCGCCCACGACTTCCTCGCCTCCTACCGCCGCGCCCTCACCCCCGCCACCGCCGCGCCCAAAGTTTCCCTCTTCTTCGCCGTCAAAAACGCCCGCGCTTTCGCCCACGGCACGCTCACCGATTTCTCCGCCGTCGGGTTCTCCGCTCCCGACGCGCACACGCTCGTCGTCACCCTCGAATACCCGACGCCGCGCTTCCTCCTCTACGTCGCCAGCGGCCCGTGGATTCCCGTCCACCTCCCGACCCTCGAACGCCACGGCCGCGCCTGGACCCAACCCGCTCACCACGTTGGCAACGGCCCTTTCACCCTCACCGAATGGCGCCCGCACCAACGCCTCATCGTATCCAAAAACCCACGTCACCACGCCGCCGCCGACATCCACCTCGATCGCATCGAATTCCTCGCCTTCGACAGCGGCGATTCCGAAGAGCGCGCCTTCCGCGCCGGCCAGATCGACGTCACCCTGTCGCTCCCCGTCAGCAAGGTCCCCGTTTACGAACAAAACCGCTCCCCCGAACTCCACCGCGCCCCGCTCGCCGAAACCCGCTATCTCTCCCTCAACACCACCCGCCCTCCGCTCAACGACCCTCGCGTCCGCCGCGCGCTCTCCCTCGCCCTCGATCGATCCACTCTCGTCGCCCGCGTCCTCCGCGGCGGCGAACAACCCACCACCTCCCTCGTCCACCCCAGCCTCTACGCCGACCCCGCGTCCGCCGATCCCACCACAACCCCGTCCCCCAACATCACCGAAGCCCGCGCCCTCCTCGCCGC
>JAFAAS010000010.1 GCA_023426435.1 Verrucomicrobiota bacterium | reverse complement strand
TGCTGCTGCCGATGAGCCTCGCGTTCAACATCCTCGTCCCGCGGGGCCGTCGCTGGCTCCCGCTCCTCGTCGCGGGCAACCTCACCGTCTTCGCCAGTTTGTCGGAGTTCAATCCGCCGCCGCGTTTCTTCAAAATCGCCGCTCCCGCCGAGGTCGCCGACTCCGTGTCGATTTCCGATCAAGGCCACTGGTATCAAGTGGAAAGCCGGGGATCGAACACGTGGCGATGGGCCTCCGGAAACGCCGGCCTCACGCTCGAAAATTCTTCCGACCAGCCGCTCACCGTGACCATCCGCGGCACGATTTCCGTCCTCGATCGCCACCGCGAGCTCGCGCTCCGGCTCCGTGAACAAACGCTCTGGTCCGCCACCCTCAGCGGCGATGACGCCGCGTTCTCCGTCACGTTCACGCTCCCTCCCGGTCCCTCGGAACTGCTTTTCACCACGCCGCAACCCGCTCCTCCGGCGGACCGCGACGGCCGCGCACTCGCGTTCAGCGTTTCCAACCTCAAACTCACGCTGCGTCCGGCGCCCCCTTCCGCTCCATGAGCATCGATTTCCGCCCCTTGCTCCGCCAATTCCGCGCCTATCGCGCCCTCGAAAAGGAGAATCGGCAGCTGCGCGCCTGGCGCGACGAGTGGCAGCGCTTCGTCCCGCCCGGCCACTTCTACTCGCCGCTGCCGACTCGCGAAGAAATCGCCGCCGGTCTCGCCCGCAACGATTTCGGCCCGCCATTTCCCGCCATCGACCTCAACGACGCCGGACAATTCGAACGGCTCGAACGTTTCGCCCGCTGGTATTCAGAACATCCCTACGTCGAGACGCCCACCGCCGGCCACCGCTATCATTTCGGTAACCCAGCCTACGGCCCCAGCGATGCCCTCACACTCTACGGCATGATGCGCGAAGCGCGTCCACGCCGCATCGTCGAAGTCGGCTCCGGCTACAGCTCCGCCGCGATGCTCGACGTGGACGAGCATGTCCTCGGACGCACGGTTCGGTTCACCTTCATCGATCCCGATGCACGCCTCGTCCGCTCGCTGCTGCGCGACGAAGACCGTCCCCGCGTCACCGTGATCGAAAAAATGGTCCAGGACGTTCCACTGGATCCCTTTTCCCAACTCGAATCCGGCGACATTCTCTTCATCGACTCATCGCACGTCAGTAAATTCGGCAGCGACGTGAACCGCCTGTTCTTTCACGTCCTGCCCGCGCTCGCTGTCGGCGTATTTGTCCACATTCACGACATCGCATGGCGTCTCGAATACCCGCGCGAGTGGCTCGAGGAAGGCCGCGCTTGGAACGAGCAGTATCTCCTCCGCGCGTTCCTGATGTATAACCGCGCCTTCCGCGTGGAATTCTTCTCCGCCTATATCGAGCACTTCAAACGCGATTTCCTCCGCGAACACATGCCGCTCTGCGCCAAGGGCGACGGCGGCCAGATCTGGCTGCGCAAGGTCGCCGCGGAATAGACTCTCCTCAGCGCGGCGGAGTTTTCAGCGCGTCGAGTTCCCGCTCCCACGAGCGACTGTCGATCGCCTCGATCAGGCTCGCCAGATTCCGGTGCTCGAACACGAACGCGATCTCGTTGTTTATACCCGGGAAAAAACGATACATCCGTCCGCCCGGAGACCGGGCAATATGGCCAATCAGCGCTCCGTTCCTACAGACTTCCATCTGTCGAAGTTTCGTGCGCCGGCGGTCCGTGTGCAGCTGGAATGCTACGCCGTCCATGTATGGAAAAATGTATTAAACGGAAACTATTCCCGATGAAATATCTAAAACGGTCGCCCCTCCACTTTGCGCGTTTCCCCGATGGCCGCGATAAGGGCAACCACCCTAAAACCAAACGAAACGCGTCGGAACGAACACGATATCGGAGGGCTGTAAATAAAACGGCTCACTCGGTTTCCCGTTCAACGCCAGGCTCAGATCGAGCACGAAATTATTCACCGCGCCGTCGTGGTGACGCACCACCACCACGCGCTTCATGTCCGCTTTCGCATGATCGAACCCGCCCGCCTCCATCACCGCCTCCAGCGCCGTCATCGGCCGTTTCGATGTATATTTTCCCGGCCGCAGCACCGCGCCACTCACGTTGACCTCGAAGGCGGAAGCGACCACGGAAACCACCACGTCGCTCGCGAGCAACTCCGTGGCGTATCGCTCACTTAGCTCCCTGCCCAGCTGATCCGGCGTCTTTCCCGCCGCCACCACTTCGCCGGCAATCGGCAGTGTGATTCGTCCATCCCGCCGCACCTCTCCCGAGGTATCCATGCTCGGAGCCCCCACGAACGACACCCTTAATTGGTCGCCTTCCAGAATCACTCCAGCTCCTCGCGGCGGCGCTCCCGCCGCGAGCGTCCGCTCGCTGGCAGGACTCGAACAACCGCTCAACAATCCCGCGCAAATCGCAGCCGCCATCCCCGCCAAACCTGCGAGTCGGCGCGCAGTGCGACGGAACTTTTCGGCAGGCTCGCAATCGAATCCTTCGCTACTGTTCATGGCATTATAGAATTTCTTGGGTTCCCTCTTCTCGAGCACTGTATAAACTTGGATAGCTCTCCCTCGTTCCGACCCGCACCGTAGCAGGTCGAATTCAGTATCCAAGAGTAGTGTTGTCGGGGATGTTTCTTCGCGCAGCGTAAGCAAAACCCTGTGCGTGGCGCTGTAGCTTGAAATAGCCTTGAACCGCCCCCGCCCGCGTCCTTGCTCTGCGCTCCAGCCAGCGGAGAGCGTCGGTTTATCTTTCCGTGAAGGCCAGCACTCGACGCCAGGCGCAGGCAACTGCACCTAGATGGCGGCAGCGTCCCAGCTCACAATCAACCGCGGTCATCTCGCTTATGGACTGGTATTGCATACACACGCGTCCGCAGAAGGAAGACTCCACCTGCGCCTACTATGAAGACTCGCTCGGGATCGAGACCTACTCGCCCAAGCTTCGCCAGCAACGAACCATTCGGCGCGTGCGTCGAATCGTCATCCGGCCGCTGTTTCCTCGCTATATTTTCTGCCGCTTCGAGCCCGCGCTGAGCTATCGCGCCGTCCGCTATGCTCCGGATATCATCGACGTCGTCCACTGCGGACACGCCCCCGCCGTCGTGCCCGAGCAGTCGATCAACGAGCTCAAAGCATGGGTCGGAGAGGCACTCGATCCTTCCAGCATGAAACCGTCATTTCGCGCGGGAGATCTTGTGGAAATCCAGGCCGGCCCGCTCCTCGGCCTCCGCGCCATCGTTCAGCAGGAACTCAGCGACTCCGAGCGCGTGGCTGTTCTCCTCTCGTTTCTCGATTGCGGCGCGCGCACTTTCGTTCCGAACAGTCAGCTCCGGCTCGTGAGCTAAACGGGGCCGCCCGGCCGCACGCCACCGCCGCATTTCGTTCAGTTCGCGCTCCCTTCCATGCACGACGACAAGACGGAAACCTCCCGCGCCATCGGCGTCGGAGACATCTACTATGTGCTTTTTAAGCACAAGTGGAAGATCGTCGGCTTCACGCTTTTCGGACTACTCGCCGCTGCCGCCGTTTACCGCAATTGGCCGGACGTCATCTATCAATCCGAAGCGAAACTCTTCATCCGCTACATCCAGGAAGCAGCCGCGCCCCTCAATGTCGCCGAGGATGCTCAGATCAAATCCACCGATCAACGCGGTGAGACCATCATCACCAGCGAGGTCGAGATTCTCACGAGCATGGACCTCGCGAAGCAGGTCGCGCTGAACCTCGGACCGGAGCGAATCCTGGAAGCGTTTGGCGGCGGATCCGATCTCGATGTCGCGGCCAAAATCATCCGGGGCAGTATCGAGGCCACCGCGCCGCGCGGCAGTCGCGTCCTCGGAGTGAAGTTTCAGCATCCCGATCCATCGATCGCGCAGCCCGCGCTCTCGATGCTCATCTCCGAGTATCTCAAGCGACACCTCGAGATCCACATGACGACCGGCATGTTCGACGACATGCTCCAGAAGGAAACGCAGGTCCTGCGCGAGCACCTTCAGAAAACGGAAGAGGATCTGCGCCGGCTTAAAGAGAAAGCCGGCGTCCTTTCCATCGAGGAAGCGAAACAGGCTTACGCCGAACAGATGGCGAAGACGAAACAGCAGATCCTCGAAACCACCGGGCTGATCGCCGAACGCAAGGCGCTCCTCTCCGATTTCGAAGACTCGCAGGTCCCCTACGCCGCCGTTCCCGCCGTCAAAGCCCAGGAATATCGCGTCGCCACCGCCACGCTCGAAACGCTCACGCAGAAGTATCAGGACATGTTCGCGACGTTCACGGAAGAAAGCACCGCCATCACCGACCTGCGTCGTCGCATCTCGAAGGCCACGTCAGTCAAGCAGGCCCTCGAAGAAGAATTTCCTGCTCTCCGCGAGGTCGCCGGCAACGAGGGGGCACGCCAGGGGCGCGACAGCACTGTTGCACTAAGCCCCGCCGAGGAACGCTCGCGCATCCGATCGCTCTCCATTCGCCTCCAGGTTCTCAACGATCACCTCACCGAGATTCAGAACGAGGCCAACGACCTCAGCGAACTCGAGCTCTCGATCAGCGATCTCCAGCGCCGCAAAGAACTGCAGGAAGCACAATACCGCTACTTTGCCACCACACTCGAGCAGACACGCATCAACGAAGCTCTCGGGAGTGGACGCGTCTCCAACATCACGATGATCCAGGCGCCCACCCCGCCCGTCCGCGATGTCGGCAAGCTTCACAAGGTCGTCGGCGGCCTCGCCGGCGGCGGACTCATCTTCGGCCTCGCGCTCGCATTCTGCCTGGAGTTGTTCCTCGACCAAAGCGTGCGCCGCCCCATCGAGATCGAATCGCTCCTGGGCCTCCCGCTTTTCTTTTCGATTCCCAACATCCCCGGCCGGCTCGGCCGCGGTCCTCTCGCCGTCGCGCAACTGGAAGCCCCACCCGGAAACGCCCGCGCGCAGGGCAGCGAGAGCGAAGGCAGACTCTCCTCCTACTTCGATGCCTTGCGCGATCGCCTCATTTTCTTCTTCGACGTTCGCGGCGTAGTGAAGAAGCCCAAGCTCGTTGCCGTCACGAGTTGCGGCGACCGCGCCGGCGTCAGCACCGTTGCCGCCGGACTGGCCGCTTCGTTGTCGAAGACCGGCGAGGGCAATGTGCTGCTCGTCGACATGAACATGGGACCGCACACGCCCCATCACTTTCGCGACGGAAAAATCCAGGTGGGCCTCGACGACCTCCTCGAGGGCCAACATCGCGAGCAAGCCCGCGTCCAGGATCACCTTTTCGTCGTCCCGCACGCGACCGGCCACGAGCGTCTCTCTCGCATTCTCCCGAAGCGGTTCTCGAACATGATCCCCCGGCTGCGCGCCAGCGATTACGATTACATCATCTTCGACATGCCGCCCGTGAATCAGGTCAGCGTCACGCCTCAGCTCGCGCGCAACATGGACATGGTCTTTCTCCTCGTGGAGTCCGAGAAGACGAATCGCGACGCCGTCAAACGCGCCAGCAGCCTCCTCGCTCAGGCCAGTTGCACGTTGAGCGTCATCGTCAACCGCACCCGGAACTACCTGCCTCGGCCACTCCTGCAGGAGGTTTAGGCCGAATCGCATCGCCGCCGCACCGGTTCCGCTTCACGCCCGGCATCGAATCGCCCGCGGAGCCGTGGCCGTCGCTCCCGTCAACGCGTTTACCCAGCTCCCTACCACCACGGGTCGCGCCCGCAGCGCGCCCCGCCCGGCCATCGCGCGCAAATCGAAAGGAGAGATATGAGGCTACGTCCCATCAAGGTGCTGGCGGTTTCTTCAGGCGGCGGACACTGGGTGCAGCTGTTGAGACTTCGTCCCGCGTTCGAGGGCTGCGAGGTCGTGTTCGCCACGGTGCAAAGAGCGTATCGCTCCGACCTCGACCCGTGCGCGCGGTTCCGCTGGCTCCCCGACGCGAGCATGTGGCAGAAACATCGTCTCGTGCTCTGCGCCTTCGCGGCGTTGTGGATCGTTCTCACCGAGCGTCCCGACGTCGTCGTTTCCACCGGAGCCGCTCCCGGCTACTTCGTCATCCGCTTCGGCGCCATGACGGGCGCGCGCACCATCTGGATCGATAGCGTCGCCAACGCCGAGCAACTCTCGCTCAGCGGACGCGAGGCCGGGAAACACGTGGATCACTGGATGACACAATGGCCGCATCTCGCGGCCGACAAAGGCCCCTTCTACCACGGGAGTGTATTATGATCTTGGTTACCGTTGGCACCGAACTTCCCTTCGACCGGCTCATTCGCGCGGTCGATCTGTGGGCCCGCGAGACCGGACGCTCGGATGTCTTTGCCCAGATCGGACAAAACGCCTGGCGCCCGTCCTCCTTCCCGGCCGTCGAATTCCTCGCCCCCGCCGAATTCAACCGCTGCTTCACCCAGGCGAGCGTCATCATTTCCCATGCCGGCATGGGCACCATCCTGTCGGCCCTGCGATTCGAGAAACCGATCCTCGTCATGCCCCGCCGCGCGGCACTCGGCGAGCAGCGCAACGATCATCAAATGGCCACCGCGCAACAACTGCTCGCCCTCGGCAAGATCAACGTCGCATTCGACGAACACGAGCTTCGCCAGCGTCTCCAGTCCCTCGATACACTTGCGGTCCGCGATCACACCGGAATGTTCGCCAGCAACTCGCTCATCGCCGCGGTCCGCGGCTTCATCGCCCGCGACCACTACGAAGCGCACACCGCCGGTTTGCGCACCGGGGATCGCACTTCGGAAGACGCCGCGATAGGCCGCCCCGCGTGATCGGACCGACCTCTGCCTTTCACTCGCGTCCCCATGTCACCCGACGTCGCCGTCATCATCGTTTCCTACAACTCCGCGGCTCACCTCGGCGAATGCCTTCGCAGCGTCTTCGCTCACTCCTCGCGCACCCGCCTGGAGGTCATTGTTCTGGATAACGCCTCCAGCGACGACTCCGCCGCTTTGGTGCAAACTCAGTTTCCCGCCGCGACGCTCCTCACGCCCGGCCGCAATCTGGGCTTCGCCGCCGGCGTGAATCTCGCCGCGCGCCACGCCACCGCCGACTACCTCCTGCTGCTCAATCCCGACACGGTCCTCCTCGACGAGGCCATCGACGCGATCGTCAAATTCGCCCGTTCCTCACCTCGGCACGGCCTCTATGGAGCGCGCACCTTCAAGCCCGATGGCCGCGTCGAACCTTCCTCCTGCTGGGGTTTGCCCACCCTCTGGAGCTTGGCGATGTTTGCCACCGGGTTGAGTTCGGTCGCGCGACGTCATCCCTGGTTCGATCCCGAATCTTTGGGCAACTGGCCGCGCGACACCGTTCGAGAGGTGGGGATCATCAGCGGTTGCTGCCTGCTCGTCGCGCGACCCGTGTGGGAAAAACTCGGCGGTTTCGACGAACGTTTCTTCATGTATGGCGAGGATGCGGATCTCGCGATGCGGGCCCGGCGCTCCGGCTATCGCCCGGTGATTTGTCCTGCCGCGAAGCTGATTCACGAGGTCGGACAATCATCAACCCCCGCCGGCAAGCTGCTGCTGCTTTTTCGCGGTAAAGCCACTTTGCTCCGCACGCACTGGCGAGGCATTCGCCGCCTCGCCGGCCTGGGACTTCTTCTTGCCGGCGTGGCAATCCGCGCCGTCGGCACCCAACTCGCCCAAATCGCCCGCAGCGAAACGGAGCCCACCCGCTGGCTCGTCGTGTGGCGCCAACGCAGCGAGTGGATTCGCGGCTACGCCGCGAGCAACCTTTCCCTCTCCGCCAGCGAAAGCCCTGTCGCACGTTCATGAATACGGTCCGCCATTCGCTCACGACCTTTCCGCTGGCCCCCTCGCCGGCGCCTCGTGCGGCCCCGGCGTCGGTCACCGCCGAAACGACGGGAACCTACGACAGCATCATCTGTTTCGGCGGGGTCGATTGGTGGTATCACAATCGCGGGCATTACGACCTGCAGATGATGCGCGAGCTCAGCGGCACCGTGCCCGTGCTGTATGTGAACTCGATCGGCATGCGCGTGAGCGCTCCGGGCCAACACTCGCAACTCGCCGCCCGCCTCGCTCGCAAACTCCGCAGTGTCCTGCGCGGCCGCGTGCAAGTGAAGGCCGGCATGTCCGTTTTCAGTCCGTTCGCTCCGCCCGTGCGCTCCGGCCGCACGTTGCTGAACCGCATCCTTTCGCTGCAGGTGCGCTCCGCCGCCCGCGCGCTGGGCTTCCGCAAACCGCTGGTCTGGGTCGCCTGCCCGTCCGCCTTGGACGCCGTCGAGTCTCTCGATCCGGTTGCCGTGATCTACCAACGCACCGATCGCTATGAAGAGTATCCCGGCGTCGATCGCCCTCGCGTCGAGTCCCAGGACCTCACGCTCAAAGCGCTCGCCGATCTCACTCTCTTTTGCTCGTCCGCGGTCATGGACGTCGAGCGGACGCAATGCCGTCGCGCGCTCTTCGCCGACCACGGCGTCGATTTCTTGCACTTCGCCCGCGCCGGCGACGAACGGGCTCCCCTCGCGGAACTCGATCGTATCCCGTCTCCGCGCATCGGATACGTCGGCAACCTGGAGCCTCATCGGGTCGACCACCGCTTGCTCGAACACATCGGCCGCAGCCTGCCCGAGATGCAGCTGGTGATCGTCGGCCCCGGCACGCTCAGCGATTCCGTCGCGGCGCTCCCCAACGTGCATCGTTTTCCCCAACAGCCCTACGAGAAGGTCGCGCGTTTCACCGCCGCGTGTGACGTCTTGATCATGCCGTGGTGCGACAACGCCTGGATCCGTGCGTGCAACCCAATCAAGTTGAAGGAATATCTCGCTGTGGGACGCCCCGTCGTCACCACCCCGTTCGACGAACTGCGCCGTTACAATGGCTACGTCTCGATCGCCAGCGGCTACGACGATTTCGTCCGCGCCATTCGCACTGCCGTGCGCATCGGCGATTCTCCGCAACGCCTGCGCGCGCGCGTCGAATCGGAAACCTGGTCCGTCAAAGCGCGCCTCGTGATCGACACGCTTCGCGAGACGTGTGGCTTTCACGCCGCCGCCTAACCACAATCCGGCGCAAGCCGCCCCGCCTCCTCCCATGCACGCCACGACCTCCGCGCCTTCTCGTCGTCTCGATCTCTTAACCAACTATAACAACCCGCGATCGCTCGGTTTTAAATTTCGCGCTCGCCGGATCGGTCCGCTCGTGCGGCTCATCGAACATACCTTCCAGCATCATGGCGAAGTGAAGATCCTCGATGTCGGCGGACGAAAAACTTATTGGGACATCCTTCCCAAGGACTTCCTTCGCCAACATCGCGCGACTGTCACCTTGCTCAATCTGCCCTGCGACCTCCAGGGACAGGACGACTCGATTTTTACCCATGCTACGGGAAACGCCTGCAACATGTCCGAGTTCAGCGACGACTTTTTCCACATCGTGCATTCCAACTCCGTCATCGAGCACGTCGGCGGTTGGCCACAGATGAAGCAATTCGCGCAGGAGGTGCGACGTGTCGCGCCGCACCTCTATGTGCAAACCCCATATTATTGGTTTCCGATCGAACCGCATTACCTGACGCCGTTCTTCCACTGGCTCCCGAAGCCGTTCCAAGTGCGACTGCTGCGCAGCTTCACCCTCGGGAATCGCGGACGCGCCACGAGCCTCGACGATGCGTTGACGAAACTCGAAGACGCTCCGCGCATGCTGGACCTCAAATCATTCAAACTCCTCTTCCCCGATTGCCGCATTCTCAAAGAGCGCTTCCTCCTGCTCACCAAATCACTGATCGCCGTCCGCGGCCCCGCCTGACACTCGCCGCATAAAACCATTTCGCGGCTTTATAGACGCTCGTTGCATCCAGAATTCCGAGTCATAAACACACACCGCTGGAACTATATTGAACTTTATCGGCGCGGCCGAATCCCACGGAGCAATGAGCAAGCCCATCTCCCCGAATCGCTCGCGAGCTCTCATCCTCGCCTTCCTGGTTTCAGCTCTCCTGTCCCCCGCGCTCTTCGGCGCCAAAAGTATCAGCCAATTCGGTATCACCTGGACGTTCGACCGCGATTACCCCGCCGGCCAATTCGCCAACGGCGATTATTGGGTCGTGGGACCAGTGACCCTCGTCGGCATCACGCCACGCCCCACCCGCCAACACGGCGCGGAGTTGCATGGTTCGATGATCAATCCATCGGTGAACGGCCGTCAGGGATATGACAGCCGCATCAAACACAATTGGTATGACGGCTCCTACAATATAGCTCGATCGCTTCCGGTCACGCTTTCCCCTGGCACCTCGCTGCTTTCTTCCGAGAGCTACATTCCGCATGCCACGGGTCACGATCCACAGTTGAAGACAATCGCGGTCCTCACCGTGCTCGATAAACCTGCCCCGGAAGGAAGTTTTCGGCCGCCCTATGTGGGGGGCGACAAAACCATCCGATGGAATAAGAACCAACTTCGCTACGACCGCCTGCGCTCCCTCCCTCGCGTTCGCCACGCGCCCAAACCAGCTGATCTTGCGCATCGGTTCGAGCGACCGTGGATCGAACAGGGCACCACTTGGATCTCGCGCTATCTCCACCCCGGTGAGAATCAGCCCGCCTACGGCCGCGAGATCGCCCACCTTCTCGGCGAAGGGCTCCTCACCTTGCAGTTGGATTATTCCAACCGGGAAAAAGAGAAACTCCTCATCAGCCTCGTCCAATATGGCATCGATATTTATGGCGCGGCGCGACAGGGAGCAGTGTGGCCCGCGGGAGGAGGTCATAACCATGGTCGCAAAATGCCCCTGCTTCTTGCCGGCGCAGTGCTGGGAGACGCCGATATTCTTGCCTACGCCGACGGCAGCCGCCTTCTCTTCCAGGAAGACCGGCAAACATGGTATGTCACTCACGCGGATGTCGGCCGTGCACTTCATGTCGCCGACGGCCGGCCGCGCGAGAGGTATCGCGCCAGCGATGTCGGCATCGCGGAATGGGGCGAGAAACATTATCCAGAGCCCCTCTGGGACGGCCGGAATTGGAATAGCTATTACCGCGATATAGTCGGCTCATCCATCATTGGACACGTGCTCACCGCGCGCTTGATGGGCCTCACAGAAACGTGGAACTGGCCCGCGCTCTTCGACTACGCGGATCGCTACTGGTCGATCGAAGGGAAAAATGCCGGCGGTGGCACCAATTGCATTCGTCGCTTCGTCGGCGAGATGTGGACGGCTTATCGGAACGCCACTCCTCCCCAACTCTCGGATCGTAATGTCGCCACTCCCATCTGGCAGAACATCGCCGTCCCTCCCCAAGCCGATCGTTTCACGCTCTCCTTCACCCTCCTTCCCTCGAAGGAACGCATGAACGGCATCACGGGGCTTTCGGGCGGAGGCGCCACTGCCTATACGGATCTCGCCGCCTCGGTGCGTTTCTCACCCGCCGGCTATATTGACGCGCGAGACGGCAACACCTTTCGCGCAGCGAAAAAAATCAAATACGAAGCGGGTAAGAAATACGACGTGCTCATGGCGATCGATCTTCACACCCGACGCTACTCGGTCGCTGTCACGGCTCCCGGCGGCACACCCGTCGTCGTCGCGAACAACTGGAGATTCCGCACCGAGCAATCGCGCGCGAAGCTTCTCGACCACCTCGGCTTTCACTCCCTCGGTGGTTTTCACGCCGTGCTGGATCTCCGCGTTCAGCCGGCGCCGCCCCTCCTCTCCGTCGCACTCGATCCTCTGGCCGCCCTCACTTCGGCCGGACGTGCGATGCCATAGCTTTGTCGCGGGTCGCGAACCCTCGCCGCCACGACCAGCAGCGGTGAATCATCCCGTATCCAAAATTCACCTTCGCCCCGTCAGCGACGCTTTCTGGGCATCCGTCGAACCTCTCCTTCCTGCGCCCGTGCGCGCCGAGGGACAGCGCTTCCAGCGGCGGCCCGGCGGCGGCCGGAAACCCATCCCGGCACGCAGCGCTTTCGAGGCGGTTGTGCACGTTCTGCGAACAGGCACGCCCTGGAAGGCGTTGCCCAAGGAATTTGGCAGCCCCTCTGCCATCCACCGCCGCTTCGACGCCTGGCACGCCGCCGGCCTCTTCCGTCGCATCTGGGAAAGCGGCTTGGCGGAAGCCGACGATCTCGAAGGAATACCGTGGGAGTGGCATCGGGAAAAGGATTCGAACTCCATCGGAACAAAGTCCACCGATCCGGCTCCTACCCCCATGTCCCAGACTCCGTCTGCGGGTCGAAACTGGCAGCCGTCACTCGCTCGCCGGCGTCAAAGAAAGGAACGCACCCAATAAACGGATATATTTATTTCGGGATAAGAACCCAATAGTAACCAACGAGTAAAAGCCGGTCCTACCCCCGAAACTAAATTGAACTTCTAACATCATCGCCGATCACATCCGGCGATGATACTACGATTCCTTGAGAATAAAATCGGACTGGTGGGTGCGGTGGTTTCCCTAGTCGCCGCATCGGGGACGGTGGCCGAAGCGGCTACGTCGATCACCCAGTTCGGGATCACGTGGACTTTCGATCGGGATTACCCGTCAGGGCAGTTCGCAAACGGAGACTATTGGGTGGTTGGACCGGTGAAGATCGTTTCGATCTCCCCCCGTTCCACGACCTCGGGCGGCGCCACGCTGCATGGCTCGATGATCAATCCGGGCGTCAACGGCGCGCAGGGTTACGACAGCCGTCTCTGGAACAACGCCTACAACGCGAGCCTCAACGCTGGAGCCAGCCTTCCGCGCACCGTGCAGCCGGGCAGCTCCTTGGTCTCGACCGAGAGCTTTCCCATCAACGCGCCGGAAGTCGCCGCCTCCCGCGGGGACGCGCGCATCTGGTTGAAATCGATGGCTATCCTGACCGTGCTGGACCGCCCCGCGCCCGCCGGCAGCTTCCGTCCGGCTCCCGTCGGAACCGACAAGTCGCTGAGGTGGAACAAGAGCCAGCTCGATTATTCGAAGCTCCGCTCCCTCCCCATCGTCGGCAACACGCCTTCTCTGGCCTCCGTCGAGGCGCTGTTCGAGAAACCGTGGAACGAGCAAAACACCACGTGGACCGGCCGCTACCTGCATGCCGCGAACAACCAGCCGACCTACGGCCGCGAGATCGCCCATGCTGTCGCCAGCGGTCTTCTCTCACTCCAACTCAACTACTCCAAGGCTCAGAAGGAAAAACTCCTCGTTCGCATGGTCCAATACGGCATCGACATCTACGGCTCCGCCCGACTTGGCGCCATTTGGCCCGCCGGCGGCGGTCATAACCAAGGCCGCAAGATGCCCATGCTTCTCGCCGGTGCGGTGTTGAAGGACGCCGACATCCTCGCTCAAGCCGACGGCAAGAAGAACCTCCGCTTCCAGGAAGACCGCCAGATTTGGTATGTCACCCAGTCCGACGTCGGCCGCGTTCTCTATACCGCCGACGGTCGTCCGCGCGAACGCTATATTCAATCCGACGTCGGCATGGCCGAATGGGGCGAACAACACGCTGAAGACCCGCGACGCGACGGCCGCAACTGGAATGCCTACTACCGCGACATCGCTGGGGCCAGCGTGATCGGCCACGTCCTGGCCGCCCGCCTCATGGGCTTGCAAGGCGCTTGGAACTGGCCTGCCACGTTCGACTACTTCGATCGTTTCTGGGCGAACGAAAAAGGTCGCGCCAACAGTGGCCCCAACACGATCCAATTGCAGGTCGCCTCGATGTGGAACGCATACCGCCATGCGACCCCCGCCGACATCAAGGAGGAACAGGTCGCCACGAAGATTTGGGAAAACACCTCCATCCCGTCCCAATCCGGCGCGTTCACCCTCTCGTTCGAAGCGATGCCTTCAGCCAACAAGATGGACGGCGTCATCGGCTTCTCGAACGGGGCGGCGGACGCTTACACCGACCTCGCTGGTGCCGTGCGTTTCGCGCCGAGCGGTTATATTGACGTGCGCAACGGCGGGGGTTTCCAAGCCGCGGCGAGCGTGGCTTACACTCCTGGCGTGCGCTATCGCTTTACGCTGTCCGTGGATCTCGCCGCGAAGCGTTACTCCGTCACGGTCTCCGCACCCAATGGCGCGGCCGTCCGGATCGCGGATCGCTACCAGTTCCGCACGGAACAGACGAAGGTAAGCACGATCAACAACGTCGGTTATTTCGCCTCCATCGGCGCGCACGCGGTGCTCGACCTCGGCGTCGAATCCGGTGCTCCCGCGCCCGCGCCGGCTCCCGCTCCGGCACCTGAGCCTGCTCCCACGACTCCGGCCCCGGTGGTCAGTTTGACCAATGGCAGCTTCGAAAGCGGCGCCACGGGCTGGACGCTCAGCGGCAACGTTCGTGTGAACAGCGCAAGCTCCGCTTACCGCACCAACAGCGGCACCAAGATGCTCGCTTTCAATGCCGGCCAGAGCGCGCCGAATGGCGTTGTCAGCCAGTCGTTCACCACCACGCCCGGCAAAACCTATACACTCGTGTTCGATACCGGCGTTCTCGCCTACAACACAAAAGAACAGCGGATCGCGGTCACGGTTGCCGGCACCAGCACGGTTCTAAACCGCACCATCTCGATGTTCGGCAAAGGCGGCGGCAGCTGTCACTGGATTTCGAATACGTTCACGTTCGTGGCAAACAGCACGACGACGAAGCTCACCTTCAAGGACGTCTCGCCCGCCACCGACAGTCTGGACGCGCTTCTCGACAACGTTCGTCTCACTCAATGACCCGCTAGAACGCGGATCACAGTTGCTCTCGCGCTCTCCTTTCGGCGAGCGCGCATCAGCCGGCCCAAATCCTGGGCCGGCTTTTTCTGGGCCTTCGCGCCCCTCCCGCCCGCTCACCGAATGAACGCTCTCGGTCTGTTGCTTCTCGCCGCTTGCTCCGTCGGTCTGCTCGCGGCGCCAAGGAGGTGGGCCGCCGTCCCGCTGCTGGTCGGGTGCTGCTATATCACCACCGGACAAGGCCTCGCTATCGGAGCTTTCGCGTTGCCGGTTTTTCGCGTGCTGCTCGTCGTCGGTTTGCTGCGCATCATGCTGCGCGGCGAGCGCCCCGTCGGTGGCTTCAACGCCGCCGATTGGCTGATGATCGCGTGGTGCGGTTGGACATTTCTCGCGAGTCTCTTCCAGCCATCGTCAGGACCATCGGGCCCCAAATACATGCTCGGCATCATCTTCACGGTCGGCGGCCCCTATTTTATCTTCCGCTCGCTGTGTCGGGACCTCGACGATGTGAAACACCTCCTCCGCTGCGTCTGCGTGCTCCTGGTTCCCGTCGCAGCGGTGATGTTGTATGAGAAGTTCTTTTATCAAAATCTGTTTTCCGTCTTCGGACGGGTTCCCGAGATTCCACTCATCCGCGACGGGCGAATCCGCGCCCAAGGCCCATTCAGTCATCCCATTCTGGCAGGAACCATCGGCGCGGCATGCCTGCCGTTTGTTCTCGTCATCTGGTCGCGCTACCGTGCCGCCGCCCTGTTGGGCGCATGCGCCTGTCTGCTCATGGTTTTTGCAAGCGCGTCGAGCGGGCCGATCATGAGCACGATTTTCGCCGGCTTCGCGGTCGGAATGTGGCGCTATCGCCGACACTGCGGCAAGCTGCGCGTCCTGGCGCTGGTCACTTACATCCTGCTGATGTTCGTGATGACGCGGCCGCCCTACTACCTGATTTCGCGCATCGATCTCACTGGGTCGAGCACCGGATGGCATCGTGCCTATCTGATCCAGCAAACTTTCGCCCATTTCGACGAATGGGCGCTGATCGGCACCAACCGCACCCGGCACTGGATGCCCGACCAGGGCCACATTTCGGAGACCGAGACCGATATCACGAATTACTACATCATCTTCGGCGTATGGAGCGGTTTTCTCGGCATGGTGCTCGTGATCGCGATGCTCTGGCGCGCATTTAAATCCGTCGGGGAATACGCGCGACATCCCGCCACCTCGCACGACGACGCGTTCGCCATGTGGTGCCTGGGCGCCTCACTGTTCTCCCACGCGACCAGCAGTATCTCCGTATCCTACTTCGGCCAGGCGCCGGTGTTTTTCTGGTTGGCAGTTGCCACCATCGCTTCACTCCGCAGCTCGCTCGCGCCTCGGCGTTTCCTCGCGCCAGTCGGCCACGCCACCCAGTCGCTCTTCGTTCCGCGAACGGTCGCTGTCGCTGAGGCTTCAGCCAGCACCTCGTCGATCCCGGTTTCTCTTCCCGCCGCGTCTCGCTTTCCGGCGTCTCACCCATGAGTGCTTCCATCCGTGCTCCCGGAGTGACGCGCGACCAGTCGCTCCGGCTTCTCGTCGTCATCGCGAGTTTCGGCAACCGCAATCGCGATCTCCTCCGCCGCGTCATCCAACGCTACCAGCAGATGCCGTTCGCGGTCGACGTCGTCGTCGTTTCCGAAGCGCCCAAAGATCTCGGGCCCCGCGTCCGCGTAGAGGTCGGGCTGCCCTCGCCCAACC
>JAFAAS010000168.1 GCA_023426435.1 Verrucomicrobiota bacterium | reverse complement strand
GGCTGCAGATGTTCGATCCCGAGAAGGCGGTCGATGAGCGGCCGCCGTATGTGGTGTTCAACGGGGCGGTGGGGTCGCTCGTAGGGGACAAAGCACTACAGGCGGAAGTTGGCGAGACGGTGCGGTTGTATTTTGGGGTGGGCGGGCCGAATCTGGTGTCGTCGTTTCACGTGATCGGCGAGATCTTCGATCGCGTTTACAAGGAAGGTGGCACGCGGCTGGTGCAGGAGAATGTGCAGACGACGCTCGTGCCGGCGGGCGGGGCGACGGTGGTGGAGTTCAAGGTGGAGGTGCCGGGCACGTATGTGCTCGTGGATCACTCGTTGTCGCGGGCGTTCAACAAAGGTGCGATCGGGATGTTGAAGGTGACGGGGCCGGAGACGCGCGTGGTGTATTCGGGCAAGGAGATCGACGAAGTTTATATTGGGCAGGCGTCGGATGCGGGCTCGGCGGCGAGCAAGCGGGAGGCGCAGTTGGTCGCGGCGAAGCAGGAGGCGATCGAGAGCAATCCGGAGATTGCGGAGATCTCGCACGAGATCCGGATGGAGCGGGGAAAGAAGGTGTATTTGACGGCGTGTTTCGCGTGTCACCAGGCGGATGGGAAAGGGCTGCCGGCGATTTTTCCGCCGCTGGCGGATTCGGATTATTTGAAGGCGGACAAGGAGCGGTCGATTCGCGCCGTGGTGAAAGGGTTGTCGGGTCCGATCACGGTGAACGGGAAGCCGTATAACAACATGATGCCGCCGCAGGATTTTTCGGATGAGCAGATCGCGGACGTGATGACGTATGTGATGAATGCGTGGGGGAATGATTATGGATCGGTGACGAAGGAAGAGGTGAGGAATGTGAGGAGGGAGAAGTGAGGGGGAGGAGTTGAGGGTTGAGAGAGGAGCGAACGGAGCAGAAAAATATGAGAACGGTGGAATGCGGATGGGGCGGGGAGCGGCGCACTCGGAGAGTGCGCCCTACCCGGCTTCGCCGAGGATTCGGCGGGCAGGCCCGCTTGGCTGCGCTGTTGGCGGCGTTGCTGGGGTGGGTGGGTTCGGTGGCTGCGGCGGAGATGGTGCGGGTGCCGGCGGGGGAGTATCGGGCGCTGTTGCGGGAGGCGGGGGAGCCGGTGAGTGTGGCGGTGGCGGCGTTTGAGTTGGATGAGCGGCCGGTGACGAATGGGGAGTTTTTGGAATTCGTGCGGGAGAATGCGAAATGGCGGCGATCGCGCGTGAGTAGTTTGTTCGCGGATACAGGTTATCTGGCGCATTGGGCGGACGATCTGGAGCTGGGGGAGCGGGCGCCGGCGGAGGCGCCGGTCGTGCGGGTGTCGTGGTTTGCGGCGCGGGCGTATGCGGCGTGGAAAGGAAAGCGATTGCCGACGACGGCGGAGTGGGAGCGGGTGGCGGCGGTGGGGTTCACGACGGAGGATGGCGCGACGGAGCGGGAGTATCGGGCGTTTGTGCTGGGATGGTTCTCGCGTCCGACGCCGGAGCCCGTGCCGGCGGCGGGAGTGGGGCGGGAGAATCTGCTCGGCGTGCGCGACATGGCGGGGCTCGTGTGGGAGTGGGTGAGCGATTTCAACACGGCGCTGGTGAGCGGTGAGTCGCGCGCGGACACGGGGCCGGATCGGAATTTGTTTTGCGGGGCGGGGGCGGTGAGTGCGCGGGATTTGGAGAATTATCCGGCGTTCATGCGCGCGGGGTTCAGGAGCTCGCTGCGGGCGAATTATGTGGTGCCGAATCTGGGGTTTCGGTGCGCGCGGGACGGGCGGGGCGGGGAGGGACGGAGGGAGGAAAGTGTCACCTATTAGGTGACACTCTGGATTGGGAAATTTTTCTATGAAGACGAAAATCGGATTGATGGTGGGGGTGGTGATGGCGGTCGCGGTGGCGGCTGTGCGGGGCGAATCGCCGGCGAGCGGGCGCCTGCAGGGGGAGGGGCGGGCGGGGGCGTGTTGTGCGGTGGCGCCGAAGGCGGAGGCGGGGTTGTCGGAGCGCTCGCTTTATCAGGTGGAGGCGAGGTTCACGAACGATGCGGGCGAGAGTGTGGCGCTGGCGGAGCTGCGCGGGCGGCCGGTGGTGCTGACGATGTTTTTCGCGAATTGCTCGTATGCGTGTCCGCTGCTGGTGAGCGACATGGCGCGGTTGCGGGCGGCGCTGCCGGAGGGCGTGCGGGAGGAGGTGCGGTTTGTGTTGGTGAGTTTCGATGCGGAGCGGGACACGCCGGAGGCGTTGCGGGCGTATCGCGAGCGCGTGGGGTTGGATGCGCAGTGGATGTTATGGCACGGCGAAGCGGAGAGCGTGCAGGAGCTGGCGATGGTGCTGGGGATAAAATACAAGCGCGAGGCGAGCGGTGAGTATGCGCATTCGAATTTGCTGACGGTGTTGAATCGCGAAGGAGAGGTGGTGCATCGCGTGGAAGGATTGCAGCAGCCGGTTGCAGCGGCGGCGCGGGCGCTTACGGTCGCGGCGAAATGAAAGCGAACAAGGCGGAGGGGGGCGGGGCGCGAAAATTCCGGACGATCGATGTGCGGCCGATGATGGCGCGGGATGAGTCGCCGTTTCCGGCGATCATGGCAGCGGTGGCGGGGCTGAAGGACGGCGAGGGGTTGTGCGTGGTGTCGCCGTTTTTGCCGTCGCCGTTGATCGAGCGGATGCAGGCGAGCGGATTCGAGGCTCGGCCGGAGCGGCGGGTGGATGGGGCGTGGGCGACGTTTTTCTGGCGGGAGTGAGGCGCGGGGATTGGTAACCGCGAAGGGCGCGAAGAGACGCGAAGAGGGGCTGAGGGAGCGTGGTGGGCGGTGGGGCGAGGGTTGCGGAAGAATTTCAGATTTCAGGATTTGAGATTTGAGAGAGTGCGCATCGGGGATGCGGGGAGTTCGGGTGGGGAAGGTTGGTTTGACCGGGGAGAGGAGCGGCGTTTCGCTCGGCGGGTGTCGACCGATGTTGTTCAATTTCGCACCGCTGCGATCGCGGCGACGTTGCGGTCGTGTCAGTTGTTTTCCGGGGTGTCGCGGGAGGATTTGGAGGTGGTCGCGGGATTTGCGGTGCTGCGGAGTGTGCCGAAGGGCGGGTATCTGTTTCGCGAAGGCGATGTGGCGGAGGGATTTTATGTGGCGCAGAAAGGGGCGATCAACGTGCACCGGGTGAGTCCGACGGGGAAGGAGCAGACGATTTATGTGTTTCGGGCAGGCGAGTCGTTTGCGGAGGCGGCGATCGCGACGAGGCAGGGATATCCGGCGAATGCGCGGGCGGTGGAGGCGTCGACGGTGGTGCTGGTGCCGAAGGCGCCGTTTCTCGATTTGCTGGGGCGGCGTCCGGATCTGGCGCTGCGGATGCTGGGTTCGATGAGCCAGCATTTGCGGGTGTTGGTGGGGTTGATCGAGGACATGACGTTGAAGGATGTGGAGACGCGGTTTTTGAACTGGGTGTTGAAGCGGGTGCCGGCGGGGGTGAGCGGGGCGACGAAGGTGCAGTTGGGGACGACGAAGCGGGTGTTGGCGGCGGAGCTGGGGACGAGCAGCGAGACGCTGTCGCGGACCTTTGGGAAGAT
>JAFAAS010000058.1 GCA_023426435.1 Verrucomicrobiota bacterium | reverse complement strand
CCGCCGTGTTGATGATGGTCGCGTCGAGGTTCTCCATGAACAGCGCCACAGCGACGAGCCACGGGAGATAGCGCCGGGTCTCGGCAGTGATCTCACAGGAGGACGCGGACGGCGTAGCGGCGGGCATGCAGCACACGCGTTAGCGCGGGCGTGGCGGTTCGCAAGGTGGAGCCCGACGTCGCGTCGGGCTGGGTCGGATGCGAGCGGTTTGAAGCCCGACGAGGACGTCGGGCTCCACCTATTTCAGCGCTTCGGCGGCGGCTTTTTGGAAGGCGCGGCGGAAGTCGCTGCCGTCGCTGTTCGGATGATTCGCGCGGGCGACGAGCATGATGTAAGCGACGCCTTTTACGGGATCGATCCACGCCTGCGTGCCCCACGCGCCGCCGTGGCCGTAAGTGCCGGGCGAGAGCACTTCGGCGACGCCTTCGTGCGGGGTTTTCAGAACGCACGTGCCAATGCCCCAGCCGTAGTTCTTGCCGCGATTGCCCCAGCGTTCGTTTTGGAAAAAGCCGACGGGCATCTCAGCGGGCGTTTGCGGGGTGTTGAGGAATTTCAGCGTTTCGGCGCTGAGGAAATTCTTTCCATTGAACGAGCCGCCGTTGAGGAGCATTTGCGTGAAACGCGCGTAGTCGGTGGCGGTGGAATAGAGGCCGCCGTTGGCGAGTGGCGGGAAATCGCGCGAACCCAGGGCCCGGCGTTGCGGGACGGCGACGAGTTCGCCGGTCGTGTCGTCTTTGCGATAGGGCGTGGGAATGCGTTCGAGTTGTGCGCCCATCGGATAAAACGTCGTGTCCTTCATGCCGAGCGGCTCGAAGAGCTTTTGGGCGAGGAATTCGTCGAAGGACAGGCCGGTGACGATTTCGACGATGCGGCCGGCGGTGTTGATGCCGGCCTGGTTGTAGCGCCATTGCGAGCCGGGCTCGTATTGCATCGGCTGTGACAGCGAAATCGCGGTGAGATCGGCGAGCGTGCGGGCGTCGCGGCCGAGTTCTTGAGGGACTTCGCCGAGGCCGGAAACGTGCGTGAGAATCTGGGTGATCGTGAGATTCGCGGGCTGGCCGGACGGAGTTTTGAGGTTGGCGAACTCGGGGATGTAGTTGGCGACGGGATCGGAAACGTGAAGTTTGCCTTGTTCCTGCAACATCAGGATGGCGACGCCGGTGACGGGCTTTGTCATCGAGGCGATCCAGAAGATCGCGTCGGAGGTCATTGGTTTTTTCGACGCGATGTCGGCGAGGCCGCTGGCTTCGAGGTGAAGGATTTTGTCTTTGGTCGCGACAAGGGTGACGGAGCCGGCGATTTCGTTTTGGGCGATGTAGGACTTCATCGCGTCGCCGACGCGGGGGAGTTGCGGTTGCGCGATGGCGGACGTGGAGGCGGTCAGGGAGGATGAGGCGATCACAAGCGAGAGCAGGGGACGGAGATGCATGATGTTGGGGGTTGGAGGCGATGACGCGTGACGTGGAGCAAAGATGCAAGCGGCCCGGGGGGCGACGATCAGCTTGGGAATTCTCTGTGAACAATCTTTCGGGTTTTTCCGTTGCCGGGCATAGGGGGCGGACTTCAATGGCCGGCTTTTCCTTTCCCGCATGTATTTAAAGGCGCTCAAGCTTCACGGTTTTAAGTCGTTTGCCGATCCGACCACGTTGCGATTTGAACCGGGCGTCACGGCCGTCGTCGGGCCGAATGGCTGCGGGAAGTCGAACATCGCGGATTCGATCCGCTGGGTGTTGGGCGAGCAGAGCGCGAAGGCGCTGCGCGGCGGGAAGATGCAGGACGTCATTTTCGAAGGCGCGGACACGCGGAAGCCGGCGCAGATGTGCGAAGTGTCGCTGTTGTTGACGGAATGCGAAAAGCAGCTGGGCAGCGAATTTCACGAGATCGAGATCACGCGCCGGGTGCATCGCGACGGTCAGAGCGAGTATTTCTTCAACGGCCAGGCGTGCCGGTTGAAGGACATTCAGAAGCTCTTCATGGATACCGGCATTGGCCGGACGAGTTACTCGATCATGGCGCAGGGTCAGATCGATTTGATCCTCTCGTCGAAACCGGAAGAGCGGCGTTCGGTGTTCGAGGAAGCGGCGGGCATCACGAAATACAAGAGCCAGCGTCGCGAGGCGATGCAGAAGCTGACGCTGACGGATCAGAATCTCGCGCGCGTGGCCGACGTGATTGGCGAAGTGAGTCGTCAGATTGGATCGCTGCGGCGCCAGGCTTCGAAGGCGATGCGTTACAAGCGCCTGAGTTTCCGCTTGAAGCATCTGAGTCTCGCATGGAGCGGCTATCATCATGCGCAGTTCGCGGCGCAACTGGCGGAACTCGAAGGCAAGGTCGGCGGGCTGCGCGCCGAAGCGGAGTCGCGTAGGACAAATTTGGAGACGCAGCAGGCGGCGCTCGACGAGAAGAAGGCGGGTCGGATGCGTTTGAACCAGCGCGTGCAGGATGCGCAGCAGGCGGTGTTCGACGTGCGTTCGCAGAAAGAGCAGGCGGAGAACCAGGCGAATCTCGCGCAAATCAAACGCACGGGCCTCGAGGATCGGCTGGGATCGTCGCGGGCGAATCTCGATGAGTTGGAGATGCAGCTGCGGGAAGTGTCGGCGCAGGTCGACACGGGAGCGCAGGACAAGCAGACGCAGCTGGGGTTGCTCGGGAGCAGCGACGCGGTGTTTCAGCAGCGGAATCGCGAGCTTGCGATCGTGGAAGGCGAGTTGACGAAACTCGAGCAGGAGCTGCAGCAGGCTAAATTTCAACTGCTGCAATTGGAGAGCACGGTCGCGCGGTTGCGGACGGATTGCTCCGGTTACGAAGTCGACCAGAAGACGAGCGTGCACCGGCATGAGTCGCTGGCGCAGGAGCTCGAAAGCGTGCGGCAGCAGCAGGCGGCGACGCAGCAGGTGGTGGCCGAATTGGAGGCGCGCGTGGAAGAAGCGCTCGCGGAGAAATCCCGCGCGAACAACGAGTCGGTCGCGGCGCAGCAGGCGATCACGGATTTGACGCGCGAGTTTCGGGACGCGCAGAAGAAGCTGCAGGAAATCGACCGGCAGCTGGCGCAACGGACCGCGCGGCTGCGTTTGTTGCAGCAGATGGCGGAACGCTGGGAAGGGTTTGGCGAAGGCGCGAAAGCGGTGTTGCAAGGACGGCTCGACGGTGCGCTGCAAGGCGCGAAGGTGTCGCCGATCACGCACGGACTCGCGGTGAAGCCGGATTTCGCCAAGGCGGTCGAGGCGCTGCTTGGCGCGGCGGCGGAGGCGATCAGCGTGGCCGATCTTGGGACCGCGCAGCGGATTCTCGCGCAGTTGGACGCGGAGCAGATTGGCTCGGCGGTGTTGAATGTCGGAGAGCTGAGAGCGGAGACGTCGGCGCCTGGCGCGGAACTGCCGGCGGGATTGACGCCGGCGCTGGCGGCGCTCGGAGACATGGAGCCCGGTCATCCGGCGTTCAGTGTATTGAAGGAATGTTACGTGGCGGACGACCTCGGAGTGTTTCTCGATTATTGGAAGGCGAATCCGGCGTTTTCGTTTTTGGCGGTTGCGACGCGCAAGGGCGACCTGGTGGACCGGCGT
The DNA here is from genome assembly GCA_023426435.1 of Verrucomicrobiota bacterium. Classification (GTDB taxonomy): domain Bacteria; phylum Verrucomicrobiota; class Verrucomicrobiia; order Opitutales; family Opitutaceae; genus Opitutus. The sequence continues at coordinate 30,359 of JAFAAS010000058.1, read as the reverse complement.
GGATTCATCTACGGCGGGCATCACAGCTCGAAGCGTTCGGCGAACAGCATCGTGCAACGCGAAATCGATCTGCGTGAAACGGCGAAGGCGCTCGCGGAGGATCAGAAAGCGCATGATGAGCAGAAGGCGGTGATCGATGCGTTGAACGCGCGGCTGGCGGAGGCGGAGCAGAATCTGGAACAGCGGCGCGCGGATGTGCTGGCTTCGACGCAGGCGCTGGCGGCGGTGCAGGCGGAGCAGCGCAGCGCGGTGAAGGCGGCGGAGGATGTTTCCAATCGCGTGCAGCGAATGGAGAACGAACTCGTGTCGCTCGAACAAGCGCGCAACGAAGCGCACGCGCGTTGGGAGAAAGCGCAGGCGGGACTCGCGGAAGCGACGGCGACCTCGGACGCGCAGCGCGAGAAGATTCAGGCGAACGAAGTGCTTTTGAACGAGCTGCGCGCGGATCGCGATGTGAAGCGCGAGTCGCTTGCGCAGGCGCGTCTGGAACTCGCGGAGCGCCGGCAGAAAGTCGAAGTGCTCGATCGCGGTCTGGGCGAGATGGAGCGGCGCCGGCAGCAGTTGTCGGAGCTGTTGGTCCAGCGGCAACACGAGATCGAATCGTGGAGCGTGCAGATCGAGGAGTTGGAAGGCGAAAGCGCGCGGCAGCGCGAACGCGCGGAGCAGTTGAGCGAGACGTTCATCGTGTCGCAGCAGCAGGTGGAAGCGGCGCGCAAGGAGTTGATCGATCTGGAGCGCGAGATCAGTGCGCTCGAAGGCGCGCAGTCGTCGTTGCACACGCAGGCGGAAGAGGCGCACGACGAGTTGAGCTCGCATGAGATCAAACTGGCGGAGACGCGTCAGCGGGCGCAGTTCCTCGCGGAAGAAGTCACGCGCGAGTATCAGACGGACGTCACGTCGCTGGATTGGAAGAATCTGCTCTGGCGGTCGGATGATGAACCGGAAGGCGTGAAGCCATTGGATCTCGACGAGGATGAGGAAGGCGAAGAGGAGAAAGTCGAGAGTGCGGAGTCGAGAGTCGAGAGCGGGACGACTGCGCCGACGGAGGGGGGCGAGAATGGTGGGGCACCCGCTACGGCGGAGGCGGCGCCGGTGAAGCGGCGGCGGAAGCAGAAGGCGCCGAAAGGCGAGCCGACGGAAGCGGATCTGGCGGCGCTCGAAAATACGAAATGGAGCGAGATCAAGGCCGAGGTGGACGCGCTGCGCGCGCGCATCGGCGGAATGGGGGCGGTGAATCTCGTCGCGATCGAAGAATACGCGGAGCTGAAGCAGCGGTTCGATTTCCTGAAGGGACAGTCGGACGATCTGACGACGGCGAAAGCGGAGCTGTTGAAGGCGATCGACGAGATCAACCAGACCTCGCAGAAGCAGTTCGAGGTCACGTTCGAGCAGATCAAAAAGAACTTCGAATATACCTTCCACACGCTCTTCGGCGGCGGGCGGGCGCATCTGGAGTTGATTCAGACGGAGGATATTCTCGAGAGCGGCATCGAGATCGTGGCGCAGCCGCCCGGCACGAAGTTGAAAGGCATCACGCTGCTGTCGGGCGGACAAAAGACGCTGACGGCGGTCGCGCTGTTGTTCGCGCTCTACATGGTGAAGCCGTCGCCCTTCTGCTTGTTGGACGAACTCGATGCGCCGCTCGACGAATCGAACATCGGCCGGTTCACGGACCTGTTGAAGAAGTTCGTGGGCGAGTCGCAGTTCATCATCATCACGCACAACAAGCGCACGGTTTCGGCTGCGAGCGCGATCTATGGTGTGACGATGGAAGAGCGCGGCGTGTCGAAGACCGTGTCGATGAAGTTCAACGCCGAGCGCGGCGAAGCCGAGGCTCATCCGCAGAACATCGCGCAAGCGGTGCGCGGCACGGCGGCGGCGGTGCCGGCGGGAGTGTAAGGGTGCTGGCGTGGAGGTGCGGTGATCTCACCGCGCTTCACCCGCCGATGCGTGGTGGGGGCACCGCGCCTCCACCTCATTCTTGGGAGCGCTCGACGAGGGAGTAGATCGTTTGGGGTTCCAGCGAGAGGGTTGAGCCCGCGAGCGGGATCTCGCGCGCGATTCGTCCGGTGACGGCGAGAGAGGTGACGCGGGGCGGTTGAGCGAAGTGGAAGGTAATCCGATCGCTCGACGCGCGGGCCGGCCGGGGATCGGTGACGAGCACGCGCGGTTTGATTCGTTCACGAAAATCTCCGATGGAGTTCGCAGTAAAAACTTCTCGGCGGCGGTAGGGAAACGCAGAGACGTGGAACGGGTTTAACTGGCGATGCGTTGTGTTTGGGGGCGTGGCGCATGTGTTTCCGCGGCGCTTCGTTGGTTACCCCAACCCAAACCCCAAGCCTGCCACTAGCACCTATGAACCTACCCTGTCGGAGTGCTCCCAACCGTTTCGCGCGGCGGAGTATTTATACGCTTAGCATGTCCGGAGTCCTCGCTGCGAGCGGGACTCTGTTGGCCCAGGAGGCCCTGCCGGCGAGTTCGGAAGAAATGAATCGAGATGAAGTCGTGGTGTTGAGTCCGTTCGTCGTGGACTCGACTCAGGATCGTGGATACGCGGCGACGAGCACGCTCGCCGGCACGCGTATCCGCACGAACCTCGCGGACATCGGTTCGGCCATATCCGTGATGACGAAGGAAATGATCACGGACATCGGCGGATATAACAACGAGACCGTGCTCGCGTATGCGGTGAATACCGAAGTCGCCGGGCCGCGCGGAAATTTTTCCGGCGCGAATCGTTCGGGGCCGGAAGGCAATGTCGCGGAGCAGGGCAGCTTCGCCAATCCGAATGCGAACACGCGCGTGCGCGGTTTGGTGGCGGCGGACAACACCCGGGACTTCTTCCTCTCGGACATTCCCTGGGACGGCTATAACATCTCGCGCGTCGATCTGCAGCGCGGTCCGAACGCGATCCTGTTCGGCCTCGGAAGTCCGGCCGGCATCATCAACGCGGCGATTCACCAGGCGGAGTTTCGCAACTTCGGGCAGATCGAGGCGACGTTCGACGAGCACGGATCGCAGCGGTATTCGCTCAACATCAACCAGGAGGTGTTGCCGGACCAGCTGGCGGTGCGTCTGGCGGTGTTGGAGAACGATCGCGAGTTTCAGCAGAAGCCGGCATTTTCGCGCGACCGGCGGGTGTTCGGCGCGATCAAGTTCGCTCCGGAAGCGTTGAATCGAAATCGCACGCTCTTCGAAGTGAGCGCCAACTACGAGCACGGCGACATCTCGTCGAACCGGCCCCGCCAGGTCACGCCTCAAGACAACGTCACGCAGTTCTGGCGTCCGATCGAAATGGGCGGCGTCGGCAAGCGCACCTTCGATCTCTATCGCGATCCGCAGGGCGAAACCTTGCCCGACCTCACGCCCGACGACGAAGACGATCCCGCGCGGCCGAATCCCCTTTGGATTTACGATCCGGTGCTGGTGAATGGCCGGGCGGGCGGCTCGGTGGATTACATTGTGAATTCGGCGGGCAGCGTGATGTTCGAGCGCGGCGGTCCGCAGGCGTTTGGCGCGCGGACGCCGACGGGAGCGATCATCACGGGCGCTTCGGGTCCGGATGGCGCGGGCCCGTTTCCGCAGAATACGGGATTGCAGAGCGTGGCGGGCGTGCAGACCTGGTCGGGCGCGGCGGGTCGTCCGTATTCGGCGATCGGAGCGTATCGCAACGAGACGATCACCGATCCCTCGATCTTCGATTTCTACAACAAGCTCATCGACGGCGACAACAAGCGCGAGTGGAGCGACTGGGATGTCTATACGCTCGATCTGACGAATACGTTTTTCGACAACAAGATCGGCTACAACCTCACCTACTTCAACGAGGAGATGAGCCGCGGAATGTGGACCGTGCTCGGTTGGGAAGGCAATTCGGTGCACATCGATATCAACGAGCGGGAGAACGATGGTTCGCCCAATCCGAATGTTGGCCGCGCGTTTGTCGGCGCGCGAACGGGGAGCATGGGGAGTTACAAGGATCGGTCGGAGCGCGAGGCGTATCGCGGACAGGTTTTCGGCGAATACGATTTCAACGAACGTCATTCCGGCTGGTGGGCGCGCCTGCTCGGGCAGCAGCGCTTGACGGCGGTGTATTCGAAGGAAGGTCGGAAGATGGATTCGCGGAGCATGCAGTTCGCGAATTGGGATCCGGCGACGCTCGCGCTGTTCGGTCCGGATAACACGATCACGAACCCGGATGTGAACAGCGGATTTCGTTACTACGTGAGTGGCGATCTGCGCGGGTTTTCGTCGCCGACGGGTTTGAACTTGTCGGCGCTCGAGGCGCCCTTCACGCACAACATCGGCGGGCCGCAGCAAGTCCGCTGGTTCGACACCACGTGGACGGCGGATGCCTCGGTCGATCCGGGTGCGCCGTGGGATAATCCCTTCGATCCGGATCGCGTGCATCGCGCGACCTACACGCAGTCGGAAAATCCGGCGAACTATCGCGGATGGACGGATGCGACGGGACAGTATGTGACCTTGAATTCAACCGGCACGGTGGCGGGCATGAGTCCCGAGGACTATCTCACCTCGAGCGCCGCGCTGACGGACTTCGAGGTGAAATCGAAAGTGTTGGTCTGGCAGGGCACGTTTTGGGATCACGCCGTGGTGGGGGTGTTCGGATACCGCAAGGACAAGGCGCGCAGCTACGAGTTTGTGACCTCGGATCGCGAGGAAAACGAGAACCCGGCGACGGGGGGCGCGAACCTGAATCCCGCGACCTACAACTACCACAATCCGGACGCCTTGATCACGAACACGGAGGCGATCACGCGCAACTGGAGTGTGATGCTGCACGTGAACCGTGTGCTCGGCGACCGGGATTTCCTGCCGTTCAATCTGCGCCTCTATTACAACCGCGGAGAAAACTTCCAGCCGCTGGCGGGACGCATCGACGCGTTTGGTCTTCCGGTTCCGAATCCGGGAGGCACGACGAAGGACGCGAGCGTGATGATCTCGACCAAGGACGATCGCTACAGCGTCCGCGTGACCAAGTATGAAACCGTGCTCACGAATGCGACCTCGACGGATGGCCAGCTGCAGAACACCTGGGCGCTCGAGCAGGCGCTTGGAAACAATCTCGGGCCGACCTCGTCGACGCCGGCAATCATCCGCGGTTATTTGCGCGGAGATTTCTCGTATGACGATTACGCGGCATCGGGAGGCGACGTGAATCGCCTGCAGAATTCGATCATTCCCGCGTGGTTGAAGTTCGAGCGCGACCTCAAGGAGCAATTTCCCGATTTCGTGCGCGCCTGGATGGGAGCGGACACCTCGTGGGGAACGGACAGCCTCGAAACGCCGATCGTCACTGCGCCGACGGGATTCGTGGCGACGGAGGACTCGAGTTCGGAAGGTTACGAGTTGGAGTTCGTGGCGAATCCGACGCCGAACTGGCGCATTGCCATCAACGGATCGCGCACGGAGTCGGTGCGCGACAAAGTGCCGGGCGAGAATTTCCGGCAGGTGGGCGAATTCGTCGACCAGACCTTTCAGACGTCCGACGCGGGACTCGCTCCCGTGTGGTGGCCGCAGAATGTGGCGGGCCTGCGCGGCGTCGGACCGTATCCGTTCTTCTTCCGCTCGGACTGGCTGCGCGTGAATGCGGTCAATGGCCAGTCGGCGGGAGAAATCCGTAAATATCGCGCGAACCTTCTCACGAACTACACGTTCACGGAAGGCGCGCTGCGCGGCTTCGGCGTGGGCGGCGGTTATCGGTGGGAAGACAAGTCGATCCTGGCTTATGCGCCGATGATCGATGAGGCGGGCACCTACGGGATCAACCTCAACGCGCCGTTCTTCGCGCCGAGCGAGGATTCGCTCGATTTGTGGATCAGCTATCGTCGCAAGTTGACCGACAAGGTGAACTGGCGGATTCAGCTGAACGTCTTCAATGTCGGCGAAAAGAATCGTCTCGTGCCGCTCGCGGCGGGCGTCGATTACGCGGCGTTGGGGGCGGGCACGCCGACGGCGGGCGAAACGGTGCCGATGAAGGCAACGAGCTTTTTCATCCGCGAAGGCATGAGCTGGCAGATCACGAACACCTTCGAGTTCTGACGTCGCTTCTATCTGGGTTGGATCAATCGAACGCTCCGGTCGGAAGGCCGGGGCGTTTTTTTTTTGAGCGGAGCGAGCGACGGGACGCGCGAGCGTTTCGGTCAACGCTGATCGAGCCGGTTCGATGGCGCGCGTTTACTCGAGGTAAAAGGCGCGCTTTTCGGCGGAGAGGACCGGCTCGGCTGCGGTGGTGTTTCCGAGTCGGAGCAGCTGATCGTTGTCGTCAGGCCAGGGCGGGAGACCGGGGCCGTTGGGGTCGCCGTTTTCGACGAAGTTCACCCAGTAGCTCGAGACTTGGTCGGCGAGACGGCGATCGACGTCGTCCCACGGACGATTCATCAGGCGCAGGTTGTTGAAAGTGTAGGGCAGTTCGCCGGAGTGAAACGCGCCGTATTCGGGGTGTTCGGGCCAGGGAATCGCGCGTTCGAAGAAGTAGCCCCAGTCCTTGGCGCGGCCTTTTTGCGAGCGGAGGCTGGTCCAATGGTAGAGATCGGCGCGGGCGGCGTCGCGGCGGCTTTGTTTTTGCGCTTCGCCGGCGGCCGCGTCGTTGGATGCTGGATACAGCAGGGTGAAATCGATGGCGCGCTCGCCGTAGTTTCTGGTGGCGTCGGCGGTGAATTGGGCGACGGTCGTGACGCCGTAGCCTTTTTGCGAACTGGATTCGTCGGCGGTCCAACCGGTGAGGAGCGGAACGTCGATTTGTTCGCCGCGTTGGTGAACGGCGATCACTTGATCGGGAACGATCCAGCCGTCGACGATGGGGCGAAAACGCGCGGGTTGTGACTGATAGCGAGCGAAGAGCTCTTCGGCGCTGAGGGTGCGAAGCTCGGCGAGCGATGGAGCGGAGATGGCGCGGGCGAATGCGCGACCCTGGGCTTCGGCTTCGGAAAGGGGGAGGCTGGTGGCGTTGCGGCGCCAGGGACCGCTTTGGGCGATGGCGCGATGAAAGAGGCCGCGGGCTTCGGGAGAAACGAGCAGGTGGTGAACGGAGCCGGCGCCGGCGGATTGGCCGGCGACGGTGATGCGATCGGGATCGCCGCCGAACGACGCGATGTTTTCGCGAACCCAGCGGAGCGCGGCGATTTGATCCATCAGGCCGTAGTTGCCGGAAGCGCGATGCGGCGATTCGGCGGTGAGCTCGGGATGTGCGAGAAAACCGAATACACCCAGCCGATAGTTGATCGTGACGACCACGATGCCTTTTTTCGCGAGACCTTCGCCGTCGTAGAGCAGCACCTCGCCGGAACCGCTGGAGTAGGCGCCGCCGTGAATCCAGACGAAGACGGCGCGTCGCTCGTTCGAGTGTCGAGCGGGAGTCCAGATGTTAAGCGTGAGACAATCTTCGCTGGTGTGATTGCGGAACATGTATTCCTCGGTCCAAGGCCCGAGCGAACGTTGGTCGGCCTGCATGGCGCTCGCGCCGAAGGTGTCGGCCTTGCGCACGCCCTCCCATTTTGCGGGCGGTTGGGGAGGACGCCAGCGGAGTTCGCCGACGGGTGGCGCGGCGAACGGGATGCCTTTGAAAACGGTGATCGAGGAATCGTTGCCTTGGGCGCCGCTGAGACGTCCCTGGGCGATGTTGATGGTGCCCGAGACGATTTCGTGGCGGGAGTTGGCGGCGAAGACGGCGGAAGCGAGTGCGGTGCAGCAGAGCGTGGCGACGAACAGGCGGGGTAGGCGCATGCCGCTATCAGATGCCGCGGCGAGGCGGGATCAAGCTCACGCGCGGCGCGCGGATTTGCCGAAACGCCGGCGGACGGCTTGGGAGTAGGCGATGACGGGAAGAAGCGCGATCAACGAAAGGATTGCGATGAAGACCATTTGGTTTTGCTCGGCCTGTGGATCGGCGAGGATGGAGCGAGCGATCGGGTCGTTGGCGTGTTGGGCGAATGCGACCGGGCCTTCGGCGGCGATGCGCGCGAGGGCGAAGCCGCCGGCTTGCGCGGTTTCCCAGCCGGTCGCGATGAGCCACGCGTAGGTTTTCACGCCGATGGACATGGCGCCGATGGCGACATAGCCCGCGACAAAGTTTCCGAAAGAAAACAGACCGAGTCCCACGCTGCCCAAAGAAACGAGACCCATCGAGATGGCGCCAATGCTGAAAGGAGCGATCGCGAGTCCGCCCCACGCCATGATCAATCCGTATGCGCGATCGCCGCCGGCGAACCAGGCGAAAACGGGCGGCGCACCGGCATCGGGCGAGGAGAAACGGATGTGGATGAAAGGCACGCCGAGGAAGCGGGCGCGGGTTTTATATTCGGCGGCGGAGGAACCGACCTGGTCGATCGCGTGGGTGAAATATTCCGGATGGGCGCGGCGTTCGGCGGTGCGGAGTGCGCGCATGCGTTTCATGACGCCGACGAGCCCGAGTGGCCAGAGCACCATGAAAGCGAGTGAGATCGCCTGCGCGATGCCGGCGAAGAGGGCGCGATATTCCCACCAGCGAAACGCGGCGGAGCGGAGAAGGTAGAGCGCGGCGAAGGCGGCGATCGCGGAGGTGAAGGCGGCGATGGTGACTTTAACGACGGCGCGTCGTTCGCGCGGGGTGCGCGATTGGTCGAGATTGGCGCGAAGGGTGAGAACGGCGGATACCAGACCCGACGTTGACGTGATGAGCGTCGCGAGCGTGGTGGTTTTGGCGAGCATCCCGCTGTGGGCGGCAGCGGCGCCGAGGCCGGCGGCTTTGGCGGGTGTGGCGAGTTCTGGAATCGCGGCGAGGACGCCGAGGGTGAAGACGCGGCCCGGCGTGCTGCGTTCGAGCGCGCCTTCGAGAAAGGCGAGGACCTGCTCCTGCAGGAGTTTGCGACCGCGGGCGAGGCGCTGCTTGACGGTGTCTTCGGTGAGATCGAGCGCGGTGGCGACGTGTTCGACGGAGCGGTGTTCGCGGTAATAAAGAATGAGCGGCTCGCGGTAGTTTTCGGGGACGCGTTCGAGAGCGCTCCACATGAGGGCTTGTTCTTCCTTGTGCGAGGCGAGGTCGGGCGCGGATTGATCGTCGGAGGCGAGGAAGTGGGCGGAGTCGTCGATCGACTCGGCTTGTCGGACGGGCTCGCGTCCATCGGCGCGGCGCCGATGGCTGATTTTGAAGCGAAGAATTCCGCAGAGCCAGGAGCGGAGTTTTTCGGGTTCGCGCAAGTGGGCGAGCTGGCGCCAGGCGTCGATGAAAGCGTCCTGGGCGAGATCTTCGCTTTGGCTGAGTTGCCCGGTGGCGGAGTAGGCGAGGGAGCAGAGAAGGCGTTGGTAGCGTTCGACGATCTGGCCGAAGGCGCGTCGGTCTCCGGCGAGGGTGGCGGCGACGAGTTCGGCGTCTGACGGGGCGAGGGCGGGCATCATCGGGCGGGGAGCGTGCATGTTATGGGATGCGTTCAAGTGCCCGGAAAGGAGGAAGAGGTGACAGGGAAATTTGCGGGGGCAGCGCGGTGGGGGCACCGCGCCTCCATCAGAGAGAGAGAGAGGAAGAGTTTTTTCGGAAGTTTTGTCACCCAAGGGGCGGGGTTGGGCACTTCATGGGCGAACACTCACATCAATCCTCAGAAACCACTACCCTCATGAACTCCTCTCAAAGCCTGTTTGTTTGCCGCTGGATGAAAGTGACGATGATCGTCGCGATCGTTTGCAGCGTGCTTCGTCCGATGCTGGCGAATGGTGCGACGCCGGCGCTCGTCGACGATTTCTCGGAAACGCAGCGGCACGGCGCGGACCGATTGTTGTTTACGGACAAGGATCTCGGCAGTCAGTCACACGCGAAGCAGAGCTGTGCAAACGGCGTGTTGAAGGTGGAAGGCGAGTTGGTGCCCGGGCGCGGTGTGCCGGCATTTGTCAGCATTCCTTTGATTCTGGCGGCGGACATGCGGCCGCAGGACGTGAGTGCGTATGAAGGCGTGCGGTTGCGGGTGAAGGTGAACAAAGGGATTTTGTCGGTGCAGGTTGCGAGCTCGGAGGTGGACAACTTCGATTACCATACGGGCGGACCGGTGGCGGCGAAGCGCGGGGAGTTTCAGGAAGTGCGGCTGGCGTTCAAAGACATGAAGCGAGCCTGGTCGGAGCAGACGGCGTTGAATTTGAAGACGATCACGGGTGTGAACCTCGTGGCGTTCGGCATGGCGAAGGATGCGTTTTCCTACGAGGTGGACGAAATCGGGTTTTATTGAGCGCACGTGGAAACTGCAGGGCGGGCGCGATGCGCACGGAAAACGATATCATGAAAGCGGATACATTTTCGCCGACGCGGCTCGATTATCTCGATGCGACGCGGGCGTTCGCGCTGGTGCTCGGCGTGGTGTTTCATGCGAGCCTCTCGTTCATGCCGATCTTCATGGGCTGGGCGGTGCAGGATATTTCGACGGGTGGGGCGGTCGCGATCTTCGTGACGATCAGTCATTCGTTTCGCATGGAGCTGTTTTTCCTGCTCGCGGGATTCTTCGGCTGCGTGACCCTGCGACGGAGAAGCGTGGGCGAGTTCGTGCGAGGACGGTTCGTGCGGATCGTGGTGCCGTTTGTCGTGGGGTGGTGTTTGCTGCGTCCGCTGTTGGTGTCGGGCTGGCTCATGGGCGGTGCGAGCCTGCGGGGAGATTACGAGTTCTGGCCGAGCGTTGTGGCGGGTTTCAGGACACTCGAGACGCTGCCGGCGGGGATCTTCACGGGATCGCACCTGTGGTTTCTTTATTATCTCACGTTGTTGACCGGGCTGGCGCTCGCGGTGCGGGCGGGAGTTACGGCGTTGGGCACGAGCGGTGATGCGTTGATGCGCGGTGCGGATGCGATGGCGGGTTGGCTGGCGAAGTCGCCGGGGGCGATTCTGGTGCTGGCGGTGCCGACGGCGGGGGCGTTGTGGTTCATGCGATTTTGGGGAATGGATACGCCGGATCAGTCGCTGACGCCGCAGTGGCCGGTGCTGGCGGTGTATGTGGGATTCTTTGGACTCGGCTGGTTGATTGGGCGGCAGGGAAAAGCGATGATGGAGATGTCGCGGTTGAGCGCGGATCGATGGCTCTTTGCGGCGGTGGGGATCGCGGGCGTGTTGTGGCTTGGCGGGGTGCAAAGCGATCCGGGGCATCCGAACTATGCGGCGGCGAGGGCAGGTTTCGCGCTGAGTTATGCGGCGATGATGTGGGCGCTGGTGTTTCTCACGATCGGCATCTTTCGGCGGTGGTGCGCGGAGGAGCGTCCGTGGATTCGGTATGTCGCGGATTCGTCGTATTGGATGTATCTCGTGCACCTGCCGATCGTGGTGTGGTTGCAGGTGGCGATTGCGGAAGTGGCGCTGCACTGGACGGTGAAGCTCGGCCTCGTGACGATCGCGACGGTGGGCGTGGCGCTGGTGACGTATGATTTGTTCGTGCGCTCGACCTGGTTGGGGCGGGTGTTGAACGGGCGGCGGCGCGAGCGGGCGATCGTGAGTTGGTGGGGTGGCGAACGTAACGCGGGGAACGGCAGCGGTTATCTGCGCAAAGTCTAGCGCAGGCGGAGGCGGGCTCGTGGGAACCGAAGGCGTTGCGAACGGTCGCTCGCCGGGCGATTTGCGTTTCCCCTGCGGGCTTTGGCCCGCGCTTCGTCATGACCTCTCTCGCCACCCGTTTGAGTTGCTCCCTGTGCGGGCAGATTCACCAGCCGGTGCCGCTGGCGCCGGGGGAGCGGGCGTTATGTGTGAGGTGCGGAACGGTGTTGGCGCGGCGCTCGCGGTGGGGGGCGGATGCGGCGCTGGCGTTTGCGCTGGCGGGGCTGTTGTTTGCGGCACCGGCGTTGATGCTGCCCTTCGTGAGTGCGGGGAAGTTCGGGCAGTTTCGCGAAGGCGTGTTGCTGACGGGGGTCGAAGGATTGTGGGCGAACGGAATGCCGCTGCTCGGAACGTGGGTGTTGTTGTGCGGACTCGTGGTGCCGTTGACGGTGTTGATCGTGTTGGTGGTCGAGTTGTGTCGGGTGCGGTTCGGGGGCGCGGAGCCGAGCGATGCGGTGCTGCGCGCGGCGCGGGCGGTGGGGTATTGGGCGATGCCGGAAGTGCAGGTGCTGGCGGTGCTGGTGGCGTTGACGAAACTCGGGTCGCTGGTGGACGTGAAGATCGGGGCGGGCTTTTGGTGTTACATCGCGATGTCGCTCTCGCTGCTGCTGGCGTGGCGAAGCTATTTGTTGCAACCGGCGGAGAACGCGATGCCCGCGCGGGAGGTGGCGGGGTCATGAACGGACGCGTGTTGCGCCTGCGATCGGAGCGGCTGGCGAATCCGGCGGCGTTCGCGATTGCGGCGGCGGCGATGCTGGTGCCGGCGAATGTGCTGCCGATTTTGACGACGCGGACGATGGGGCAGACGCGGACGGATACGATTTTTTCGGGGACGGTGGAGTTGTGGCGGCAGGAGTTTTGGGCGATCGCAGCGATCGTGTTCATCGCGAGCATCGTGATTCCGGTGGCGAAACTCGCGGGACTCGGCTGGCTGCTGCTGGCGGCGTATCGCGGCAAAGTGCGCGACCCGCGGCGTCTCACGCGGGTGTATGGCGCGTTGGATTTCATTGGGCGCTGGTCGATGCTGGACGTGTTTCTCGTGGCGTTTTTGGCGGGGCTGGTGCGCTTCGGGGTGTTTTCGAACATCGAACCAGGGCGCGGGATCGCGGCGTTTGCGCTGGCGGTGGTGCTGACGGCGCTGGCGACGCACGCCTTCGATCCGCGGGTGTTGTGGCGTGGGCAGGCGACGACGGAGGTGGTGCGATGAGCACGACGCCGGCGGTGAAAGTGAGCCGGGCGCCGCGGTTTCCGCTCGTGTGGGTCGTGCCGCTGGTGGCGCTGGCGGTGGGCGGCTGGATGATTGCGCGGGAGTTGAAAAATCGCGGGCCGGAAATCGAGGTCGAGTTTGCGGATGGGTCGGGCGTGGCGGCGGGGAAAACCGAGCTGCATTACAAAGGCGTGGTGGTGGGCAGTGTGACGGCGGTGACGTTGAAGCCGGAGCTCGACGGGGTGATTGTGCGCGTGCGGCTGGACCGGTCGGCGGAAGGCATTGCGCGGGAAGGGGCGATGTTCTGGATCGTGCAGCCGGAGATCGGGGTGGCTGGTATACGCGGTTTGGATACGTTGCTGACCGGGGCGCGGTTGAATGTGCGGCCGGGGGCGGGTGAACTGGCGAAGCGATTCGTGGGTTTGGAGCGGATGCCGCCGCCGGAGCTGCCGAAGGAAGGGCGGACGTTTATCTTGAGGTCGGATGAACTCGGGTCGTTGAAGACAGGATCGGGGGTTTACTATCGCGAGATGCGAGTGGGAACGGTGGAGACGACGCGGCTGGCGGACGATGCGACGGCGGTGTTGGTGCGCATCCATGTCGAAGGCCCGTATGCGAATCTGGTGCGGACGAACACGCGGTTTTGGAATGCGGGCGGGTTCGAGTTCAAGGCGGGCCTGTTGGGGGCGGAGTTGAAAAGCACCTCGTTGCAGGCGCTGCTGTCGGGCGGCGTGGCGTTCGTCACGCCCGACGGAGAACTGGCGCCGGTGGCTGCGGATGGGGCGGAGTTCGAGCTGGTGCGAGATGCGGAAAAGGAATGGTCGAAGTGGTCGCCGAAGATCCCGTTGTCCGCTCCGGAGGTGGTTTCGGACGGGGAAGAGCAGCCCGGGACGTGATCGGGAGGCGAGGGGTGGCGGGCTTTGGGATTGCGTTGAGGATTGGGCGGCGGAACAAGAGCGAGGTGAATACCTCTGGTAATTTTATTCGTTGGCGGGCGTTGATTTGGTGCGGTCTGTTGGCGGGGGCGGCGTCGGGGAGTGGCGCGCAGCCGGCGGCACCGTCGCCGGTGCCGGAGGAAGTGGCGATTGTGCGTCCGACGCAGGAGGAGATCGCGATCGCGAAGGCCGGCTTGGAGCAGTTTCTCGCGCAGGCGGATGCGCGGACGAAGGACGTGGTGTCGAAGTATCCGGATCTGGTCGCGGTGCGGCCGCCGCGGGTGAATCCGGCGGTGGTGCCGGGATTGTTCGCGGGTTTCAAAGCGAAGCACGCGGCGAATGTCGCGGTGGCGCAGCGAGGCGACATCGATCTGCTGATGATGGGCGATTCGATCACGGACTTCTGGCGAAATGAAGGAGACGCGGGCGTGACGAATCCGCCGGTGGCGGGGAAGGCGGTGTTCGATCGTTATTTTGGCGGAATGAAAGTGGCGAACTTCGGGATCGCGGGGGACAGCACGCAAGGCGTGTTGTATCGGTTGCAGAATGGCGAAGGAGAGGGGTTTCAGCCGAAAGCGATCATGCTGATGATCGGCACGAACAATGGCGGATATTGTTCGTCGGCGGAGATCGCGGAAGGCGTGGGGGCGATCGTGTTGGAGATGAGGAAACGTTTCCCGGCGGCGAAGATTCTGTTGCTGGGGATTTTTCCGCGGGCGGATCCGGACGATGGGATGCGGAAGACGGTGCTCGGAGTGAATCCGATCATCGCGAAGCTCCATGACGGGAAGCACGTGTTTTACCTGGATATCGGGGAGAAGTTTTTGGCGCCGGATGGGACGATTCCCGAGGAGATTATGCACGATAAACTGCACCCGACGGAGAAAGGATATGAGATTTGGGCGGAGGCGGTGAAGGAGCCGATGGCGGAATTGATGCGTTGAGCGGCGGCGAGGCGCGGCGGCGGATAGATTTCGCTCAACTTTTTCGGAGATGGTGCGTCGGGCGGGGCGTTCCCCACACCCCGACCTCACATGCATTTATCAAGGCTTCGCGGCTTGGCCGTTTCTGCAGGCGTTCTGGCGTTGAGTCTGATGGGGCCGGAGGCGTCGGCGGCGATCGCGGCGTCGGCGTTGGAGATGGTGAATGTGGAAACAGGAGCGCGCCGGGTGGTGCATCGCGCGGAAGGAAAAATGGAGGCGCCGCATTTCGCGCCGAACGGCGATGCGCTCTACTACAATCACGGCGGCCGGATATGGCGGTTGCGATTGGAGGAAGGCGCGCGACCGATGACGATCGAGACGGGATTCGCGGTGAAGAACATCAACGATCACGGGATCTCGCCGGACGGGACGCGGTTGGCGATCAGCGATCTGACGGAGAGCGGGAAGTCGCGGATTTATGTTGTGCCGATCGAAGGCGGAGAGCCGTCGCGCGTGGAGACGTCGGAGCCGGCGTATTGGCACGGCTGGTCGCCGGATGGGAAAACGCTGACTTACGGCGCGGCGCGCGAGGGCAATTACGACGTTTATACGGTGCCGGTGGCGGGCGGACCGGAGCGGCGGCTGACGACGGAGCCGGGGAATGAGAATGGTCCGGATTATTCGGCGGACGGGGAGTGGATTTATTATCACTCAGTGCGCGACGGCGGCGTGCAGATTTGGCGAATGCGAACGGATGGAAGTGGTCAGGAGCAGGTGACGAGCGATGGATATCACAACTGGTTTCCGCATCCGTCGCCGGATGGGAAGTGGGTGTTGGTGCTATCGACGAAGGTGCCGTTCGACACGGGGCATCCGCCGGATGGCGAGCATGTGTTGCGATTGTTGCCGGCGGGAGGAGATGGAGAAGTTCGAGAGATCGCGCGGTTTAGCGGGGGAAATGGATCGTTGAACGTGCCGTGTTGGTCGCGCGACGGGCGGTGGGTGGCGTTTGCGAGCTATACGTTTGGCCCGTGAGAAATGGCCGCAACAGAGCGCAAGCGGGCGCACGAAGGTGCATGAGATTGACGCGGCTGATCGCGGGCTGGGCGGCGCTCGCAGCGAGTGGAGTGCGAGCGGCGGAAGAAGGGCGCGCGTTATTCGCGCAGCATTGCGGGGCGTGTCACTCGCTGGTGGAGGAAGGATTCGGGCCGCCGCTGGGTGGAGTGACGGAGTTGTTGAGCGAGGAGCGGTTGAGGGCATGGATTCGCGAGCCGATGAAAGTGATCGAGTCGGGCGATGCGCGGGCGAGTGCGCTGTTGCGCCGCTACAAAGTGCCGATGCCGTCGTTCTCGCATTTGGCGGATCGGGACATTGCGGCGATCATCGCGCATATCGACGGTGAGACGAAGGCGCGCGGGTTGAGAGCGATCGAGATCGACGCGGCGACCGCTGCGGTGGCGGACGTGAGGTGGTGTGCGCCGGTGAAGGCGTCGGGACTGGCGATCGAGTTGGAGGACGTGGTCGAGATTCCGCGGCTGCCGGGCCGGACGGCGTATAAAGGCATCACGTTGTTGCGGCCCGATCCGCGGGAAGAAGGCGCGTTGTTGGTGGATGAGCTGATGGGGACTTTGTATCGGATTCGTGGAGACGAGGTGAGCGTGTTTTTGGATGTGCGGCCGTTTTTTCCGGAGTTCCTGTGCGATCCCGGAGTGGCGAGCGGATTGGGGAGTTTTGCGCTGCATCCGGAGTTCGAGCGAAATGGGATGTTTTACACGATTCATTCGGAGCGGAGGCGCGGATCGCCGGTGATCAATCCAAACGATGTGCCGGTTGACGTGCCGCCGGGTCCGCTGCCGCCGCTCGAGTGGGTGTTGACGGAGTGGAGATTGAGCGACGTGGCGGCGGAGAGTTTCGCGGGAACGCGGCGGGAAGTGTTGCGGTTTGCGACGCCGACAACGGCGCACAACGCGCAGGAGATCGCGTTTGCGCCGGTGGCGCGGAGCGATCCGGATTACGGGCTGTTGTATATTTGTATCGGGGATGGAGGTGCGGCGAACTTGGGTCGGCCGGAGATGGCGGGGCATCCGCGAACGTTGTTTGGGGCGATTCTCCGGATCGATCCGGCGGGAAGGAACAGTGCGAACGGGCGCTACGGAATTCCGGCGGACAATCCTTTCGCGACGAGCGAGGACGCGACGGCGCATCGCGAGATCTGGGCGTATGGATTTCGAAATCCGCATCGGATCAGCTGGGATCTGGCGCATGGGAAGCGGTTGATCGCGGTGGATATCGGCGAGGCGAATGTGGAGGAGGTGAACATCGTGGAGAAAGGCGCCGCGTATGGCTGGGGTGTCGCGGGGATCGAAGGGCGAACGAAGATCGATGGGCGAAAGGATTTGAAGACGGTTCATCCGGCAACGGAGGAGGAGTTGAAAGGCGTGCGTTTGCCGTGGGGCGAATACGATCATGTCGACGGCGCGGGCGTGACAGGCGGGTATGTTTATCGCGGGCCGCTGGAGCGATTGAAGGGGAGGTATGTTTTCGGCGACATCGTGAACGGCCGGATTTTCTTCATGGAAGCCGATGCGGGACTGGCGGATCGGACGATCTACGAACTTGCGGTGGTGCGTGACGGGCGGGAGACGACGGTGAAGGCGCTGGCGAAGGCGCAGCGGGCGCATTTGAGAATTGGATACGACGAGCGGAGGGGGGATTTATTCGTGCTGACCAAGGACGACGGGATGATCCGGCGGGTGAAGGCGGCGTATCCGTGGAATAGTCCGGGACGCTGAGCGGGCTCGGGGATCAAAGACGAGGCGCGTCAGTCGGCGGCGTAGATTTCGGTGAGGACGATGCCGGAGCCCGGAGCGCGGTTCGAGATGACGAACGTGTAGATGCCGGGATCGAGGGTGACGAGAAGCGCGGCGGAAGAGGAATCGGAGGCCAGGAGGTCGCTCGCTCCGATGCGTGAGGCGACGGTGAGCATCTCGGAAGAATTGGGGGCGGCGGCCCAGTTGTCGTTTTCGGCAACCACGACGTTTCCAGCTCGGGCGTCGTGAATGCTGAAAAATGGATCGGTGAGAAGTTGGGAGGCGGGAAGATTGGCGGCGGCGAGGCTGGGGCCGACGGCGCGGATCAACATCCGGCGAGGGCGAGTGCCGTGGACGACGAAACCGCCGATGGCGACATCGTTGCCGGATCCGCAGAAGACGCGTCCGGAGATGGCGGCCAGTCGAGCGTCAACGGGCGTCGGATTGGCGGCGTAGATCTCAGTGAGGACGATTCCGCTGGCGCCGCCTTTTCCTGAAACGACGAAGGTGTAAACGCCGGGATCGAGGGTCACGACGAGAGCGGCGCTGCGGGTGTCGGTGGCGGAGAGAGGCGTGGCGCCGCTGCGCGCCGTGGCCGCGAGCAGCGCGTCGCGATCGCGGTTGGAGGTCCAGTCGTCGTTCTCGGCGACGACGGCATTGCCGTTTCTCGCGTCGTGAAGCGTGAATGCGGGATCGGCGAGAAGTTCGGTGGGCGACAAACCGGCGGCGGCGAGACTGGGCCCGACGGCGCGAACGAGGACCGTTTGCGGGGCGGTGCCTGTGATGACGAAGCCGCCGATTGCGGCCTGGTTGCCGGGGCCGCAGAACGAGCGAATCGAGATGGCTGCGAGACGCGTGTCGGATTCACCGACGGGCGGTGGTAGTTGGAATGTGGATGCGCCGACGCTGAGGGGGAGCGTGAGCGGGACGCCGAAAAAATCGGTCAGGCCCGGGTCGATATTGAACAATCCGGCGAGATCGAGGCCGGCGGAGATCAGTGGTGAACCGGCGGACAAACGGTAGGCGAAGAGAGCGGGGAGGTCGGAAGGTTCCTGGGGCGAGCCGCCGCCGCCCGGATTTTGCAGGCGAGGATCGAGGCGCGATCCGAGAGAGGTGGCGGAGAGCATTTCTTGTCCGGCGGAACGAATGGCATCCAAGTCGAAGCGACCGCCCCAATAGTTGTTGCCCTGGAACCGGGCCTTTGCGGGCGGGGGCACGGAGGCGAGGAGAGGGCCATCGTGACTGGCGAAGAGCAGATTATTTCGCAGATGAACGCCGGAAACGCCCTCGTTTTCGTGGATGGTCACGGCGGGCGGCCGCAGTCCGGTGGGGGTCGCGCTGATGAAGAACGTGTTGTTGTGGATCCCGGCGTTTTCGATGCCGTGCGCGATGGCGAAGTTGCCGACGAAGACCGCGCCCTCGGCGGACTTGCGACTGTCGTTTTCCGAGATGTTGAAACGGACGACATTGTCGCGATGCGGCGAGGCGCCGTCGAACTGGATGAGCCCGATGGCGGGGCCTTCGTTCTGATACGAGTAGTTGTATTGGACGACGCACTCGCGGCAGCCGCCATCGAGATCGTAGGCGCCGCCGTCGACGGGCGTGGAGCTGCGCTGGTGGTGCACGAGATTGTATTGGAGAATGACGGCGCGAGATTCCCAGGCCCAGATGCCGAAAGGCCCGCCGCCGGTGGCGGGCCCGGCGCCGCCGTTGTGGTGAGCGACGCAATATTCGACTGTCCCGCGGTTCACGCCGCCGATGACGATGCCGTTTCCCGTGTTTTGAGGGTGGGAAGGATCGCCGAAGTTGTTCCAGACGGTGCAGTGCGAGATCGTGACATCCTCGTGCGAGTAGTGAGTGCCGTCGCCGTCCGGTCTCCATGTTCCGGATACTTCGATGCCGACGGCGAGATTGTCGTGCACATCGAGGCCGGCGATCGTGACGTCGCGGAAGCCGGGCCATGCAGGCGTGGAGCCGGTGAACCAGGCCCAGAGCTCGACGCCTTTGCGGAAGCCGGAGATCTCGAGTCGTTCGAAGCGGAGGAAGGGGAGCTTTTGGTCGTCGGCGCGTTCGACGCCCGCGCTGAGGCCGGCGCCGGTATTTGTGCTGGCGCCGCTGCCGGTGAGGGTGAGATCGCGGATGACGAAACCGGAGGCGTTGTAGATTCGAATGGCGGAGTCGGTGCCCCCGTGGACGGTGGCGCGTCCGGAGCCGAAGCTGGCGAGTTCGACCGGTTGGGAAGCGGTGCCGGAATCGTCGGCGTGCAGTTCGATGGTGCCGGAAAACGTGGTTCCTCCGGCGAAGAAGACGCGATCGCCGGGGCGGAGAGAGCGCGTGTTAAGTTCGACGATATCGCGGAGAGCGATGCCGGAGGGAGGAATGGGTGTGCCCAAGTAGTAGTCGGCGGCGACCGCGCGGGCGCAGAGGAGAGCGATGAAGACGAGCGGGCGTCGTGGGAGGCACGCGCATCGAAGACGTGAGAACGCCGAAATGACGGGAACGGGCATGGGCGAGCGCGGCGGACGCTGGCGACGTCATCGTGTTGCGAAGCTGAGTCGTCGACGAGAAAGGCGGGCGACGACGGTCAATCCGGGATTCCCTGACAAATGGAGGGTCGCGCGAGCGAAGCTGGCCTTTCGGGCGGCGTCGGCGCAGGAACGGTGCTGCCATGACGATCGAAGAAATTGCGAAACGCCTCGTGGAGCACTGCCGCGGAGCGAAATGGGAAGCGGCGCAGCGTGAGTTGTATGCGGAGGAGGCGGTGAGCATCGAGCCTTACGCCACGCCGGCGTTCGAGAAGGAGACGAAAGGCCTGCCGGCGATTCTCGAAAAAGGGAAGAAGTTCGACGCGATGGTTGAGGAGATGCACGCGTTGGAAGTGTCGGAGCCCCTGGTCGCGACGAATGTGTTCGCGTGCACGATGCTGATGGACGTGACGATGAAAGGGCAGCCGCGGATGAGAATGACGGAGCTGTGCGTTTATGAAGTGAGGGACGGGAAGATTGTGGCGGAGCGGTTTTTTGCGTGAGCGGGGTTCGGTTTTCGGCGGAACGGTTGCGCGAATTTTTGCACTTCGGCTTTGATCCTGAGGGGTTTCGGTTAAGGTGCGCGTTCCAGCCATGCAGGCCGCGACGCACATTCACATCAAAGGAGCGAGAGAGCATAATCTGAAAAACCTCGAGCTGCGGATTCCGCGCGGGAAGCTCGTGGTGATTACGGGGCCGAGCGGGTCGGGGAAGTCGTCGCTGGCGTTCGATACGATCTATGCGGAAGGGTATCGGAAATACATGGAGAGCCTGTCGACGCAGGCGCGGCAGGTGTTGGAGCAGTTGAAGCGGCCGGATGTGGATTTCATTCACGGGCTGTCGCCGGTGCTGGCGATCGAGCAGCGGACGGGGGCGGGCGGGCCGAGGAGCACGATCGCGACGGCGACGGAGATTGCGGATTATGCGCAACTGCTTTGGGCGTTGGTGGGTGAGCAAAGGTGTCCGAAAGACGGCGGGCGGGTGGTGCAGCGATCGTTGGACGACAATGTCCAGCGCGTGCTGACGGAGTGCGCGGGCGAGCGGGTGATTTTGCTGGCGCCGGCGATGCGGGCGAAGCCGAGTGTATTGAGAGATGAACTACCGCGGTTGCGGCAGCGGGGATTTCAGCGCGTGCGGCTGGATGGCGAGATCAAGAATCTGGATGAGCCGAAGTTGATTGGGACGGGGACGAAGGAAATTGCGGTGGATCTCGTGATCGATCGCTTGGTGGCGAATGCGGATCAGCGGAGCCGGCTGGCGGATTCGTTGGAGCTGGCGTTTCGGGAAGGGAAAGATCGCGTGATCGTGCTGGCGCAGAAGAAAGCGGACGAACCGTGGCGGGAGATTGCGTTGAGCCAGTCGCTGGCGTGCGAGATTTGCGGGGATGTGTTCGAGCGGCTGACGCCCCGGCATTTTTCGTTCAATCACAAGGAAGGGGCGTGTCCGACCTGCGGCGGATTGGGGCGGAAGATGAAATTTGTGCCGGAGTTGATCGTGCCGGATCCGGAGAAGAGCGTGAGGGAAGGCGCGATCAAGCCGTGGCGGATTGGCGGGAAGAATCTCATCATCAAACACAATGCGCTGTTGAAGCAGCTGGCGGAGCAGTTGCCGTTCGATCCGGATGTGCCGTGGCGAAAGCTGCCGGAGGAGACGCGGGCGGCGATTTTGTTTGGGGCGGGGGAGCGTCAGTTTGCGTTCAAGTTGCGACGGATGCGCGAGGCGAAGGCGGCGACGTTTCCGGGGGTGATTGCGGATTTGGAGGACAGCTGGCGGCACACGGACAGCGAGGGATTTCGTGCGCGGCTGACGACCTTCATGATCGCGGGGGAGTGTCCGGAGTGTAAAGGGACGCGGTTGAATGCGCGGAGCGGAGCGGTGTTGTTGAAAGCTCCAAGATCCAAGATCCAAGCTCCAGAGAAGGAACAAATTTCAAACTCCAAGGATGAGGTGACGTTTCCGGAGTTTTTGGAACTCGATGTGGAAGGGGCGCATGAAGTGGCGCGGGCGGCGGTGGCGGAGCATGGAAGCAATGAGGCGGTGAGGGAGGTAGTGACGGGGATCGAGCAGCGGTTGGAGTTTTTGGAGGAGACGGGATTGGGTTATCTGACGCTCGAGCGGGATTACTCGACGCTGTCGGGTGGGGAGGCGCAGCGGGTGCGGTTGGCGACGCAATTGGGAATGGGATTGATGGGCGTGATTTATGTTTTGGATGAGCCGAGCATCGGGCTGCATCCGCACGATAATCAGAAGCTGTTGGATACGCTGGTGGCGTTGCGCGATCGCGGGAATACGGTGCTCGTGGTCGAGCATGACGAGGACACGATGCGGCTGGCGGATCAGTTGATTGAACTCGGGCCGGAGGCGGGCGTGGAAGGCGGGCGGTTGTTGTTTCAGGGGACGCCGGAGGAGTGCGTGCGGTTGTCGGCGAAGGAGTCGCGCACCGGACCGTATCTGGCGCGGACCTTGAGCGTGGTGAAAGATGCGAAGACGAAGGAACCGGATGGCGCGTGGCTGACGGTGCGCGAGGCGCGGGCGAATAATTTGCGCGGGATCGATGCGCGTTTTCCGGTGGGCCTGCTGACCTGTGTGACGGGCGTGAGCGGCTCGGGGAAAAGCACGCTGGTGAACGACGTGCTCGCGGCGGCGGCGGCGCGGAAGTTGAATGGCGCGAAGACGATTCCCGGAAAGCACCGGCACATCGAGAATCTGGATTTCTTCGAAAAGCTCGTGCAGGTGGATCAGGAGCCGATTGGGCGGAGTCCGCGGTCGAATCCGGCGACGTATGTGGATTTGTTGGGATTGTTGCGGGATTTGTTTGCGCAAGTGCCGCTGGCGAAAGTGCGCGGATACAAGGCGAGCCGATTTTCGTTCAACGTGCGTGGCGGGCGCTGCGAGCGGTGTCAGGGCGATGGCGTGATCAAGTTGGACATGCAGTTCATGGCGGATGCGTATGCGCCGTGTCCGAGTTGCGGCGGGCGGAGGTTCAATCGCGAGACGCTGGAGATCTTGTTTCACGGCAAGTCGATCGCGGACGTGTTGGACATGACGGTGCGCGAGGCGATTTCGCTGTTTCGCAACATCCCGCGCGTGATCGATAAGCTCGCGACGCTGGATGCGGTGGGGCTCGGTTATCTGACGCTCGGGCAGTCGGCGACGACGTTGTCGGGCGGGGAGGCGCAGCGGTTGAAGTTGTCGTTGGAGTTGAGCAAGCGGCAGCAAGGATCGACGTTATATATTCTCGATGAGCCGACGACGGGGCTGCACTGGGTGGATATCCAGAAGTTGATGGACCTGTTGTTCAGGCTGCGCGATGCGGGGAACACGGTGATCGTGATCGAGCACAATCTGGATGTGATCCATCTCGCGGACTGGATCATCGATCTCGGGCCGGGCGGCGGACGCGATGGCGGCGAGATCGTGTTCGCGGGTGCGCGGAACGAGATCGAGGCGAGCGAACGGTCGTTGACGGGAGCGGCGTTGCGGCGGTGGCGCGTGGCTGGAGCGAAGGCGAATGTTGGGTGAGAGAGCGCGCGTGGGAGCGTGGCGCTATTTGGCGTCGCCGATGGACGATTGGGAGCAATCGCCGAGGACGTCCTGGATGTAGAGGGTTTGAACGAGCACGATGGCGACGGCGAGAAGCGGTGTGGCCACGATCACGCCGATGAAGCCGGCGATGAGACCGAGCGTGAGCTGCGCGGTGAGCGTGAGGGCGGGCGGAAGGAGGACGGTTTCGCGTTCGATGAACGGCGTGATGCCGTAGCTCTCGATGGTTTGGACGCCGATATAGAGCAGGGCGATGTAGAGGGCGGTGGAGGGGCCTTGGACGAAACCGAGAAGCAGGGCGGGCAGCGCGGCGATGACCGGGCCGATGTTGGGGATGAAGGTGAGCAGGCTGGCGAAGATCGCGAGGCTCAGGGCGAGCGGGATGTCGAGCAGCCAAAGGCCGGTGCCGGTGAGCACACCGACGATGCCCATCGAGATGAATTTCGCGACCAGCCAGCGGCGGAGCACGCGGCCGAGCTGGTCGAGCACCTCGGCGGCGCGCGGGCGTCGATGACGGGGGAAGAGACGGACAACACCGCGGATGTAGGTGCCCGGTTCGATGGCGAGGAAAAGCCCGAGGAAGATAGCGGCGAGTGCGGCGCCGGCGGCGCCGATGGCGGTCGTGAATATGCCGGCAGCGCGCGTGGTGATCGTTTTGGCTTCGGGGAGCCAGCGGGATTCGTCGCCGATGGTGTCGAGCAGAGGGCGGGCCCAGGGAGTGGTGGCGAGACGCTGTTGAGCTTTGTCCCACGCGACCGGGATGTCCTGGCGGAGCTTGCGGGCTTGGGCGGATGCTTGCGGGACGACGAAGATGGTGAGCAGTCCCACGAGCAGGAGGAGCAACAGCATCGCGATCGCGAGAGACGCGCGGTAGCCGAGTGGGAGGAGTTTTTGCACACCGCGGGCGACGGCGGAGAAAAAAACGCCGAACATGATGCCGATGAAGGCGACGAGCACGGCGGGAGCGGCGGCGAGCGCGAAGCCGGCCAGCACGACGATCGCGACGACGGCGAGCAGCCGAAGTTGAAATGGCGAAAGGGGGATGTGGCGGGAAGCAGGCATGGGGGAACGCTCTAACGCGGTGACGCGGAGCATAGTAAGGCGGGTGGGCGGGGCTGTTCCGGTGGGAGCGTGGGTCTAAGATGGCGCGCGGCTCGCCGAGGACGGCTCGCCCTACCTTTGATGGGCAAGGTTGCGAGGACGAAGGATCGATGGCAGCGTCGGGCGACGCGGGTGTCACCACATCGGCGCGGCGGCGTCATCAATCGGGTTACCCCTACGAGGCATGAAAACCACATTCAGATTTTTCTTCGCTTTCTGCGTGTCGATCGCAGGAGCTGCGCCGGCATTTTCACAGACCACCACGACGACGGCGGAGGCGGGAGCGGCGGTGGCGACTTCGGATGAGATGGAGCAACTCGTGGCGCCGATCGCGTTGTATCCGGACGTGTTGGTGGCGCTGATACTTCCGGCGGCGATCGAGAGTTCGGACGTGGTGTTGGCGGCGCGTTTTCTGGAGAAAGGCGGAGCGGAGGCGCAGATCGAAGGGCAGCCGTGGGACAACAGCGTGAAAGGGTTGGCGCGTTATCCGGACGTGGTGAAGTGGATGGACGAAAACCTTTCGTGGACGCGGCAGTTGGGAGACGCGTATCTCGATAAACCCGAAGAAGTGATGGCAGCGATCCAGCGCGTGCGGGCGAGGGCGAAGGCGCAAGGATTGTTGGCGAGCACGGCGGAGCAGGAAGTGGTGGCGGAAGGAGAATACATTCGCATCGTGCCAGCGCAGCCGAATGTGGTGTATGTGCCGCGATACGATCCGGAAATCATCTTTGTTGAGCGTCCGGTGATTTATCGGACCGATCCGTGGATCACGTTTGGCGTGGGGTTCGGCGTGGGATGGTGGCTGGGTTATGACTGCGATTGGCGACGACGCGTGATCGTGGTGAATCCGAGCTATCGTCATCACTGGCGGCATCATCATGACTGGCGGCACCATCGATTCGTGCATCATCATCGCTTTCATCACGATTGGAAGCCATGGACGCCGTCGCACCGCCGGCATCATCATCACCGGAATCATCACAATCATTTCAACCGGCCCGGGCGCGAGATTGCGCGGCCGACGCCGCATCATGGAGCGCCGCGGCATGATTGGAGCCGGCGCTGGGATCGGCGGGAGCATGGCGCGCGGCCGCATGGAAATCGCGACGGGCAGAGGAATCATTTTGGCCGGGATGGTCAGCAGCGTCGGGAGATCGGAGCGCCGCCGGCGGCGTCGAACTGGCGAGCAGGTGCGCGCAATCCTGGAATCCAGCAGACGCCAGCGGGTGCGCCGCAGGTGAGGCAGCGAAACGAAGAACGTCGCGAATGGCGGCGGGATAGAGAGCGTGATGGCAATCGCGGGCCCGGGCAGCGGCGGGAGTTTGCGCCGAATGCGCCACGAGTGGTGGGGGCGCCGCCCGCGGGAACGCTGAGGCAGCAGCAACATGCGGCGGCGCCATCGGCACGGCCGCAGATCAATCAGCGACCGGAAATGCGGCAGCGCCCGGAGGCTGGGCAGCGGCGTGATTGGCGACCGCGGCCGGAAGGGCAATCACGGCAGCACGTGCAGCAGCGACCTGAGCGGGTGCAAGCGCCGCGGCATTTTGCGGAGAGAGCGCCGCGCGCGGTGGCGCCTCGAGTCGCGGCGGCGCCGGCGCCGCGGGCAGTTCCGGCGCCGGAGCGAAGGGCTTCCATCGGGAGCGATGCGGGAGCTCGTTCGGCGCCCAGGTTTTCGGCGCCGAGTGCGGGGCGCGGCAGCGCGAGTGGCGACGTGCGAGGCGGGCATCGCGGCGAGGGAGGGCGTCACGGAGGCCGCGGTCGAGGCGCGGAGCGGTGAGAGAACCAAGAATCAGAGCGTTTTCAGAAAAACGATAGCCCTTCAGGTGAACCACAGAGGCACGGAGAGATCCCGTGGCATTTCTCGGTGTGCTCGGTGCCTTCGTGGTTCAAAACGGGTTTTCCGGTCCGGCCAACGGCTATGGACATTATTTAATATGCTATAAAGCCCGCGGAAATCCGCGGGCTTTTTGTTGCGCGGAGCGGGAAGGCAACGTGCGCAACGGAGGCTGAGGCGCGGCGGGGTCGGGAGACCCCGCGCGACAATCAGCGATCGAGTTCGGTCACCGCCAATGGCCGCGCACGTAAACGTAGCCATTGCCTTGACGGCGCCACTGGGGAGGTTCGAAGGAGTCGTAACCCGCGGGTGGAATTTCCCAATGGCCGGCGACCCAGGTGTAATTGCGACCGCTGTAGGACCAGTAGCCGGGGACCCAGACGGCGTTCGAGGTGGGTTGCGGGGTGACGGCTTCGGATTGCGCGGGCGGAGGGGGCGGCGGGGAGCCTTCGACGTAGATGTTGGTGACGGCGGGATCGTTGGCGTCGTATCCAGAATAGCTGGACGACGTGGTGGCGGCTTCGCGGCGATCCTTTCGATTGCCGAGGGCGCCGCCGGCGATGGCTCCTGCGGCGGCTCCGATGGCGGCACCGGAGGCGGCGTTGCCGCTGCCGCGATTGTTACCGATGACGGCGCCGGCGAGGGCGCCGAGTGCGGCGCCGCCGGCCGCGCCGCGGGTCGTGTGAGAAGAGGTGCTGGAACAACCTGCGGTGAGCGAGCCGACGAGAAGCGCCAGCACGCAAGCCTGCTGTCCTTTGGTTAACATTTTCATGGCGACGGCATAGTGCCGAAGCGCCAAGTCGCGGTTCCTAGGGAGCGGCCCCAAGGGAACGGAGAGGAATTGCGCGGTGGGGGCACCGCGCCCCCATGACACCACGTAAGTTATCTGACTGCGGCCCAGACGCGTTGGACGTCGTCGTGATCTTCGAGCGCTTGCAGAAATTCGCCGACCTCGGCGCGCGCGGCGTCGTCGAGTTCGGGATGAGTTTTGGCGAGATAGCCGATTTCGCTGGTGACGACGGTCCAGCCGTTTTGGGCGAGCCAGGTGGAAACGGCGTGAACGGCGGTGCGTTCGGTGATGAAACGAGTGCCGGCGCGGTCGGCGGGGACGTCGTCGTTTTGATCGTGGGTGAGCGGTTCGAAGTCGTTGGCGCCGGCTTCGATGGCGGCGGCTTCGCGATCGATGTTGAGGTCGGCGTGGTGGGCTTCGACGAGGCCGACGTGGTCGAAAAGGAACTTGTTGCTCCCGGCGGCGCCGAGGACGCCTTTTTTGAAGAGGACGCGAATTTCGGGGGCGGTGCGCTGGTGGTTGTCGGTGTAAACCTCGACGATGACAGGCACCTTGTGCGGGGCGTAGCCTTCGAAGACGACGTGCTCCATGGAGCTTTTGTCGCCGCCGGTGCCGGCGCCTTTCGCGATCGCGCGTTCGATGACGTCGCGAGTGACGCTGGCCTTCTTTGCTTTTTCGACGGCGGCGAAAAGTCGGGGGTTGGCGCTGATGTCGGCGCCGCCGAGCTTGGCGGCGACGGTCATTTCCTTGACGAGTTTTCCGACCATCTGGCCCTTCTTCAGGTTTACGATGGCGCGTTTTGCGTGAAGCCACTGGCGTCCCATAGGAGCCGGTGACGCTGGAGAATCGGTGAAGGGGGCGCAATCGCGAACGCGGAACATCTGCGGAGGGCGGGAAGAGCCGGGCCAAACGAGGATTTTTGGAGACGGTGCAACTTTGCCGCCCGGTGCCGTGTGATGAAGACGCCTGCGACGCGAATCGCGCCGTGGGTCACAACCAAAATTCAACCCAGTCATCTTATGAAACGTCGTCTTTTTATTGTTTCGATTTTCTCGGCGGTCGCCCTGGCGGCGACGAGTGTTCGTGCCGCTGAACCCGGGTATGTCGATCTCGGCAAGTTCACGCCGGCGAAAGGGTGCGAGTTCGTCGAAGTGAACCTGCACGCTCCGCTGATCAAGCTGGCAGCGCGGTTCGTCGATAAGGAGGAGCCGGAAGTGGCGGAGCTGTTGCGCAGCTTGAAGCACGTGCGGGTGAACGTTGTCGGCTTCGATGAGACCAACAAGGCGGAGACGACGGACCGGGTGGAAGCGATTCGGAGCGAACTTGAAGGGCAGGGCTGGGTGAGGCTCGTGACGGTGAAGGAGGCGGAGCAGGCGGAGGATGTCGGCGTCTATGTGAAGATGCGGGAAGACGAAAGCATCGATGGCGTGGTGGTGACGGTGATCGATCGTTCCAACGACAAGGCCGTGTTTGTGAATGTGGTGGGCAACATCACGCCGGAGCAGATTGCGGCGCTCGGTGAAGGATTGAACATCGAGCCACTCGCGAAGCTGAAGTTGGGTGGCTCGAAGAAGTCAGTTTGAGCGAACGACGTGCGATTCAACGAGGACTGCGATGAACTCCGCCCATGTTTCAGGAGCAGGATCGAAGCGGCGAATCCGCTGGTGGCAGTGGTTGCTGGGATTGAGCGCGGCGGGTATCACGCTGCTGGCGATCGCGGTGGTGAACGCGGTGACGCTGGTGCGCGATGCGGTGGTGTTGCGCGATGAAATCGTGGCGGCGCTGGCGACGAAGGCGAAAGTGAAGGTGCAAGTGTCGGCGGGGCCGCTGTTGTTGAGCGCGGTGCGAAGCGGTTTGAGCTTCGTGAAAGACATGCCGGAGGATGCGCGGATGGCGTTGCGCGCGGTGCGGAAGGCGAGCGTGGGTGTTTATACGATCGACGCGGAGGGACGGGAGGAGCGGGCGCTGGAGATGTTTGCGGCGGCGGCGGCCGTGATGGAACGACGCGGCTGGGCGCGCGTGGTGGCGGTGAACGAAGGCGACACGCAGGTGCTGGTGTTTGCACCGACGAAGGGCGGATGGACGGGCGCGCAGAAAGTGTGCGTCGCGGTGTGCGACGACGACAAGCTGGTTGTCGTGACCGGGACGATCCGGCCGGAGCCGCTGATGGAGATCGCGGCGCGACGCGGAGTGATGGCGCGGTTTTTGTAGGCGACGGACGGCGGGGTCGGGAGACCCCGCCCTACCTGCTAGTTGCGCGGGCGGCGGGGTTGGCGGTCGAGATTGGCGGCGACGTCGCGAGCGGCGAGGGTTTCGACGCCGGGTTTGTTGAGGAAGCCGAGGTCGCGGAACCAGTCGAGGAAGCGGTGGGACCACGTGCCGAAAGCGATGCCGCCCATGTTGGCCAGGCCGCCGGTGGCGGGCGGTTCGTCGGGGCCGGGTTTGTCGCCGGGATGGCGGCCGCGGGCGTAAACGTGAAGTTCGACGTTGGGCACGCCGTCCAAGTGGAGGGCGGTGAAGTATTCGTTGGCCCAGAGGGCGTGGATCCAGTCGCGCCAGCCGGGCGTGGCGATGAACGACGGAGGCGTTGAACGAGGGATGGTGGGCTTCTCGCCGCGGGCGAAAGGCGTGGGGCCGGGATAAATCAAGCCGGTGAAATCGGGGCGCGAAGAGATTTTCGCGAGCGGGTTGCCGGGGACATCGTGGGTGCGGTCGAACTCTTCGAATTGGATGGAGGCGTAGGCGGCGAGCTCGGCGCCCGCGGAGAAGCCGACGATCCCGATCTTGTTGGGATCGACGTTCCATTCTTTCGCGTAGGCGCGGACGAGTTTGACGGCTTGGAGGGCGTCGTTGACGCCATCGACGCGAGGATCGTAGCCGTCGCTGCGGAGGCGGTTGCGAAGAATGACGGTGTTGACGCCGTGGTTGTGAAAGAAAGCGACGAACGGTGCGGCTTCGGAGCCGACGTTGAGGGAGTTGTGTCCGCCGCCGGCGGCGAGGATCACGCAAGCGCCGGTGTTGAGCTGACCGTGACCCGGGTGGAACTCGATGGACGGATTGTGGATGCTGACGATGGCGCCGAGCGTGACCGGGCCCCAGAATTGATAGACCTCGGGCTCGCGGATTTTGTC
>JAFAAS010000042.1 GCA_023426435.1 Verrucomicrobiota bacterium | reverse complement strand
CTCGATGTGATTTTCCGCTCCTTCGTCACCTTCGCCCTTATCTGGCTTGCACTACTGTAGTGTTAACAGGCCCTAGGCGGAACCCGACGTCCTCGTCGGGTTGTTCCCACTCGCCCGCAGTCCCACTCGCGCGAACCGCGTCCACCGTCCCCCCTCGTCTCCGGCCGCGTTCCTCACCTCGCCTCCGCCACCACCGCACTCTCCTCCGCCACCGCGCGCACCGCCACATACGCATCTTCCCGCAACTCCGCCGCGCGTCTCCCCGACAACAACTGCCACCACACGCGCGCATTCGCGATCACCACGACCGCCACGAGCACCAGAAACGTGCCCGTCACAAACGCGTTCACCTGATTGTTGAACACCAGCCGCTCCCACTGCGCGACCTGCCCCGCCGCCTCCACACCCGCCCCTGCAATCCGCGCCTTTAAATCCGCCACCGCCGCCAAAAACCCAAGCCGCGGATCGCTCGCGAAAATCTTCATCCACCCCGCGCTCATCGTCACCGCGAGCAACCACGCCAGCGGCGCCAAGGTGCACCACACATAACGCGCGCGCCCCATCTTGATCAGCACCGTCGTCCCCAGCGACAACGCGATCACCGCGAGCAACTGATTCGCCACGCCAAATATTGGCCACAGCGAATTGATCCCGCCCAACGGATCGATCACGCCCTGATACAAAAACCATCCCCACGCGCCGACGAACAACACCGTCCCGAGCACGTTCCCCACAAACGATTTCGTGTTCCCCAACGGCTTCACGATCATCCCGAGAAAATCCTGCACGATAAACCGCCCCACGCGCGTCCCGGCATCGATCGTCGTCAGGATGAACAACGCCTCGAACATGATCGCGAAGTGATACCATAGCGCGACCGCCGTCCCGCCGCCAAACGCCCCCGCAAACATCTGCGCCATCCCCGCCGCAAACGTCGGCGCCCCGCCCGCCCGGCCCACCATCGTCTTCTCCCCCATGTCCGCCGCCAGCGCGTCCATCTGCGCCACCGTCACCGGATATCCCAGCGCCGTGATCCGCTCCGTCACCGCCGCCGGCTCGCCGCGCATGTTGATCGCGAAATATTCGCCCGGATCCATCGCGCACGCCGCGATCAACGCCATGATGCCCACCATCATCTCCGTCGCCATCGCGCCATAACCGACCACGCGAATATCCTTCTCCCGCGCCAGCAGCTTCGGCGTCGTGCCCGACGAAATCAGCGAGTGAAACCCCGAGATCGCCGCACACGCGATCGTGATAAAACAAAACGGAAACACCGGCCCCGCAAACACCGGCCCGCTGCCATCGATGAACTGCGTCACCGCCGGCATCTTCAACACCGGCGCCAGCACCACGATCGCCACGCCGAGCAGCGCCACCGTCCCCACCTTCATGAACGTGCTCAGATAATCCCGCGGCGCGAGCAGCAGCCACACCGGCAGCACCGACGCCAGAATCCCGTATCCAATAATCCACCACGCCAGCGTCGTGCCTTTCAACGTCAGCGCCTCGTCCCAACCCCACGCGTGCACGAACTGCCCCGCATAAACCGCCCCCAGCAACGCCACCACGCCAAATGCGCTCACGATCGCCAGCCACTTCCCGCCATGCCCGCCAAACCGCATCGCGCACCCCATCGCCACCGCGATCGGCATCGTCGCCGCAATCGTGAACAAACCCCACGGGCTCTCCGCCAGCGCGTTCACCACCACCAGCGCCAGCACCGCCAGCAGGATCACCATGATCGCGATGATGCTCACCAGCGCCGCAAACCCCGCAAACGGCCCCACCTCATCCTTCACCATTTGCGCCAGCGACTTTCCTCCGCGCCGCACCGAGCAAAACAGAATCACGCAATCGTGCACCGCCCCGCCCAGCGTCGCCCCGATCAAAATCCACAACATCCCCGGCAAAAACCCGAACTGCGCCGCCAGCACCGGCCCGACCAACGGACCCGGACCCGCGATCGCCGCAAAGTGATGCCCAAACACCACCCAGCGATTCGTCTTCACGAAATCCTTCCCGTCCTCCTTCACCACCGCCGGCGTCGCGCGCAGCTCGTCGAGCGTCAGCACCTTCGCCATCAGCCACGCCGAGTGAAACCGATACGCGACCGCAAACACGCACGCCGCCGCAATCACCATCCACAACGCACTCACCGCCTCGCCCCGCGACAGCGCCAGCACCGCAATCGACGCCGTCCCGAGCGCCACCACGCCGCCCCAACCGAGCACGCGCGCCCACTTCAAGCCATTCGACGACGTCGCAACAACAGCATCATTCATAGGGGAAAGAGAAAGCCGCGCGATCCTGCCACCCGCCTCCCCCACCGCAAGCTTGGTGGAGCCCGACGTCCCCGTCGGGCTTCGTTGCGCTCTCGATTCACCCATTCTGCCAATCCCCCTCGCCCCCTTTAACATTGCCCGCCCCTCCCCCACCCGATTGAACGCCCCTCTCGCCCGCCGGTCCAATCCCCACCTGTTTTTCCCCTCGGCGCACCTTCACCCTCACCCTCCCCATTTATGAGCGAAGCCTTCCGCATCTACCCGATCGACATCGTCATCTTCATCGCCTTCGTCATCGCCGTCGTCGCCATCGGCCTCATTCAAAGCCGCCGCACGGAGGGTGGCGACAGCTCCGAAAGCTACTTCCTCGCCGGCCGCGGCCTCAAATGGTGGCTCATCGGTTTCTCCCTCATCGCCGCCAACATCTCCACCGAACAATTCGTCGGCATGTCCGGCAACGCCGCCTCCCACGTCGGCCTCGCCATCGCCAGCTACGAATGGATGGCCGCCATCACGCTCGTCGTCGTCGCGTTCTGCTTCCTGCCTTACTTCCTCCGCGCCGGCATCTTCACGATGCCCGAGTTCCTCGAATACCGCTTCAGCCCCAGCGCCCGCTCGTTCATGGCGATCGCCACGATCTTCATCTACCTGCTCCTCCTCGGCGCCGTCACCTACTCCGGCGCGCTCACCATCACCACGCTCGCCGGCACCGCCGGACACAATGTCAGCATGATCAACGCGTCCCTCATCATCGGGATCGTCGCCATGCTCTACGTCACCGCCGGCGGCCTCAAAGCCTGCGCCTGGGCCGACCTCATCCAGGGCAGCGCGCTCATCGTCGGCGGCGCCGTCATCATGTATTTCGCCTTCAACAAACTCGGCCTCGCCACCGAAGCCGCCACCGTCGTCAGCACCCAAACCGGCGCCATCGAAACCGTCCAACTCGCCGCCGGCACCAGCAGCTTCGAGCGCTTCGTCGAGCTCAACGCCCCGCGCCTGAACATGTTCCTGCCCGCGTCCGACACCATCCTTCCGTGGACCGCCCTCCTCCTCGGTCTCTGGATCCCGAATTTCTACTACTGGGGCCTCAACCAATACATCACGCAACGCACCCTCGGCTCCGCCTCCCTCGCCGAAGGCCAGAAGGGCATCGTCTTCGCCGCGTTCATGAAGCTCATCATCCCGTTCGTCATCGTCGTGCCGGGCATGATCGCGTTTAACCTTTTCTCCAACGACATGCGCCTCGAGGCCGGCCCCGAAAAAACCGCCGCGCTCGTCCGCTACTTCAAAGCCAACCCCGACACCCAGGTCGTCGCCACCGCCGAAGCTCCCACCGCCGCCCAAATCGCCGCGCTCCCCGCCGACCGCTACCTCATCGCGATCTTCCCCGACCAAGCCGCCCTCAACGCCGCCAACATCCGCCACACCTTCGTCCTCCCCGTCACCCGCGCCCACTTCGACTCCCTCACGCCCGCCCCATTCTCCCTCTTCACCTCCGACGATCACGCCTGGCGCAACGTCAACCCCGCCCTCGCCGCGGAAATCGACGCCTACAATACCCGCACCGCCGCCGCCGCGTCCGCCGCCGGCGCCACCACCGCCTCCGAAAAATTCATCGCCTACAAATACGACACCGCCCTCGCCCAACTCCTCGCCCGCGTCCTCCCGCAGGGCAAAGGCTGGGTCGGCTTCGTCCTCGCCGCACTCCTCGGCGCCGTCGTCTCCTCCCTCGCCGCGATGCTCAACGCCGCCTCCACGATCTTCGCGATGGACATCTACAAGAAACACCTCGCGAAAAACGCCACGCACAAATCCATCGTCCTCCTCGGCCGCATCTCCGTCGTCGTCTTCACGATGGTCGCCGTCTTCCTCGCCCCGCAGCTCGGCAATCCAAAGATCAGCAACAGCATCTTCACCATCATCCAGGAGGGCCAGGGCTTCATCTCTCCCGGCATCCTCGCCGTCTTCGTCTTCGGCCTGCTCGTCCGCAAAGCCCCGCACGTCTGCGGCATCGTCGGACTCCTCACCAACGTCGTCGCCTACGGCGCCCTCAAGTTCATGGTGCCAAGTATCCAGTTTTTGAATCGCATGGCGATCTGCTTCGCCCTCTGCATCGCCGTCATGACGCTCCTCCGCCTCGTCAAACCGCTCCCGGAGCCTTTCGCCTTCCGCCACAACACCACCGTCAGCATCGAAACGTCCAAAGGCGCCAAATTCGCCGGCTACGCCGTCGTCGCCGTCACGCTCCTCTTCTACGTGATCTTCAGCCCCTGGGGCATCGCCAGGTAGGGCGCGTTGTCCCAACGCGCCGAAAATCTCTGCACCGCCCCGCCGCCGAAGTCCCCTCTTGAGAGGGGTGCCCGAAGGGCGGGGTGTGTAGCCCGCCCCCTCCCACCATCCGCCCTCCAAAAAAATTGGAGGTTGGACCTTCTCTGCAGCTTGGCTCTTGGTTCTTGGAGTTTTTCCTCATGGACCTCTCTCACCGCCACCGCCCCGCCGCCGACCGCCGCGTCCAACTGATGGCCACCTGCCTCTGCGACGCCTTCTACGACGACGTCGCCCGCGCCACCGTCGAGGTCCTCGAATACCTCGGCTGCACCATCGAATTCCCCGAAGCGCAAACGTGCTGCGGACAACCCCCGTTCAACGGCGGCGACTGGCCCGCCTCGCGCAAAATCGTCCGCCACACCGTCAACACCTTCGCCGGCGACGCCCCCGTCGTCATCCCGTCCGGCTCCTGCGCCGCCATGCTCTTCCACGGCGCCCTCCTCGAATTCGAAAACGAGCCCGACCTCCCCGCCGTATCCGCGCTCGCATCACGCACCTGGGAACTCGCCGATTTCATCGTCAACGCCCTCGGCGTCACGTCCTGGCCCGGCGAATACAAAGCCACCCTCGCCTTCCACCGCTCCTGCCACTCCCGCGGCACGCCCAGCGGCGAAGCCGCCCTTCAGCTGCTCTCCTCCATCTCCGGCACGCGCGTCGTCCCCGTCGGCGAAGGCGAACAATGCTGCGGTTTCGGCGGCACGTTCTCCGTCTCCTTCCCGAATGTCTCCACCGCGATGGGCACGCTCAAACTCGAACACCTCCGCGCCGAAAACCCCGACGTCGTGGTCTCCGGCGACATGAGCTGCCTCATGCACCTTAACGGCCTCGCCGAAAAATCCGGCTCCCCCATCCGCCCCCAACACCTCGCCCAAATCCTCCGCGACGCCCTGAAAAACTCGAACCTCCTCTAACCACGAATGCACCCGAATAACCACGAATTCCCATTCGTCCGTTCGGGTAAATTCGTGTCCATTCGTGGTTCAAAATTCCGATCTCTCTCACCACGGATGAACACCGATAAACACGGATCCGATTTACCCACGACCGGGCTCTCCATCCGTGTTCATCCGTGTCCATCCGTGGTTAACTTCTTTCTTGGTTCCTAACCCATGCGCCAACCTCTCGACACCTTCTCCACCGCCCTCCCGCCCGACAAGCGCGCCTCCGTTTACCAATCCACGAAGGCCACGCACGAGAAGCGCACCAAACTCCTCTTCGACCACTTCGCCGATCCCAACCGCCTCCGCGAGCTCGCCGGCGACATCAAACAACACACGCTCGAACACCTCGACACCTACCTGCCCGCCGTCGAAGCCAAGCTCCAGTCCAACGGCGTCAAAGTCCACTGGGCCTCCACCGCCGACGACGCCAACGCCACCGTCCTCAAAATCATGCAGGACCGCGGCGCCACCAAAATGGTCAAAGCCAAGACCATGGTCTCCGAGGAAATCCACCTCGAGCCCTACCTGCGGAAACACGGTATCGAAGCTTTGGAGACAGACCTCGGCGAATTCATCGTCCAGATCGACCACGACCACCCAAGCCACATCGTCCGCCCGATCATCCACAAAAACCGACGCGAGATCGCCCAATCCTTCGAACGCGAGGGCCTCGGAGCCTACAACGACGATCCGCAAACCATCACCCGCCGCGCCCGCGCCTTCCTCCGCGAAAAATACCTCCAGGCCGATGTCGGCCTCACCGGCGGCAACTTCATCTCCGTCGAATCCGGCCGCCTCGTCCTCGTCACCAACGAGGGCAACTCCCGCTTCTGCCTCGCCGCCACCAAATGCCACATCGCACTCGTCGGCATCGAAAAACTCGTCCCGCGCGACCGCGACCTCGGCCTCCTCCTCAACCTCCTCGCCCGCTCCGCCACCGCACAGCAGCTCACCGTTTACACCGAGTTCATCACCGGCCCCAAATCGCCGACGCAACCCGACGGCCCCGAGGAGATGCACGTCATCTTCGTCGACAACGGCCGCACCGATGTCCTCGCCACCGAATGCCGCGACATCCTTCGCTGCATCCGCTGCGGCGCCTGCTTGAACGTCTGCCCCGTTTACCGCCAGGCCAGCGGCCACGCCTACCGCAGCGTCTATCCCGGCCCCGTCGGCGCCGTCCTATCGCCGCTTCTCGCCGGAAAAAAATTTCCCGAACTCGCCGACCTCCCCAAAGCCTCCTCCCTCTGCGGCGCCTGCAACGAGGTCTGCCCCGTCAACATCCCCATCCCCGACCTCCTGCTCCGCCTCCGCGAAAAAGGAAAACGCGAACAAGCCCCCCTCGCCTCCGCCGCCACGCCGCCGATGGGCCCGTTCGCGACGCTCGCCACGCATCCGACCGCCTGGAAAACCGCCCTCACCGCCGGCAAACTCATCAACCTCCTCCCCACCACCCTCCTCCCCATCCCGCCCCTCCGCGCCTGGGAAAAAAAACGCACCCTCCCCACCTGGCGCGGCGGCAACTTCCGCAGTTGGATGAAATCGCGACCCACGATTGGCCGCAAAAATGCGCAAAACGCGCAAAAATCCTGATCTCCTTTCTTGCGCCTCCTGCGCCTCTTTGCGGCTAACCTCATTTCAGCATTTCAGCATTTCAGCGTTTTCCGATGTCCTCCTCTCGCGACCAAATCCTCTCCCGCGTCCGCTCCGCCCTCGCCCCGCTCCCGTCGCGCACGCCCCTCCCCGACTGGGACACCGACCTCGTCCGTCTCCGCAATTCAACTACACCCGACGATCTCTGGACGCCTTTCGCCGAACGCCTCCGCGCCGTCAACGGCACCCCACTCGCCTCCCCGCTCGCGCTCATCGCCTTCCTCACCGAAAACAATCTCCTCCGCGGCTACTGCGATCCCGCCCTCCACGCCGCCCTCGCGTCCCACCTCCCTTCCACCTTCACGATCTCCACCGAACTCGATCGCACCCGCATCGACGATTATCAGTTCGGCCTCACCGCCGCCTTCGGCGCCATCGCCGAAACCGGCACGATCATCCTCTCCGACAACACCACGTCCCGCCGCCTCGGCGCCCTCGCACCGTGGGTCCACATCGCCGCCGTCCGCCGCGATCAAATCTTTCCCGACATCCCGTCCGCCATCGCCGCGCAGCCCGCCGACCCCAACATCATCTGGGTCACCGGCCCCTCCAAAACCGCCGACGTCGAAGGCATCCTCATCGAAGGCGTTCACGGCCCCGGCCTCCAAGCCGCCCTCCTTCTCGACTGAGCCCCGCTCCCGCGGTCTGCATGAATTCGTAGCTGCCTGTAGGAGCCCGCTTGCGGCGATGCTTCGCGTCCGCCCGATGACACCGCCCCGAAGTAGCCCCCACTACTTCACACCAAATCGATAAATCGTCGTGCTCCGCAGCGTCTCCCCCGGACGCAAAATCGTGTCCGGGAAATTCGGCTGATTCACCGAATTCGGGAAATGCTGCGTCTCCAAACAAAACCCGCTCCGCTTCGGATAACGCTTCCCGCTTTTGCCCGTGATGGAACCATCCAGAAAATTGCCCGAGTAAAACTGCACGCCCGGCTCCGTCGTCAGCACTTCCATGAACCGGCCCGACTTGGGCTCATGCACGGTCGCAACGAGCGCAAGCTCGTCGTCTTCCTTGTCCACCACCCAGTTGTGGTCGTATCCGCCCGCCAACTTCAGTTGTTCATTCTCCGCATCGATGCGATCGCCGATGACGCGCGGCTCCGTAAAGTCGAACGGCGTCCCGGCCACCGGCGCCAGTTCACCCGTGGGAATCAGCCCCGCATTCACCGGCGTCGTCTTGCTCGCGCGCAACATGAGCACGTGATCGAGGATCGTCCCCTCGCCTTCGCCATGAAGATTGAAATACGTGTGGTTCGTCAGATTGACCGGCGTCGCCTTGTCCGTCGTCGCCTCATAATCGATGCGCAGCTCATTCTGCGCGGTCACCACATACGTCACCTGCACGGACAAATTTCCCGGATAACCTTCCTCACCGTCGCGACTCTCGTAGCTCAACACGAGCGTCGGATTTCCATCGCGCACCGACGGCGTCGCCCGCCACAGCACTTTGTCGAACCCGACTCTTCCGCCATGCAGCGAACACGGAATCCCGTTCGGGGTGTTGTTCGTCGCCAGCGTGTAAGTTTCTCCATCAAGCGTGAACTTCCCGTCCGCGATCCGGTTCCCGTAGCGGCCGATCAACGCCCCGAGATACGCCGTCGTCTCGAGATACTCCGCCGCATTCCCGCAACCGAGCGACACGTCCACCACCTTTCCGCTTCGATCCGGCACCAGCAGGTTCACCACGATCCCGCCCAAATCGGAAATATCCGCGCGGAAACCGCTCTCATTCTCCAACGTGTAAAGATGCGCCTGCCGTCCGTCAGGCATGTGGCCAAATGTTTTCATGGGGATTTCAGCATTCAGGACCTCCGCTCGCATGAGTGGAGCTCCGCATGTCAGCACGGCAAAGCCAGCCCAAAGGAATCGCGAGATGTATTTCATGGGGATACGACAAAACCTGCCCAAAATCCTCCAACCGGCGAATCCTAGTGCAGAAAGCTAACCCCTCACACTTCGTCACTCCGATCGTCCAAAGACTCCGCAACTCCGCACCGCACTTTACTGTCCAGCCATCCGGCACTCGCTGACCTTCGAAGCGCGCTTCCCTTTCCCCGCCATTCCTGTTTTCGCTCGGTCTAATCCCCCCGTCCCCATGAAACTCACCCGCTTCTTCCTCCCGTTCGCGATGTCCCTGTGCGCCGCCGCCTCGCTCGTCGCCAAACCCCTCACCGTCGGCTTCGCCCAAACCGGCGCCGAATCCGCTTGGCGCACCGCCAACACCGAATCGATGAAGAACGAAGCCGCCAAACGCGGCATCAACCTGAAGTTCTCCGACGGCCAGGGCCGCCAGGAAAACCAGATCCGCGCCGTCCGCTCCTTCATCACCCAACGCGTCGACGCCATCGTCATCGCGCCCATCGTCGAAACCGGCTGGGAACCCATCCTCCGCGACGCCAAACGCGCGAAGATCCCCGTCATCCTCATGGACCGCACCGTCCAGGTCTCCGACGAATCCCTCTTCACCTGCTTCGTCGGCTCCGACTTCGCCGAGGAAGGTCGCATGGCCGCCGACTGGCTCGCCAAACACGTCAACGGCAAGGGCCGCATCCTCGAACTCCAGGGCACCCCCGGCTCCGCCCCCGCCAACGAACGCCGCCGCGCCTTCGCCGAAGCCATCGCGAAATACCCCGACCTCAAGGTCATCGACTCCCAAAGCGGCGACTTCCGCCGCTCCGGCGGCAAGGAGGTCATGGAAGCCTTCCTCAAAAAACACGGCCGCAATTTCGAAATCGTTTACGCCCACAACGACGACATGGCCCTCGGCGCCATCCAGGCCATCGAGGAAGCCGGCCTCAAACCCGGCACCGACATCACCATCCTCTCGATCGACGCCATCAAGGAAGCCGTCCAAGCCGTCGTTGACGGAAAACTGAACTGCACCGTCGAGTGCAACCCCCTCTTCGGCCCCAAGGTTTACGACCTCATCGAAAAGATCGTCGCCGGCGAAACCGTCCCGCGCGTCCAATACAACAAGGACGAGCTCTTCGACGCCATCAACGCCGCCGCCGCCCTCCCCACCCGCCAGTATTAGAAAGCTGCCTTCGGTGGAGCCCGGCGTCCCCGCCGGGCTCGTCCGTGGTAGGGCGAACCCTCCGGGTGAGCCGCCGTGTGCCGCGATCTCTTCGCGCCCGCGCCACCGGCCACCCCCGCTCAATCCGCATCATAAACCTCGAGCAACACCACGCCCGAGGCCTCACCCTTGCCGCGCACCACAAAGCTGTAAGGCCCCGGCGCCAGCGTCATCAATAACGCCGACGATTTCGTATCCATCGTCGCCAGCGGCGTCGCACCAATCCGCGCGCCCGTCGACACGATCAACGCCGCATTCGTCTCACCGCCCCAATCGTCTCCGCACCCCGATGCAAGGTCACCATCGGATCCGCCAACACCTCCGCTTCCTCGATCCCTTGCGTCGTCAACGTCGGCCCCACCGCGCGCACCAACACCCGCTTCGGTTCCTCGCCTTCGATCACAAATCCGCCGATCGCCACACCATTGCCCGTCGCCGCCGCCGCCCGCGTGGAGATCGCCGCAAAACGTGAGTGACCATCCGGCGGATCCACGTCGTAAACTTCCACAAGCACCACGCCGGGCGACCCGCCTTTCGCCGTCACCACAAAGCTATAGACGCCCGGCTCCAACTCGCTCAGCAGCGCCGCCGAGCGCGTATCGTCCGCCGCCAGCGGCGCCACCCCGAGCCGCGCCGCCACGGCTTCGATGTCCGCCGCATTCGCATTCTCTCGCCAATCGTCATTCGTCGCGACCACCGCATTCCCGTTCCGTGCGTCGTGCACCGTGATCGCCGGATCCGCCAACACCTCCGCTTCCCCAATTCCCTGCGTCGTCAACGTCCGCCCCACCGCGCGAATCAACACCCGCCGCGGCGCTCCACCGTCGATCACAAATCCACCGATCGTCGCTTCGTTCCCCGTTCCGCTGCGCGCGCGCGTCGCGATGCCCCGAAACCGCGACCCGCCTTCGCTCCGCCGCGTTTCCATCACGATCCGCCCCGTCACTTCGCGTCCGTTTTCCCTGAATACACCGCGATTGCTTTTCGCCTCCCACGTCCGCCCGTGCGAATCGCCGCCCTCCACAAACTCCAGCCGCGCGATCCCACTCACCTTCACCGCCTGCCCATTCGGCTGCGCCATGTCGCCGCCCGCCACCCGCACGTCCGCCGCCGATCCCATCACCAACACCGGCTCCGCCGCATCGAACGCGGTCACATCACCCACTTCCACCGGCCCTTGAAACGCCACTCCCGGCGCATACACGCCCGTGAAGCCGCGCTCCGCGAAATAGTTCACATTCGAGGTCCGCACACTGCCAAACTTTCCATTCGTCGTCGCAATCGCGATGAACGCGAGGTCCGCCACCCCGTCGTAATCCACCCCCTCCTTGAACATCGTTTGATCCGCCTCGGTCGCCCGCCCCGCACTGAACACCGCCACATTCGAAAATTCATTCGCTCCCGTGATCACGATCCCGGCATGCCCTTTCATGTATTCGACCGGCTGATTGTAATTCGTCGGCGCCGCCGGTCCCGTGGCCTCCTCCAACACCAGCGACAACGTCCCCGGGCCGCTGAGCTCCACCTGCACGATGTCACCGTCAAGAACGAGATACGATACCCGCGTCACCTCGTTGCGCCCATGCTCCGCCGTGATCGCCGCCGCCGCCTCCGTCAACACCACCTGATCGTTAACCGTGCCGTCGCTCTTCCGCAGATTCGCCGCAACCTCCACCGCGCCTCCCGCGATCTTCGCCTCCGTCGCCACCCCCACGATCGCCGGCTCGCTCACGAGCGTCCCCGACGCATGCGTCACAATTTTCTGATACACACCCGCGTCCTCCGCCCGCATCTCCCCCAACACCCGCGTCGTCCCCGTCGCCCCGTCGATCGCCGCCCCGTTTCGCAACCATTGATACGTCAAATCTCCTC
>JAFAAS010000113.1 GCA_023426435.1 Verrucomicrobiota bacterium | reverse complement strand
ATTTCCCCCAAAACACCCGGGCGGCGCGGGCCCCGGGGGGGGGCCTTCGTTCAAAGCCAAATTGACTGCTTACTTCTTCTTCTCGGACTTCTTGTCCGTGTTCTCCACCGGAGCCGCCGGCTCGATCGGATTCTCGGAGACGACGTCGAAGTTCAACTCCACCGCCACATCGGCGTGCAGCTTGATCTTCACGGTGTGCTGGCCGAGCGTCTTCACCGGCGTGTGCAGGTGGATACGCTTCTTGTCGATCTCCAGACCGTCCGCCGCGAGCTTCTCATGGATGTCGTTCGCCGTGATCGCGCCGAACATCTTGCCGCCTTCGCCCGTCTTCACCGCGAACGCCAGGCTCTTCTTCTCGAGCTTCTTCGCCAGCTCCTGCGCGCCGCCGAGCTCCTTCGCTTCGCGCTCCGCGCGACGCTTCTTCAGCGACTCCACCTGCTTGCGATTCGCCGTCGTCATCGGCACCGCAATGCCACGCGGGAGCAGATAGTTGCGGGCGTAACCGGCGCGGACTTTAACTTGATCGCCTTCGCCACCGAGGTTGTCGACGGGTTTGACGAGGAGGATTTCGCTTTGGGCCATGGGACGAGTTGGTTGAAATTCGGAGTCGATCCGCGGCGGTCAGAACCGCTCGGTTTCGAGTGAAAGGGGGCAGAATTCGCCGGACTTTCCCTCCCCTGTCAACACCGCATCTGACGCACACGCCCGTCCGTCACCGCTGCTCCACCACCCAGCGCCGGTTCACCGCCTCCGGCCGAAACTCCTGCCGCGTCCCGTCCGGCCAATGCACCACGACGCGCCGCACCCGCGCATCGTCCCCCAACCCGAACGTCAGCCCACCCGCCGATTGCGCCATGTAAGTCACTTCCGGCATCGCCGTCTGCACGTGCACACGCCGCGGCGTATGCACCTCCACCCGCGCTCCATACGCCTCTCGCACGCCGCGCTTCGCCACCAAATCGATCCCCAACCACTGCCCGCCTTTCTGCTCATTGCGCAACACCCGCGGCGCCGCCCCGCTTTGCGCGATCACCACATCCAGATCCCCGTCGCCATCCAGATCCCCGACCGCCACCCCGCGCGCCACCAAGGGAGCCGCCCACCGTTCGTCCGCTCCCGCCGGCACGCTGACCCACTCGTCTCCGCGGTTCCACCGCAACTCCGGCGACGCCGCAAACGCCCTCATCTCGCGAAACCGATTCGTATCCGGCTCCGCGCGTCCGTTCCCGCTCAACACATCCCGCCGCCCGTCCAAATCGTAATCGAGCAATCCCACCCCGAGCTTACCGTTCAACTCCACCACATCCTCCGCCCCGTCACCGCGCGTCGCCAACGCCAGCGCCTCCAACGCCCCCGAGCGTCCATCCGTATCCGCCGCCGCCAAGGGCAGCGATCCCACCAGCGCAAACTCCGCCGAGCCGCCTTCGCGCCGCCGCCCACCCGAGCCCGACCACCGCCGAAAGGTCCCGCCATCGTTCACGAAGAGCGCGCTCTCCGCCACATGATAAGTAAACAGCAGATCGATCCGACCGTCCCCGTTCGCATCCACCGGCGCCACCGCCAGCGCTTTCGCCTTCGGGAAACCCGTCTCCGCATCCACGTCGCGCAACCCCGCCCCGCCCGTCTCCAACACAAATCGTCCGTCACCAAGATTTCGATACACCGACGGAAACGCGCCCACGAATCCCACCGGCGCCCCATACGACCGCCCGATGTCCGCCACCGTAAACGCCGCGCTCAACTCCACCTCCTGCGGCCACCGCGCATAATGACAGACGATCAAATCCAGCCGCCCATCTTCGTCGAAATCGATCCAGCACGCTCCCGTGC
The DNA here is from genome assembly GCA_023426435.1 of Verrucomicrobiota bacterium. Taxonomy (GTDB): domain Bacteria; phylum Verrucomicrobiota; class Verrucomicrobiia; order Opitutales; family Opitutaceae; genus Opitutus. The sequence goes on along the minus strand of JAFAAS010000113.1, from coordinate 6,100 downwards.
TCCACGTGTTCTCCACTTCCGCCAATCCCGCCCGCTCCGTCACGTCTTCAAAACGACCGCGCCCCAGATTCCGGAAAAGATGATTCGCTCCCACGCAGGTCACGAACAAATCCGGCCGCCCATCTCCGTCGAAATCTCCCGCCGTCGCCGTCATGCCTTGCAACTCCACATTCAACCCCGCGCTCGCCGTCACTTCCGTAAACCGCCCCGTCCCGTCATTGCGAAACAACCCCAGGCTCCCGCGGCTCACCCGCTTCCCCCAACCTTCCTCCCACGGCCAGGTTCCTCCACCCACCAGCAACACATCCAGATGCCCGTCGCCGTCGTAATCGAAACACACGACACCTCCGCCGAGCGTCGTCGGCGACTGCTCCGTCGCCACCGGGCTCCACGCGCCCAACCCCGATTCTTCCGTCACCTCCACGAATCGCACGTCCGGCGGAATCGTTCCGGGCGCCGCCGGCGGAAACCACCACGCGAACAACCCTCCCGTCACAATCGCCGCAATCACCACCGGCAACAACACGGCCACCAACGGCGACACCGGAAGCACGGGTCTTTGCGCCACCTCCTCCGCTCGCGTCCGCATCGCCGCATTCGCGCGTCGCTCCTCCAACACACTGCCTGTTCCGCGTTCGCTCATTCAGGATGTCGTTGCGCAACTCCGCGCGACCAGATTGAACCAGCCGCCAACCCCCGCTGTAAACGTTTTCCCGATGCCGAGTCCCCGCCCCGCCGTTCGCCGCATCCTTGGAGCACTCGGCTTTTTCGTTCTCTGGTCCCTCATCGGCTTCGCCTTCGCCGGACAATTCTACCTCTCGAGCAGCATGCTGGGCCGCTCCATCACCTGGGGCCAGGCCATCAGCTATTCGCTCGCCGACTGGTATGTCTGGGCGCTCCTCTCGCTGCCCATCGCCCGCCTCGCGCGCCGCTTTCCACCCGAAGCCAACGTCCCCTGGCGCACCGCCGGCATCCACCTCGCCGCCGCTTTCGGCTTTGCCTTCCTCTACGTCGTCCTCCGCGCCGCCGTCGGCGTCGCCCACTCCGCCGTCATCGGCGAAGAGACGACCTTCCTCGAGATCTTCCAACCGCTCTTCGTCAAAACCTTCCCGTTCAATCTCCTCATCTACGGCGTCATCGTTTCCGTCAGCCACGCGCTCGATTACTACCGCAAATATCACGAGCGCACCGTCCAAACCCTCGAGCTCGAAAAACACCTCACCGAGGCCCGCCTCCAATCTCTCCTCCGCCAGCTCAAACCCCATTTTCTCTTCAACGCCCTCAACGGCATCTCGTCGCTCATGTATTCCGACGTCGATGCCGCCGATCGCATGCTCATCAAGCTCGCCGAGCTCCTGCGCATGACCATGTCGCAAACCGGCACGCCGCTCGCCCCGCTCCGCACCGAGATCGCTTTTCTGGAATGTTACCTCGGCATTGAACAAATCCGCTTCCGCGATCGCCTCGACGTCCGCATGGAAATCGACCCCGCCACGCTCGACGCCCAAGTCCCCAATCTCATCCTCCAACCGCTCGTCGAAAACGCCATCCGCCACGGCATCGAACCTCACGTCCGCCGCGGCCTCATCACCGTTCGTTCCTCCCACGAAAACGGAAACCTCATCCTCTCCGTCATCGACAACGGCGCCGGCATGCCACCCGGCGGCTTCACCCGCGAGGGCATCGGCACCGCCAACAGTCGCGCCCGCCTCCGCGAACTTTACGGCGACGCCCAACGTTTCGAAATGTTCAACCGACCCGAAGGCGGCCTCCACGTCCGCCTCACCTTCCCCTTCGCCAACTAAACCAAGTCTTCATTCGTGTGCATTCGTGTCCATTCGTGGTTAAACCGATCCTCCGCCTAAGCCCGTGACCAAACTCCGCCTCCTCATCGTCGACGACGAACCCCTCGCCCGCGAACGCCTCCGCGCCCTCCTCCGCAACGACACCTCCGTCGAAATCGTCGCCGAGTGCGGCAGCGGCGACGAAGCCCTCGCCCACATCGAAAACGATCCACCCGACGTCGTCTTCCTCGATGTCCAAATGCCCGGCGCCAACGGCCTCCAGGTCGTCCAAAAACTCCCGCCCGAACAACGCCCCGCCATCGTCTTCGCCACCGCCCACGACCGCTTCGCCGTCGACGCGTTCGGCGTCCACGCCGTCGATTACCTCCTCAAACCGTTCGACCGCGAACGCCTCAAAACCGCCCTCGCCCGCGCCGCCGAACACATCCGCCAGCGCCGCGACGGCGACCTCAGCGCCCGCCTCGAATCGCTGCTCTCCGATTCCGCCCCCGTCAAAAAACCCTCGCGGCTCGCCTTCAAATCCGAGGGCCGTGTCGTCTTCCTCAAGCCCGACGAAATCGTCTGGGTCGAAGCCGCCGACAACTACGTCCTTCTTCACCTCACCGACACCACGCGCCTCATCGTTCGCGAAACGCTCACCGCCATCGAAGAACGTCTCAGCTCCTCCGACTTCGCCCGCGTCAACCGCTCCGCCCTCGTCCGCCTCGACTGCGTTCGCGAACTCCAGCCCACGTTCCACGGCGATTACACCGTGATCCTCCGCGACGGCGCCACCCGCCTCCCACTCAGCCGCACCCAACGCGGCCAGTTCGCCAAATTCATCGCCGATTAGTCGGCTCCTCCTCCGATGGAGGCGCGGTGCCCCCCACCGCGCAATACTGCGCTTTTCCCGAGCACGTCACGCTCACCTTCACCCTCACCTTCCAGCGCGTCGCCATCGCTCGACCGCCGACCACCCCAGAACTGTTTCCAAGCTCCATCCGCGTTTCACCGTGGCCGCACATTTCCTGCCCCCGGAAACGCTCCATGACCAAGCTGCGGATCCTTATCGTCGACGACGAGCCGCTCGCGCGTGATCGCATGCGCGCGCTGCTCTCCACCGACCCAGCCGTCGAGATCGTCGGCGAAGCCTCCAACGGCACCGATGCCCTCACGGTCATCCCAGCCCTGCAACCGGATCTCGTCTTCCTCGACATGCAGATGCCGGGCTGCGACGGACTCGAAGTCATCCGGCGTCTTCCCGATCCCCGCCCCTCCATCGTCTTCGTCACCGCCCACGAACGCTTCGCCGTTGAAGCCTTCGCCGCCGAAGCGGCCGACTACCTCTTGAAACCGTTCGATCGCGCCCGCCTCCAGCTCGCATTGAAACGTGTCCGCGATTCCGTCGTCGCCCGCCGCGAACGCGATCTCGGCTCCCGCCTCGAATCCCTCCTCGCCACCCGCGCCTCCGAACCCGAACGCATCGCCGTGCGCGCCGACGGCCGCGTCGTCTTTCTCAAGCACAGCGAAATCGTCTGGGTCGAAGCCGCGAACAACTACTGCGTGCTCCATCTCGCCGACCAAAAACGCTTCATGCTGCGCGAAACCCTTTCCTCCCTCGAAGCCCGTTTCTCCGGCTCCGGCTTCGCCCGCATCAACCGCTCCGCCCTCGTTCACCTCAACCGCGTCCGGGAACTTCAGTCCGCCGCCTACGGCGATTACGTCGTCGTCCTCGATACCGGCCAGCGCCTTCCCCTCTCCCGCAACTTCCGCGGGCGCCTCGAACGCTTCCTCCCTGAGCCCCTGTAGGGCCGGGGTCTCCCGACCCCGCCGCAGGCCGCGTGCTCCCTCGCGCTGCGCGCGCCATCTCCGCGTTCCCTCCGCCCGCCGAGCATCTAACCTCCGTTTTTCAGCATCTCAGCCCTGCGCCGTTCCGTTCGCCGCTGGCCCCACTACGCCAGCACGATGCCCTCCCCCACGTTCGGGGCACTTTTCCTTTCCCGTGCCCACGCGTCGCATCTTCCGCGCACGCTTTTCCTTTCTCTCGCCTTCGGCGCTCTCGCCCCTGCCGTCACCGCCCTTCCCGCCCCGGAGTTCTGCTCCCCGACCGCGATTCCGGGCACGCCGATGCCGAATCAACCGGAAAGCACGCGCCGCATGGCCGCGATGCTCCAAAAAATCGCCGCCGACGGCGCGCCCTACGAAAACCCTTACCGCGCCTCCGAAACCGCCGACCTTCTCCGCTCCGCCCTCGCCGCCGTCAGCGACCCGACCGAGCGCCAGAAATATCGGCTCCCCTACGGCAACGCCCTGCTCCGCGCCGGCGCCTCCCGCGAAGCCCTCGCCCAATACCAGCACTACGAAGCCGGTCTCCGCGAACGCACGCCCGATCTCCCCGCGCATCTTTTCGCGCGCGTCCAAACGCTCAAAGCCATCTCTCACCTGCGCATCGGCGAACAAGAAAACTGCCTCCTCAATCACAACGGCGACTCCTGCCTCTTCCCCATCCGCGACGGCGGCATCCACCAACTCCCCGAGGGTTCCCGCGCCGCCATCACCGAGCTCACCGCGCTGCTCGAAAAATTTCCCGGCGATCTCCGCGCCCGCTGGCTGCTCAACATCGCCTACATGACCCTCGGCGAACACCCCGACAAAGTCCCCGCCCGCTGGCTCATCCCTTCCGAGGCGTTCGAGTCCGACCACGACATCAAACGTTTCCCCGACGTCGCCCCCGCCCTCGGCCTCGATTCCGACGAGCTCGCCGGCGGCGTCATCCTCGACGATTTCAACAAAGACGGTTTTCTCGACGTCCTTTCCTCCACCTGGCGCTCCACCGGCCAGCTTCGCTTTTTTCTCAACAACGGCGACGCCACCTTCACCGAGCGCACCGCCGAAGCCGGTCTCCTCGGCCTCACCGGCGGACTCAACATGATCCACGCCGACTACAACAACGACGGCTTCATCGACGTCCTCGTCCTCCGCGGCGCCTGGCTCGGCGACCTCGGCCGCTACCCGAATTCCCTCCTCCGCAACAACGGCGACGGCACCTTCACCGATGTCACCGAAGAAGCCGGCCTCCTCAGCTTCAACCCCACTCAAACCGCCGCCTGGTTCGATTTCAACGGCGATGGCCATATCGACGTCTTCATCGGCAACGAAACCACCCCCGGCGAAAGCCAGAACTATCCCTGCGAGCTGTATCGAAATAATGGCGACGGCACGTTCACCGAATGCGCCTCCGCCAACGGCGTCGCGATCGTCGGCTTCGTGAAGGGGGTCGTCTCCGGCGATTTCAACAACGACGGCCGACCCGATCTCTACATCTCCCGCAAATCCGGCCCCAATCTCCTCCTGCGCAATGACGGCCCCGCCGTCGACGTCGGTTCCTCCCGCGCCCCGTGGCGCTTCACCGACGTCGCCCTCGAAGCTGGGGTCACCCAACCGTTCGAAAGTTTTTCCTGCTGGTTCTGGGACTACGACAACGACGGCTGGCTCGATCTCATGGTCAACGGCTACGGGATCCAGGACGCCGGCGACATCGCCGCCGATTACCTCGGCATCCCGCACGCCGGTCACCGCGCCCGCCTTTTCCGCAATCGAGGCGACGGCACGTTCGCCGATGTCACCAAACAGGTCGGACTCTACCAGGTCCTCCACACCATGGGCTGCAACTTCGGCGATCTCGATAACGACGGCTGGCTCGATTTCTACGTCGGCACCGGCGATCCCGATTACACCACCCTTCTCCCCAATCGCATGTTCCGTAACAACGGTGCCCGCCGCTTCCAGGATGTCACCACGTCCGGCGGCTTCGGCCAGCTCCAGAAGGGACACGCCATCGCCTTCGGCGACATCGACAACGATGGCGATCAAGACGTTTACGCCGACATGGGCGGCGCCGTTTCCGGCGACACCTATCGCAACCAACTCTTCGCCAACCCCGGCCACGGCAACCGCTGGCTGAAGCTCCGTCTCGAAGGCGTGAAATCCAACCGCGACGCCCGCGGCGCTCGCCTCAAAATCGTTCTCCAAACTCCCTCGGGCCCCCGCACGCTTCACCGCGAGATCTCCAGTGGCGGCAGCTTCGGCGCCGCGCCGCTCCGCCAGGAAATCGGTCTCGGCGACGCCACCGGCATTCTCCACGCCGAAATCTTCTGGCCCGTCACCCGCCGAACCCAGCGCATCGAGGGCCTCGAGCCCAACCGCGCCTATCACATCCGCGAAGACGCCTCGGCCGCGATCGCCATCAATCTTCGCAGTTTCGCCCTCCCGTTTCCCAGCGACTCCGGTCATCACCATCACCACCACGCCCAAGC